>NZ_BAAGZR010000025.1:0-475984 GCF_054778255.1 Yimella radicis
AAGGGCGTGGTTGAGCGCCGCAACGGGTACTACGAGACCTCGTTCATGCCCGGCCGGTCGTTTGCGTCACCGGGCGACTTCAACTCCCAGTTCACTGACTGGCTCGCGATCGCGAACAGTCGGGTAGTGCGCACGATCAAGGCGAAACCGATTGAACGGCTCGACACCGATAAGGCAGCGATGCTTCCGTTGCCGCCAGTGTCGCCGGCGGTCGGGTGGTTCAACCGGGTCCGGTTAGGACGCGACTACTACGTCCGCGTGGATAGCAGCGACTACTCCGTTGATCCGGCGGTGATCGGCCGGTTCGTGGAGGTGAGCGCTGACCTTGGCCGGGTCGAGGTTCGGTACGAAGGACGCCTCGTCGCCACCCACGAGCGGGTGTGGGCACGCGGCATGACCATCACCGACCCGGCGCATGTCGCGACCGCATCGGTGTTGCGTGAGCAGTTCCAACGTCCACGTCCGGTCATTGATCCGGATGCCGGGTTGGTGCGTGACTTGGCCGACTACGACCGCGCCTTCGGACTCGTCAACGGCCCGTCCGGTGTTGTCGTTGGGGAGGTGGCGGGATGACCAGCAGCACAGGCAAGAAGAGCAACGTGAGCGAGGCGCTCAAGCAGCTGAGCTACCTGGCATCAGCACTGAAGGCGCCACGGATCATCGAGTCCGCTGCCCGTCTTGGCGACCACGCTCGGGACGCGAACTGGAGCCATGAGGAGTACCTCGCCGCGGTGCTGGACCGTGAGGTCGCCGCCAGGAACGCATCCGGTGCGCAGTTACGCATCCGGGGCGCTGGGTTCCCGGCCCGGAAGACGATCGAGGAGTTCGACTGGGACGCCCAACCCGGCGTCCGCCAGCAGATCGCCGCCTTGGCCACGGGTGGATTCTTGACTGAGGGCCGCAACGTCGTCTTGCTGGGCCCGCCCGGCACCGGTAAGACCCACCTGGCTACCGGTTTAGGGATCGCTGCAGCGAACCACGGGTATCGGGTGCTGTTTGCGACCGCGACCGAGTGGGTCACCCGGCTCACCGAAGCCCACCGCGCCGGGAAACTCCCCAACGAGCTAGCGAGGTTGCGGCGCTACGGGCTGATCATCGTCGACGAGGTCGGCTACCTGCCCTTCGAGCAAGACGCCGCGAATCTCTTCTTTCAGCTGGTCAGCAGCCGCTACGAACACGCCTCGCTGATCCTGACGTCGAACCTGCCGTTCAGTGGTTGGGGAGGAGTGTTCGGGGACCAGGTCGTCGCGGCCGCGATGATCGACCGCGTCGTGCACCACGCCGAGGTCCTGAACCTCAAGGGCGCGTCGTACCGACTACGTAACCGCGGCATCGACACCCTGCCCAGCGTCCGTGAGACCACCGACCAGCAGCCCGGTTAAGCTGCCCACACACCGTTCACTTTTCGAGCGTCGGAACCGACCAGAATTCGAGCGCCGTCGACAGCAACGATGCGCACCGTAGGTACAGATGCGCAGGCTACGTACAGGTGCCCACGCTGCATCCGGATGCGCACGTTATAACGTGCGCATCCGGACGTAACCCGGGCCTTTGTACGTAACCTGCGCAAACTTCGAACTCCCCGTCCCAGGTAGGTGACGTGGGCAAGCAGAGCCGCCGCACCCCGGTCCGTCCAAAGCCCGCTTGAAAACTCCACACCCCGGAAAGCCCGCCGCCGGAAGGCGATACGACACCGCCTGAGAACCCAGCACCACCGGGCCACACTCACGACGCCCGAGCAACCGCCTCGCGGACGAGGGTCGCAACGCGCCCAGGGATCTTCAGATCGGACCACACAACGCGGACGACGATCCAGCCGAGCGCAGGTGATCTTCGCGCTTCTTCTCCTGGAACACCGAGTCACCGAGACGGCGTGACTTCCCCGCGACCGTCCTCGACAGGTGCACCACCGACAGATCACGATCGATCGTCGGCAATTCCCAGTGGACGAGCGCCGACACGTGGCTGATGACCGCTCGGCCGGCGTACTCCCGTTTGTACGCGATCGCGCGAAGACGGTGAGCGTCCTCGTCGTCCGCAGCGGCGCGGGTGGCAAACCACCCTCGCCGCAGACGTGTCCATTCACCGGTCGCGACGAGTCGGCGCACGTCCCGGGCGCCGAGTCCACGCGACTGCACCTCTTCCCACGACACGACGTCCATCGGCACATGGTGCGCCCAATCCGCCGATCCTGCTGAGAGCCCTGTGGACAACTACCGTGAACGCATGACGAACGTGCTGGACGAAGTACTAGAGGTGGCCCGGGACGCGCGGCGGGTGGTGGTGCTCACCGGTGCGGGGATCTCGGCCGAGAGCGGGCTTGCGACGTTTCGCGACCCCGAGGACGGGCTGTGGAACCGCTACGACCCGATGCAGTTGGCGAGCATCGAGGCCTGGGACGAGGACCCGGAGATGGTGTGGGCCTGGTACCTGTGGCGGTTCGAGCGGCACCATCAGGTGGAGCCGAACGCAGGACACCGGGCGCTGGCCGACTGGGAGAAGGGGGCCGACGTCCTGGTGGTGACACAGAACGTGGACGACCTGCACGAACGCGGCGGCAGCAGCGACGTCGTCCACCTGCACGGCAACCTGTCGGCGTTCCGGTGCAGCGACTGCGAGCGTCCGTACACCGATCGCGTGGACGTGCCGCACGAGCCGGTCGAACGGCTCACTCCCCCGAGTTGTCCGGCGTGCGGCGGGCTGGTGCGTCCGGGCGTCGTGTGGTTCGGCGAGATGCTCCCGCCGGACGCGTTCGACCGGGCGGTCGAGGAAGTACAAGGTGCCGATCTGGTGCTCACCGTCGGCACCTCCGGCATCGTAGCGCCGGCGTCGCTGCTCCCGAGGTTCGCCGGGGCTCGGGGCGTGCCGGTGATCGAGATCAACCCGAATCCGACCGAGCACAGCGACGAGGTGACCCACGTCTGGCGGGCACCGGCAGCGAGCGCCCTGCCCGCGCTGGTGCAAGCGATCCGGGCGACCTGAGCGCGCCGTCCGGACGCTGTCGGTGAACGGGCATACGCTGCGGACGAATCGTTCCGGCTGATGAGGGGGTGCCGACGGTGCAACCCGCGCAGGGGTTCGTCATCGAGACGGACCGACTGACCAAGCAGTACCCCGGCGTGCGCGCCCTCGACGACCTGAGTCTGCGGATCCCCGCCGGTGTGACCGGAGTCGTCGGGGTGAACGGTGCCGGTAAATCGACCCTCATCAAGGTGCTGCTCGGGCTGCTTCCGGCGACCAGCGGATCCGCACGCGTCCTCGGACTCGACCCCGCTACGCAGGGTGCAGAGATCCGGTCGCGCGTCGGTTACATGCCCGAACACGACTGTCTGCCAGGCGATGTCAGCGCGGCCGACTTCGTGATGCACATGGCGTTGATGTCCGGGCTGCCCCGTACGGCCGCCCGTGAGCGCACGTCCGAGGTGTTGCGCCACGTGGGGCTGGACGAGGAACGCCACCGCGCGATGGGCGGCTACTCCACCGGCATGAAGCAGCGGGCCAAGCTCGCGCAGGCGATCGTGCACGACCCGAGCCTGGTCTTCCTCGACGAGCCGACCAACGGACTCGACCCGCGCGCCCGCGACGACATGCTCGACCTCATCGCACGGGTGGGCAGCGACTTCGGCATCTCGGTCGCGGTGACCAGTCACCTGCTCGGTGAGCTCGAGCGCACTGCCGACCACATCGTGGTGATCGACGCCGGCTGCCTGCTGCGCGCGTCCGCCACGTCCGAGCTCACGCACACGACCGGCACGGTGTTGGTCGAGGTGCTGGGTCCGGCGGGCAGTGACCGCCGGTTCGGGCAGGCGCTCGTCGACCACGGCCTGCAGGCCTGGCCGGCCGGCGAACAGGTGCAGGTGCGCATCGATCGTCCGGAGGCACTGGACGTCGTCCGCGATGTCGCCGTCGACCTCGGGCTCGGACTCGTGCGGGTGCAGGAGATCCACCACACCCTCGAAGAGGTCTTCCAACAAGGGGCTGACGCATGAGCACGCCGAGTCGCCAGGGCGTCATTCACGACCTGGGATATCGCGGATTCCAGGGACGCCGCCTGGGCACGGGTGCGATCCTGCGCGAACTGTTCACGGTCTCGCTCGGGCATGCGTTCGGCGTCGGTCGCTCCGGCAAGTCCAAGGTGATGCCCTGGCTGATCGCCGGCCTCATGCTCATCCCGGCGGTCGTGCTGGCGGGCATCATCGTCCAGCTCGGACGGATGTCGCTGACCGACCAGGCCGAGCTGTTCGCGCCCCTGTCCAACTACTTCGGCTTCCCGTACTGGACGCAGCTGTTGATCACGGTGTTCGTGGCGACGCAGGCGCCGGTGCTGTTCGCGCGCGACCTGCGGTATCGGACGATCGTGCTGTACTTCGCGCGTCCGGTGTCGCGGACGATGTTCGTGCTGACGCGGTTGGCCGCACTGGCCACCGCGATCTTCCTGGTCGTGGCCGTGCCGATGACCATCTGGTACGGCGTCGCGATGACCTCCGAACTCGACCGCGGGGTGCACACCCGCAACTACCTCTCCGCATTGTTCGGGGCGCTCTTGCTCGCGCTGATCCTGGCCGCGATCGCCGGGTTGGTGTGCACGCTGACGACGCGCTCCGGGCTCGCCGTCGCCGCGATGATCATCGTGCTGATGGTGACCTCGGGCATCGTCACCAGCGCGCTGAGCATCACCTACCAGAGCGAGCATCCCGCACGCGGGCAGATCCCGGCGTCATTCAATCCCTTCACCGCGGTCGCCGAACTCGTCGCCGGGCTCTTCGACCAACCGACGCCCAACCCGACCATCCCGAGGCCGACCGGAGTGGGAGTGCCTGCGGCCGCTGCGGTCTGTGTGGTGTGGGTGGTCGCACCGACCTTGCTGTTGATCCAGCGGATGCGAAAGGCGGCATCGCTGTGAGCGACCTTGTGCTGCAATCGGTTTCGCGGTGGTACGGCAACGTTGTCGCGGTCAACGACGTCTCCATGGACATCCGTCCCGGCGTCACCGGACTGCTCGGCCCGAACGGTGCCGGCAAGTCGACGTTGCTGTCGATGATGGCCGGACTCCTTGCTCCGTCGGCCGGCAGCGTGACACTCGACGGACGTCCGGTGCGCGGCGACGTCGGCATGTATCGCCACATCGGACTCGTGCCGGTGCAGGAACCGATGTACGACTTCCTCACCGGCGAGCAGTTCGTGCGGCTGAACGCCGACCTGCACCGACTCCCCCAAGCAGAGGCCGCGACCAAGCACGCGGTGGGGTTGGTCGCTCTGGCCGACGCGGCCGATCGCAAGATCTCGACCTACAGCAAGGGCATGCGCCAACGCATCAAGGTGGCCGCGGCGCTGGTCCACGATCCCGCGGTGCTGCTGCTCGACGAACCGTTCAACGGCATGGATCCGATCCAGCGGCGCTCGATGATGAGTCTGCTGAATTCGTATGCGGCACAAGGGCGCACGATCGTCTTCTCCTCGCACATCCTGGAGGAGGTCGAGCAATTGGCGCGCCAGGTGGAGGTAGTGGTCTCCGGACGGCACGCGGCGTCCGGAGACTTCGCGGCCATCCGACGGTTGATGACCGATCGTCCGAACCAGTACCGAATCCGTAGCAGCGACAACCGATTACTTGCGACCTTGCTGATGCGCGAAGACACCGTGCGCGGCGTCCGGGTCAATGGCGAGAAGTACCTCGAGGTCGAAGCCGACGACTTCGGACGCTTCGCGACGGTGGTCGCGAAACTCGCCCGTGATGCCGAGGTCCGACTCTTCGAACTGATCCCGACCGACGAATCGCTGGAAAGCGTCTTCAGTTACCTGGTGGGCCGATGAACATTCCGATCCTGCGCCTGGCCGTCCGCTCGTTGTTCGGGCGGGCCCGCGCCATCCTGCTGTTCCTCATCCCGGCGTTGTTGTTGCTGCTCGCCACACTGATCCGGGTCGCCGACGGTGACACCCTGTCTCCCGGCGATGCTCCCCTGGTGCTCGTGCGGACGTTCGGCATCGGCATCGTCGTGCCCGTCGTCGCGCTCATGGCGACCACGACGTTGATCAACTCCGAGTTCGATGACGGTTCGATCATCTACCTGCTGACCAAACCGGTGTCGCGGCTGTCGATCATCGCGACGAAGGCGTTCGTGGTGCTGCTGTGCATTCTGGTGTTCGCGGCGGTGCCGATGATGATCGCCGCGTTGATCATGGTCGGCGTGCAGGACGACCTCTGGCTCGGTGCGCTGCTCGGCGGCGTGACCGCTTCCGTCGCGTATGCCGGGATCTTCACCACGCTCGCGACCTTGCTGAACCGCAGCCTCGTCGGATGCCTGGTGTACTGGCTGGTCTGGGAAGCGAGCCTGACCTCGCTGATCTCGCCGGCGGCCTGGCTCTCGGCTCGCGCCTGGGGCACCAGTGTCCTGCACTCCGTCGCCGACGTGGGCCAGAAGGTGCACCCGCCGGTGTGGTTCGGGCTGATCGCCGCCGTGTTGTGCCTGATCGGCGGTGTGCTCATCGCCGGCCGCAAGCTGTCACACACCACGATCTCCGACGTCTGAGGTGCTCAATACGCCGGACTCAGTGTGCGGGCGTGTGGTTGGGGACGCTCCGCATTACTCGAACACCGCGACCCAGCCGCTGGTTGAGCCCGACGGATGAGCTTGCGAATCCGTATGCGCCGAAACCAACGTGAGGACCACGAGCACCCGACCACGCCGGCTCCGGCGTCGGTTATCAGGCCTTGACGTGCTTGGCCAGACGCAACCAGGTCTCGACGACGGTGTCGGGGTTCAGCGACATCGACTCGATGCCCTGGTCGAGCAGCCACTCGGCGAGGTCGGGGTGGTCGGACGGACCCTGGCCGCAGATGCCGACGTACTTGCCCTGCTCACGGCAGGCCTTGATCGCCATCGACAGCATCGCCTTGACTGCGTCGTCGCGCTCGTCGAACGAACCCGCCACCAGCGAGGAGTCACGGTCGAGGCCGAGAGTCAGCTGGGTCATGTCGTTCGAGCCGATCGAGAACCCGTCGAAGTGCTCCAGGAACTGGTCTGCGATGACCGCGTTCGAGGGCACCTCGCACATCATCACGACCTGCAGGTCGTTCTCGCCGCGCCTCAGACCATGCTGGCCCAGCAGCTCGATGACGCCCTTCGCCTCGGCGATGGTACGCACGAACGGAATCATGATCTTCACGTTCGTCAGGCCCATGTCCTCGCGGACGAACCGCAGCGCCTCGCACTCCATCGCGAAGCAGTCGGCGAAGTCCTTCGACAGGTACCGCGACGCACCGCGGTAACCGATCATCGGGTTCTCCTCGTGCGGCTCGTACGCCTCACCACCGAGCAGGTTGGCGTACTCGTTCGACTTGAAGTCGGACATCCGGACGATGACCGGCTCGGGCGCGAACGCCGCCGCCAGCATCGACACACCTTCGGCAACACGCTTGACGAAGAACTCGCGCGGGCTGTCGTACGCCGCGATCTGCTCCTCGATGGCCGCCTTCAGCTCAGGGTCCTGTTGGTCGAGTTCGAGCAGCGCCTTGGGGTGGATGCCGATCTGGCGGTTGATGATGAACTCCAACCGCGCCAGGCCGATGCCCTTGTTCGGCAGGCGGGAGAACTCGAACGCCTGGTCGGGCGTGCCGACGTTCATCATGACCTTGACCGGCAGCTCCGGCATCTCGTCCAGAGCAGTCGTGGTGACCTCGAAGTCGACCATGCCCTCGTAGACGAAACCGGTGTCACCCTCGGCGCACGACACCGTGACCTCGGCGCCGTCCGCAAGGTTGCGGGTCGCGTCGCCGGTGCCGACGACGGCCGGGATGCCGAGCTCACGCGCGATGATCGCGGCGTGGCAGGTGCGTCCACCACGGTTGGTGACGATCGCGCTCGCCTTCTTCATGATCGGCTCCCAGTCGGGGTCGGTCATGTCGGCGACCAGCACCTCGCCGGCCTGGAACTGCGCCATATCGTCGATCGACTTCAGGCTGCGGACGGCGCCGGCACCGATCTTCTGACCGATCGCGCGGCCCTCGATCAGCACGTCGCCGCGCGACTTCATCGTGAATCGCTCCAGTTGCGAACCGGATTCGCGCGACTTCACCGTCTCCGGACGGGCCTGGACGACGTAGATCAGGCCGTCGAGTCCGTCCTTGACCCACTCGATGTCCATCGGGCGGCCGTAGTGCTCCTCGATCTTCACCGCGTGACGGGCGAGCTCCTCGACGTCCGCGTCGGTGATGCTGAAGCGAGCCTGGTCGGCCGGGTCGACATCGACGGTTTCGATCGTGCGACCGACCGACTTGTCGTCGGTGTAGACCATCTTGATCGCCTTGCCGCCGACGCCGCGCTTGAGGATCGCGGGCTTGCCCGCCGCAAGCGCCGGCTTGTAGACGTAGAACTCGTCGGGGTTCACGGCGCCCTGGACGACGGCCTCGCCCAGACCGTAGGACGACGTGATGAACACGGTGTCCTTGAAGCCGGACTCGGTGTCGATCGTGAACATGACACCGGACGAACCGATGTCGGAACGCACCATCTTCTGGATGCCGGCCGACAGCGCGACGACCGAGTGCTCGAAGCTGTTGTGGACGCGGTAGGCGATCGCGCGGTCGTTGTAGAGCGAGGCGAAGACCAGCTTGATCGCGTGCAGGATGTTGTCGATGCCGTGGATGTTGAGGAAGGTTTCCTGCTGCCCGGCGAAGGACGCGTCCGGAAGGTCCTCGGCCGTCGCGCTCGAACGCACCGCCCAGCTGACCTCGTCCCCGTGCTCGCCGGCGAGCTTCTCGTAGGCCTGACGGATCTCGGCCTCGAGGTCGGTCGGGAACGGCTGCTGCTCGACCGCGCTGCGGATCTCGTTGCCGACGCGGGCGAGTTCACGAACGTCGTCGACGTCCAGCGTCTTCAGCATCCCGTCGATGCGCTCGGCCAGACCCGACTCGATCAGGAAGCGGCGGTAGGCGTCCGCCGTCGTGGCGAAACCGCTCGGGACGCGCACGCCCGCCTTGGACAGGTGCTGCACCATCTCACCGAGGGAGGCGTTCTTGCCGCCGACCAACTCGACATCGTGCATGCCGAGGTTCTCGTACCACTCGATGTTGCTGCTCATTGCAGGTCCTTCCGGAAGGGCCGTGTAAACGGTTGTCAGTGAACGCGATTGAGTTTGAGGGTCTGCATGATCACGGCCGCCATCTCCTCGATCGACATCGTCGAGGAGTTGATGAACGGGATCTTGTGCGCGCGAAACATCGCTTCCGCACGACGCAGTTCGAACAGGCACTGGGCCTGGGAGGCGTACTTGCTGCCCGGACGTCGCTCGTTGCGCACCGCGGACAGGCGGGCCGCCGTCGAGATCAGCCCGAAGCACTTGTCGGCGTACGGCGCGATCGGACGCGGCAGCTTGGCTGACTCGAGGTCTTCGTCGACCAGCGGGTAGTTCGCCACGAAGACGCTGTGCTGGAGGGCGAGGTACATCGTGGTGGGCGTCTTGCCGCACCGCGACGGTGCCAACAGGATGACCTCGGCCTTCTCGATCGCGCGGAAGCTGGCGCCGTCGTCGTGCTCGATGGCGTACTCGACCGCTTTCATGCGCGAGTCGTACCGGGCCTGGTCGCGGACGGCATGTGCCGAGCCACCCTTGTGCGCGGCCTCGGCGTGCAGCACCTTCTCGACCTCGTCCAGCTGTGAGCCGAACAGGTCGATGAACGCGCACTGGGTGCGCATGAGTTCGGAGCGGATCTGCTCGTCGGCGACAGTGGAGAACACCAGCGGAGTGACGGTGTCGGTCTTGGCCGCGTCCAGCATCTGCACGACCTCGCCGGCCGCTTCGACCGAGGTGATGAACGGGATCTTCTGCCGCACGAACGTCACGTTGGGGAACTGCTGAAGAATCATGTTTCCGAGGGTCTCGGCGGAGATTCCGGTACCACCGGCCAGGAAGAACGCCGGCGTCGGCTCCACGTGGCCCTGGTCACTCACAGGACACACTGTCCCACACCCTTTGTGGTATTGCCTACCGGGTCGGATCGTCAGAATGTCCCGACATTTCGGACGCGCTGCGTTTGTGGTGGCGTCGGTTTCGGGCGGTTTCGTATCGCCGGAGTAGGCGACCGTCACCGGGTCTCGAACGCGGCGCTCGCCCATGCTCGTGCAGCGTGTTGGGGGTAGCTCAATTCTTGGAGAGGTACTCCCCCGCCGCGAGCAGGACGCAGGTGGCCACGCCGTCGATCGCGACCTCGACCTCTTCCAACGGGGGCATGGTCGGGGCCAGGCGGATGTTCTCGTCGTCGGGGTCGGTGCCGAGCGGGAAGCTGGAGCCGGCGGGGGTCAGGGCGATGCCCGCTTCTTTGGCCAGCTGCACCACACGGGACGCGGTGCCGGGCAGCACGTCGAGGCTGACGAAGTAGCCACCGATCGGCTTGGTCCACTCGGCGATGTCGTGCTCGGCGAGGCGTTCGGTGAGGATGCGATCGACCGCCTCGAACTTCGGCGCGATGATCTCGGCGTGCTTGCGCATGTGCGCGCGAACCCCGTCGGCGTCCTTGAAGAACTCCGCGTGCCGAAGGTGGTTCACCTTGTCGGGGCCGATCGAACTCATCCCCAGGTGCTTGAGGAACCAGCCGATGTTCTCGGTGGACGCGGCCAGGAACGCGACGCCCGCGCCGGCAAAGGTGATCTTGCTGGTCGAGGCGAACAGGATCGGACGGTTCGGGTTGCCGGACGACGCGGCGAGCGACAACACGTCGACCGACTTGGTCTCGACGTCCGTGAGGTGGTGCAGCGCATAGGCGTTGTCCCAGAAGATCTTGAAGTCAGGGGCGGCGGTCGGCATCGCGAGCAGCTTCGCGGCGACCTCCTGGCTGACGGTGTCGCCGGTCGGGTTGGCGTACGTCGGCACGACCCACATGCCCTTGATGGACGCATCGTCCTTGACCAGCGCGGCGATCTTGTCGGCGTCCGGGCCGTCGGCGTTCATCGGGACGGTGACCATCTCGATGCCGAAGGAGTTCAGCAGCGAGAAGTGGCGGTCGTAGCCGGGCACCGGGCAGATGAACTTGATCTCGTCCTCGCCGCTCCACGGGCGCTCGCTGTCGACGGCGCCGTGCAACAAGCAGTCGACCAGCACCTGCTGCATCAGCGTGAGGCTGGAATTACCTTGCGCCACAAGCTGATCCACGCTCACACCGAGCAGTTCGGCGAAGATCTCGCGGAGCTCTGTGAGGCCGTGCAGTCCGCCGTAGTTACGGGTGTCGGTGCCATCGGCGGCCACGTAGCCGGTCGGCAGCTTCAGCAGTTCGTTCGACAGATCGAGCTGCTGGGCGGACGGTTTGCCACGGGTGACGTCCAGCTTCAGACCGCGCGACTTCAGTTCGTCGTACGCGGACTTCTGCGCCGTCATGAAGGCGGCGAGTTCTTCGGCGGACAGGTCGACAAGGGCCACAGCAGCTCCCGGATTGAGGTAACCAGACGGTCGCCCATTCTTCCAGCCCGCCCGACCCTGCCGTGCACGGGCTCGCGCGGTGAGATGACGATCGACGGTGCCGATGTCCCGGTCGGCGCGATCGTCTTGGAACCCGCTGCCGGGTGCCGCCGTCGCAACCACGGTTCACACCAATACAGCTGATCCTTAAGGGGGATTCGTCATGCGCACCACAAAGCGCGTCGCACTGTCCGCAATCGCACTGACCACCGCACTCGGCCTGACCGCGTGCAACAGCAAAGACGCACCGACCGCCACCAGCACGGCGTCCTCGGCGTCCTCGACGCCCTCGACCCCCGAGTCGCAGAACTCGTCCGACTCTTCGAGCACGACGTCGGAGTCGGCGTCGGAGACCTCACAGGGTGGCTCCGAGCAGGCCGGCGAGGAGAAGCCGACGTCCGAGCGTGAGGACAAGAACGACAAGTCCGCACTGGACGCCAGCGTAAGCGCCATCCCGTCCGGTCCGCTGACCAAGGCCGAGATCGTCAAGCTGGGTGGCTACCGCACCGCCGGCGGCGACCGCGGCGACTTCTACTCCGTGCTGCACGTCGACTCCTCGGGCCGCGGCCTGGTCGACATCGAGTACGTGCTGCTGGACGCGTCCGGCAACGAGGTCGGCACCGTGAAGGACAGCATCTCGGTCAACAAGGGCACCAACGTCATCAAGGTGACCCGCGCGAGCGGCGAGTTGCCGGCGTCGGCCAAGAAGGTGCGTCTGAAGATCACCAAGAACGCCGAGAACAGCTACGCGACCGTCACCGAGGTGGACCCGAACATGAAGGTCGCCCAGGACCCGGCGACCAAGACCGCCATCGTCTCGGGCCGGTACAAGACCGACGGCAAGGGCGGCAACACCTCGATGACCGCCATCTGCTCCGACGACCAGGGCGTTGTCCAGGCAGCCACCTCGCCGACCAAGCAGTTGCGCACGGACGGTTGGAACGATTATGAGGTGAAGTTCCTGATGGCCGTCGACAACTTCAAGCCGACCAAGTGCTACGTCGGTAGCTGATCGGCAATCCAAGTCGCGACGGTCGCGCTTTACGCCTGAGTACGGACACGTACTACGGCGTAACGCACGACCGTCGCGCTTTGGTGGTGGACGGTGTGGAGAACTCCGAAGCGACCGTCATGTCCGTGCCAAGGTCTGCCGCATGCACCAGGTGTTCACCCGCAAGGAAGCATTGGCCGCCGGGATCGAGGGGCGGCAACTGCGCGGCCGCCGGTACCGGGCGTTGTCGCGTGGTCTGTACTGCCGCGCCGACGCCGCACCGTCCGAGACACAGATCGTGGCCGCGTTGCTCCGCAAACTGCCGGCCGCGGAGTTCGCCTGTCGGCAGACCGCAGCCGTTCTGCTCGGCGCCGTCGTGCCGCGAAGCAGTGTTGTTCATCTCGGTTCCGTCGAACGACGAAGTTCGAAACGGGACGACGTGCAACTGCACTGGTATCGCAAGCCACCGACGCTGACCGAGCGAGGCGGGATCGACGTCACCAACGGAACACAGACATTCGCCGACCTGTCCACCGAGCTGCCGTTCGTCGACCTGCTCGTCCTGGGTGACTCGCTCGTGCACGCCGGGGCGATGACGATCGAGCAACTCGCCGAAACCAGCTTCGACCATCGCCCGCGTGCGTCGTCCGCGCGGGCGGTGGCGAGCCTCGTCCGTGCCGGGGTCGAGTCGCCGTACGAAAGCAGGACGCGGCTGCTGCTCGTGAGTGCCGGACTTCCCGAGCCGCTCGTCAACCACCCGATCCGGGACGACACTGGCCACGTCCGTCGGCGCATCGACCTGGCGTACCCGGAGTTCAAGATCGCGATCGAGTACGACGGACGCCATCACATCGAGCGTGAAGGCCAGTGGCGCAGCGACATCCGGCGGCGTGAGGAACTCGAGGCCGACGGATGGATCTTCATCGTCCTCACCAGTCGCGACATCCATCGCCAGCCGGCGGACGCCGTGCGTCGAGTGGCCGATGCGCTGAACCGGCGCGGTCACCCGACGTCCGTGGGCCACGTCGGTTGGCGCCGGCACTTCGCGAGCTGAGCCCGCACCGACGAACGATGGTCGCGCCTTACGCCCGAGTACGGACGCGTACTGCGGCGTAACGAGCGACTGTCGCGCCTTCGTGTGCGGGCATGACGAAGCCCCTCAGCCGCGAACGGCTGAGGGGCTTCGGTTCAAGCTGTGCCCTTGCGGGCGAGGATCACTTGGTGATCTTGGTGACGCGGCCTGCACCGACGGTGCGGCCACCCTCACGGATCGCGAAGCGAAGACCCTCGTCCATGGCGATCGGAGCGATGAGCTCGACCGACATTTCGGTGTTGTCGCCCGGCATCACCATTTCGGTGCCCTCCGGCAACTTCACGACACCGGTCACGTCCGTGGTACGGAAGTAGAACTGGGGACGGTAGTTGTCGTAGAACGGCGTGTGACGGCCACCCTCGTCCTTGGACAGGATGTAGACCGAAGCCTCGAAGTTGGTGTGCGGGGTGGTCGTGCCCGGCTTGGCGATGACCTGGCCGCGCTCGACGTCCTCGCGCTTGATACCGCGCAGCAGGAGGGCGGCGTTGTCGCCGGCCTGGCCGCTGTCCAGCATCTTGTTGAACATCTCGATCGAGGTGACCGTGGTCTTGACCGCAGCACCCTCACGAAGGCCGACGATCTCGACCTCCTCGTTGACGTTCAGCACACCGCGCTCGATACGACCGGTGACAACGGTTCCACGGCCAGTGATCGTGAAGACGTCCTCGACGGGCATCAGGAACGGCTTGTCGGTGTCGCGCTCCGGCTCCGGGATCGCCTCGTCGACGGCGTCCATGAGCTCCAGAACGGTCTTGCCCCACTCCTCGTCGCCCTCGAGCGCCTTCAGAGCCGAGACCTTGACGACCGGCAGGTCGTCGCCCGGGAACTCGTAGGAGGACAGCAGTTCGCGGACCTCCATCTCGACGAGCTCGAGGATTTCCTCGTCGTCCACCATGTCGGCCTTGTTCAGGGCGACAACGATGTAGGGAACGCCGACCTGGCGAGCCAGGAGGACGTGCTCCTTGGTCTGCGGCATCGGGCCGTCGGTGGCGGCGACCACGAGGATCGCGCCGTCCATCTGGGCCGCACCGGTGATCATGTTCTTGACGTAGTCAGCGTGACCGGGGCAGTCGACGTGCGCGTAGTGACGCTTTTCGGTCTGGTACTCGATGTGCGCGATGGAGATCGTGATACCGCGCTGCTTCTCTTCGGGAGCCTTGTCGATCTCGTCGAACGCGAACGCCGGGTTGACGTCCGGGTACTTGTCGTGCAGCACCTTCGAGATGGCAGCCGTCAGCGTCGTCTTACCGTGGTCGATGTGACCGATGGTGCCGATGTTGACGTGCGGCTTGGTCCGCTCGAACTTGGCCTTAGCCACTGCGGGTCCTCCTAAGGACTTGATTGCTGACGCCGGGGCGGCGTCGGTGATTACTTGATTCTGGTGGAAACTAGCGGGTCAACCGATGAAGGGACAAATCCCTTATCACTCGCCCCGGACCTTCTTGATGATCTCTTCCGCGACGTTCCGGGGAACCTCGGCGTAGGAGTCGAACTGCATCGTGTAGTTGGCGCGACCCTGGGTCTTGCTTCGCAGGTCACCCACATACCCGAACATCTCGGACAGCGGCACGACGGCGCGAACGACCTTCGCACCACTGACGTCCTCCATGGCCTGGATCTGGCCACGGCGGCTGTTGAGGTCGCCGATGACGTCGCCCATGTAGTCCTCGGGCGTACGCACTTCGACGGCCATCATCGGCTCGAGCAAGCAGGGGTCCGCCTTGCGGGCGGCTTCCTTGAATGCCATCGAACCGGCGATCTTGAACGCCATCTCCGAGGAGTCGACGTCGTGGTAGGCACCGTCGACCAGGGTGGCCTTGACACCCACGACCGGGTAGCCGGCGAGGATGCCGAGCTGCATCGCGTCCTGGATGCCGTGGTCGACCGACGGGATGTACTCGCGCGGGACGCGGCCACCGGTGACGGCGTTGTCGAACTCGTACAGCTCACCCTCGGCGGTGTCGAGCGGCGCGATCGAGATCTGCACCTTCGCGAACTGACCCGAACCACCGGTCTGCTTCTTGTGCGTGTAGTCGAACTTCTCGACCGACCGGCGGATGGTCTCGCGGTAGGCGACCTGCGGCGCACCGACGTTGGCCTCGACCTTGAACTCCCGCTTCATGCGGTCGACCAGGATGTCGAGGTGGAGCTCACCCATACCGCCGATGACGGTCTGGCCGGTCTCCTCGTCGAGGTGGACGGAGAAGGTCGGGTCCTCCTGCGCGAGGCGCTGGATGGCGGTGCCGAGCTTCTCCTGGTCACCCTTGGTCTTGGGCTCGATGGCCACGTGGATGACCGGCTCCGGGAACGTCATCGACTCCAGAACGATCTGCTCGCTCGGGTCGGACAGCGTGTCACCGGTGGTGGTGTCCTTCAGACCGATGGCGGCGTAGATGTGACCCGCCACGGCCTCGTCGACCGGGTTCTCCTTGTTGGCGTGCATCTGGAACAGCTTGCCGACGCGCTCCTTCTTGCCCTTGGTCGTGTTGACCACGGCGGAGCCGGCGGCGATGCGTCCGGAGTACACACGGATGAAGGTGAGCGAACCGAAGAACGGGTGCGCGGCGACCTTGAACGCCAGGGCCGAGAACGGAGCGTCCTTGGACGGCTCGCGGGTGATCTGGGTCTCCTCGTCGCCCGGCTTGTGGCCGATCATCGGCGGCACGTCGAGCGGCGACGGCAGGTAGTCGACGACGGCGTCCAGCATCGGCTGCACACCGCGGTTCTTGAACGCCGAGCCACACAGGATCGGGTAGACCTCGGAGTTGACGGTCAGCTTACGGATGCCGGCCTTGAGCTCGTCGATGGTGAGTTCCTCGCCACCGAGGTATTTCTCCATCAGGTCGTCGTCGGCCTCGGCGACGCGCTCGACGATGCGGTTGCGGTACTCCTCCGCCTTCGCCTGCATGTCGGCCGGGATCTCCTGGACCTCGTACTTCGCGCCCATGGTGACGTCACCCTTGGCGTCGCCCGGCCACACGAGTGCACGCATGTAGAGCAGGTCGACGACACCGATGAAGTCGGACTCCGAACCGATCGGCAGCTGGAGCACGAGCGGCTCCGCGCCGAGGCGGTCGATGACCGTCTGCACGGTGAAGTAGAAGTCGGCACCCATCTTGTCCATCTTGTTGACGAAGCAGACGCGCGGGACGTCGTACTTGTCGGCCTGGCGCCAGACGGTCTCGGACTGGGGCTCGACGCCCTCCTTGCCGTCGAACACGGCAACGGCGCCGTCCAGGACGCGCAGCGAACGCTCCACCTCGACGGTGAAGTCGACGTGACCCGGGGTGTCGATGATGTTGATCTGGGTGCCCTCCCAGAAAGAGGTCACAGCAGCGGAGGTGATCGTGATGCCACGCTCCTTCTCCTGCTCCATCCAGTCGGTGGTCGACGCACCGTCGTGGGTCTCACCGATCTTGTGGTTGACGCCGGTGTAGAACAGGATCCGCTCGGTCGTCGTGGTCTTACCGGCGTCGATGTGCGCCATGATGCCGATGTTGCGGACCTTGTTCAGGTCGGTCAGCACGTCCTGTGCCACGGTGTCTGCCTCGTTCTCTCGGTATCCCGAGTTAGGAGATGAGTTCTGGGGTGCCGGGCGGACCCGGCGGGTGGTGCATCAGGTGCACCCCTGGTGCGTGAGGCGGATAGCTGCCCCACGCACCGACGGGGATTACCAGCGGTAGTGAGCGAACGCGCGGTTCGACTCGGCCATCTTGTGCGTGTCTTCACGACGCTTGACGGCGGCACCGAGACCGTTGGACGCGTCCAGGATCTCGTTCATGAGGCGCTCGGTCATCGTCTTCTCGCGACGCTGACGGCTGTAGCCGACCAACCAACGCATGGACAGCGTGGTGGCGCGGCCCGGCTTGACCTCGACCGGAACCTGGTAGGTGGCGCCACCGACGCGGCGGGACTTCACCTCGAGGCTCGGCTTGATGTTGTCGAGCGCACGCTTCAGCGTGACGACCGGGTCGGTGCCGGTCTTCTCACGGCAGCCCTCGAGCGCGCCGTAGACGATGCGCTCGGCGATGGACTTCTTGCCGTCCAGCAGGATCTTGTTGACCAGCTGGGTGACGACCGGCGAACCGTAGACCGGGTCGACGACGAGGGGGCGCTTCGGAGCAGGGCCCTTACGAGGCATTACTTCTTCTCCTTCTTCGCGCCGTAACGGGAACGAGCCTGGTTGCGGCCCTTCACGCCCTGCGTGTCGAGGGCGCCGCGGATGATCTTGTAGCGGACACCGGGAAGGTCCTTCACACGGCCGCCGCGCACGAGCACGATCGAGTGCTCCTGCAGGTTGTGGCCCACACCCGGGATGTACGCGGTGACCTCGATGCCGGAGGTCAGCTTCACACGAGCGACCTTGCGCAGCGCCGAGTTCGGCTTCTTCGGGGTGGTGGTGTAGACGCGGGTGCAAACACCGCGTCGCTGGGGGCTGCCCTTAAGTGCCGGCGTGGTGACCTTGGTGGTCTTGTCCTGCCGACCCTTACGGACGAGCTGGTTGATAGTAGGCAACCTGTTCTCCGTACTGATTCGTAGTCTTGTCTGCTCGATCGCGCCCATGACGGACGCCGGTCGAACTCCTTGGATTGACCGCCCGCCACAACCCGAGGTCGGGAGTGTCGAAGCGGCGCTCTCCCCCGCACTTTCGCACTGCAATGATGCGAGCAGGCGACTGCCCGGCGAGAGCGTGTGGTGGGCCTGATGAACCCGGCGCGACCTGGGGCCGATACCGAAGGCAGGGCAGAGCCCACGCACGAGCGTCAAGACTACCGGGCACACCGAATGCGTCCAAATCATGCAGAAGTGGCTGCCCCGGAGCTCCGGGGCAGCCACTTCGCGGCAGAACGATCAGCGCGTCGGGCGGGCTGCCGCTCGAGCGACGACCTGCTCGGCCGCCTTCTGCTTGGCCGCGAACGCGGGCATGTCGATGGTGAGGCCGAAGTACGCGGTGCGGTCGACGATGACGTCGGTGGCCGCGGCGGCGTTGTAGATCGCGAAGCCCGGGTCGGCGTCCTCGGTCTGCATGCCGTAGGAAAGCGTCATCCCGTTGGCCCGGTTGACGCCCTTGACCAGGTTGAGGCTGGACGTCGTCGGACGGTACGGGTCACCGCCCCACGCGGTGAGCCAGGTCGTACCGAGCGGCGCGGCACCGGTGATGGTGCCCTCGAAGCCGAGCGGGAAGATCCGGTCCAGCTGCGGTGCGGCCTGACGGATGGTTCGTCCGGCGGCCACCTTCACCTTGGGTGCGCCGACGCCGTACCGGGTGTCGATGATCCGCGAGGGTCCGGTGGGGATGCGCACCGAGAAGGGCCCATCGGTCGACGTGACGTACAGACCCTCGGTGTCGACGAGTGCATGCATCGTGGTGTTCGAGGTGTTCTTGACGGTGAACCCGTATTCTCCGGCGCTGTCCTTGCTCAGCGCGACGACCGTCGAGTTGGGCGAGACCTCTCCCTTGACGACGTTGACAGTGGAGGTCGCGGGAGCCGCCCCCACGCCGCTCCAGGTCGCCAGCCAACCGGACGCCGAGGACGACAGGGCGGTGACGTTCGTACGGACGGCGCGCGGCACCATCCCGTCGGTCGTGTCCCAATCGCCCAAGGACACCCGCACCGACTGTCCCGGACGCAGTGCGACCGTCTCGCGGGTGTCGACCATCCTCATGCCGTCCATCGGGACGAAAGACGCACCGGCGGCACCGGTTCCGGACGCGCTGCCGTAATAGCCGATGATGTCGACAGCCAGGTCGAGCGATCCGGTGACGTCCAGCTTGATCCGTCCGTCGGCGCCGACGTCGACGGTGGACGTCGTCGCCCCGGTCCAGTTCGCACCGAAGTTCAGGCTCGAGGTATTCGGCTTGGCCGTGCGCGACGCGTACGCCGTCACCCAGCCGGAGGTGGAGGTCTTGATCGCGGTCAGGTTGACGACGACGGCCGACACCCCGGTGGCGGGCACGCCCGAGCGACCCAGGACGGGGATCGAGACCGATGATCCGGTCACCAGCCGCGCCTTCGGCATGCCGCCGGTGCCATATCGCGAATCAGCGATGCGCCCGGGGGTGGCGTTGTAGTAGGTACCGGCGTTCTCGGCGCCGGCAGCCTGTGCAGGCGCGGCCGCCAAGGCGGTGCCGGTGAGCACGGCCGCGGTGCAGACGGAGACGACTGTGGAGAGCTTCATGTTGATCTCTTCTCGAGGGTTGCGTTGATTGCTCAGTTGAGGGTGTGGGGTTTGCCGGCGACCGGACCGAGCGACGGCGCTGCACCGCTACGAGCCGGTGACTGGGTCTTGACCTGCGCGATGGCCTCGTCGGTCAACTCGAAGCGTCCGGTGATGTCGAGGACGAGGTCGACCGAACCGCTCTGATTGAAGACCGACAGCCCCGGCGTGCACGTCGTCGCGCCGGACGGGCTCAGACAGCCGGGGAGGGAGACGAAGGAGTTCGAGCGGTTGTGTGCCGCCTTCGTGTTGAGCATGCTGGTCGTCGGCCTGGCCTCGCCGGCGCCGAAGAGGGTGAGGAAGGTCGCCCGGGTGGGGTTCGCGGCGGTGAGGACGCCCTCGAAGGAATGCGTTCGGTCGGAGTCGACCGTGCTCGGAACCGCGGCACTGACGGTCTGCTGCGCGCCGACCTTCGCCTGCGGGAAGCGCAACCCGGTGCGGGTGTCGCCGATGCGGGTCGGCCCGACCGGCACCCGCACGGTGCCGATGTTCCCCGGGTCGGTGACGAAGCTGCCGACCGCGTCCAGGATCAGGTGCGCGCTGGAGTTCGAGGTGTTCTCGAAGTGCACCGCGTATTGGCCGTAGCCGGGCCTGGCGGGGTCGGCACCGATACGGCGGACGGGGACGGTGACCAGATTGGCCGAGGTCTCCGCCTCGACGAAGTTCACCGACGAGGTCGACGGCGGCTCGCCCGCACCGCTCCACGCGGTGAACCAGCCCCTGTCGTATCCGCCGGTGGCGGTCATGTTGAACTGCATGGCGGTCAGGCGACGGCCACCGGATTCGTTGAGCGACAACGGGATTCCGATACCCTCACCCGGCGCGAGACGGGAGCCACCGACCTCGTAGCGGCTGTCGAACCAACGCTCGGGCTCGTTGACGGTGTAGAGCGATCCCGCGGCGACGGTCGAGGACGAAGCGGCGAACCAGCCGAGCACGTCGACGGCCAACTGCACCGATGCGCCTCCGGCGGCGAGTCGAATCGTCCCGTCCGCACCGACCGGGACCGTGGCCGTCGTCGCGCCGGTCCAGCCCTTCGGGTAGGTGAGAACGGAGGTCCACGGCTTCGTCGCGCCGCCCGCGTACGCGGTCACCCAACCGCCGGACGTCGGGTCGATCGCGGTGATGTTGACGACGACTGCCTGCACCCCGGAACCCGGGACCCCGCCGCGGCCGGCCACCGCCAGCGAAGCGGACGTGTCCTGCCGCACCCCGCCCATCGGCAGCGCCCAGCCGGTGCGACTGTCGGCGATGCGCGAGGGCGTCACCGCGTGGTACTTGCCGGTGGGGTCGGACGCGGTCGCCCCGGCGTCCGGGGTGGCGGCGAGGAAGGACGTGGCAGCGACGATCGAGACGACGACGGTGGCGAGTTTCTTGGTACGCATGGGGTTCGCTTTCCCTTGAGCGGTCGTCATCCCTGACCGTGACGAACCGCTGAGCATGGCGGACGCTAGTGGCAAAGGCAGGCCGGTGTACCCCGTTTCAGCACAATCGGCAGATCACGGTTCGGGCAGCCCGTTTCATTCGAGGACCCGTCGCCGCGTCGGGGAGTCGGCACGGCGATCCGGACGAGGCCGGTTGCTAGAGTTGCCGCGCCTATCCGCCCCCGAAGGAAGCTCGTGACCGTGACCCAGACCCCCGCCCAGCGTTCGCTCGGGGCACGTCTGCTCGGTCTGGTGCCGCAGTTGATGCGGTTCGGGGTGGTCGGCCTGCTCGGCCTGATCGTCGACGTCGGCGGGTTCAACCTGTTGCGCTTCGGTGGACCGGGCGGCGAGGGCGTGATGCACGAGTACGTGCTGCTCGCCAAACTGCTGTCGTCGTTCGCGGCGACGATCGTGGCGTGGGTCGGCAACCGCTACTGGACCTTCAGACAAACCCGCCGCGAGGAGAAGCACCACGAGTTCGCATGGTTCTGCGGCGTCGCGCTGGTCGGGATGGGTATCTCGCTCGGCTGCCTGTGGGTCTCGCACTACGTGCTCGGCTTCACCTCACCGATCGCCGACAACATCGCCGCCAACGGCATCGGCCTCGTACTCGCCACAGGGTTCCGATTCTGGGCCTACCGCCAGCACGTCTTCAACAACAAATCGCTGGTCGAGTAGGTGCCCAGCCGGCGATCGACACCACACGCCGGTCTCAGTGTGAGCGTGGCGTTCGATCCACCTGGCCGGCGCGAATCTTGTTGCGCTTCAACCGCATCTTCGCCGCGAGGCCCATCATCTCGAACCCGAGGTCGAGGGTCTTCTTGAAGTCGCCGGTCACCGAGGACTCCCCCACGCGCGGCAGGTAGTTGACCGGCACCTGCACGTACTTGTGCCCACTCATCACACCGATGAGCAGCATCTCCAGGCCGAACGCCGAACCGTCCAGCGTCGCGCGCTCGAGCACGTACTCCTTGTGCTTGCGGGTCATGACGCGGAAGGTGCAACCGACGTCCGAGAGGTAGGCGGAGTTGTAGCTGACCTCGATGCCCTTGGCGACGGCCCAGTTGCCCCAGCGCAGGAACCAGCCCATGTTCGAGCCGTCCCAGATGAAGTTCTGGACGGTACGCGAACCCACCACCAGGTCGCACTCGGGAAGGAACGCGAGCAGCTTGCGCAGGTCGTCCGGGTCGAACGTGCCGTCAGGCTCGCAGACGGCGACCAGGTCGGTGTCGGCCTCGCGCAGTCCGCGCTGGATCGCCGCGCCGTAACCCTGGGTCGTCTCGATGACCTCGCGAGCACCGGTGGTGGCGACCTCATCGGAGGTGCCCTCGGCGGCGTTGTTGTTGACGACGATGACCTCGTCGACCTCGGGAATCGCCTCGAACTTGCGGATGCACTCCGCGATGCTGTCCTTCTCGTTGTAGGTCGGGAGGACGACGGAGAGCGTCTGGCCGTTGAACACGTGTGAGTCCTTGTCGAATTCGGTTGTCAGTCAGCGGGATTCGCGACGACGAGCATCTGCCCGGCGAGCGGCTTGATCGGCGAGCGGAGGTAGAACGGCACCAGGAAGGTGAGGTTCGCGCCGGACGACTTCATCGTCAGCGGCATGAACTTGGCGTGCATCTCCTCGATGGCGTAGCCGCGGGAGACCAGGTAGTCCGACAGTGACTGGTCGGTGAAGATCGCGACGTGGGTGTAGTCGTCGAAGTACCGGCCCGGGTTAAGCCGGAAGTTCGGCTGCATGAGCATCAGGCGTCCACCGGGACGCAGCACGCGGCGGGCCTCGTCCAGCAAGCGGTTGGACTGGTCACGCTCGAGGTGTTCGACCAGGTTGGAGGCGAACACGACGTCGAAGGAGTTGTCCTCGAAGCGGCTCAGGTCGGTGCAGTCGCCGACGGCGGTCTCGACGTGCGCAGCAGCAGCACGCTCGACGACGGCGTCGATGTCCATGGCGACTACGCGGCGGGCCTTGATCTTGTTGGAGAAGTCGCACCAGCCGGCTCCGAGTTCGAGCACGTCGTGGTCGGGCTGCACCCAGGTGGCGAAGTGCTTGGCGAGGTGCACCCACACCTTCTCGCGGTTGGCGTCCTGAGCCAGGCGGGTCTCGAAGTAACCCTTTTCGTAGACGCCTTCGGGCGTCGAGGCGTCCTGCGCGTTGGTCACAGCAGAGGTCCTTGTCGGTCTGTGCTTACGCGCCGGCCTGCGCGAAATGCGATGCGACTCTAACAAGCACCTGCGGGGATGTAGCGCCGACAGACCGTACGATGGCCGCGTTCTTCGCGGGCCCACACTGCTTGCCCGCTCCAGCCCGTCGCACCCCATTGCCGGAGGCACCCTCACGTGACTGCCCGAACGCAGGCCACCCGCGCCGGAGCCGGCCTCGGCTCCCTGATCACCTACGCGACCTTGTTGCTCGCGCTGCTGGGTTGGGTGACCTGGGCGGTGATGGACCAGTTGCCGATCGGCAGCCTGGTGAAGGCGGCGGCCGCGACGGGCGTGTTCCAGGTGCTGCCGGGTGCGATGGTCTGGCGTGCGATCCGCCCGCGCAACGGCTGGCTGCTCGAGGACCTCGCGATGGGCTTCGCGATGGGCTTCGCGATCGCCGTGCCTGCTCAGACCATCGCCGGGCTGGTGCACTCGCGCATCCCGGCGTACGTCGTCCCGCTGCTGTTCGTGGCGGTTTTCGCCGCTGTCCCCGTGCTGCGTCGCCGGGTGCTGGAAGCGCGCTGGTCGCCGTTGCCGTGGTGGCTGGGACCGGCACTGGGGTTGATGACGCTCGCGGCCTACCCGCAGACCGAGTCGTACTTCAAGCAGAACCTGCTGTGGTCGGACAAGCCGTGGACGCCGTACATCGACACCTACCTCCACCAGGCGTTGGCCGCGCAGATCCTGACCCGTGGTCCGGTGAGCTGGCCGACGGTGGCCGGTGAGGACCTCGGCTATCAGTGGTTCGCGCACGCCTGGATGGCGCACGTGACGGCAACGTCCGGCGTCCCCCTCGATCACGTCCTGATGCGCTTCCTGCCCGCGATCATGCCGATCGTCGCCGTGGCGAGCATCGCCGTCCTGGGCCTGCGCCTCAGCGGAAGCCCGGGCGTCGGCGCGCTGTCGGCCGCGTTCTCGATGCTGGTCGGCAACGGTCAACCGTGGGGCCTGCTCGGCCTGCAACTGCCGATCACCCCCCTGTCGCCCACCCTCGGCCTCGGCATCCCGACCCTGGTCGCGATGGTGCTGGTGCTTGCCACCAGATGGCGCGGCGAAGCACTGCGGGGTGCCTTCTGGTTGATTCCCTGGCTGACCGTGATCGCGACCGGGACGAAGGGGTCGACCTCCCCTGTGGTGATCGCCGGTCTCGGCCTCGCCGCAGCCGCAATGCTGATCTGGAACCGGCCGATGTTCTGGCCGGTGGTTCGCGACGCCGTGGTCATCGGGGTCTCGCTCATCGTGACGATGGTCGTCGTCTTCCACGGGTCGGTGGCCGGTCTGAAGCTCGGTGTCACCAACTCTGCGAAGCAGACCAGCCTGTCGTCGGTGATCGGTGGTGTGGCTTCGCGCGAGCAGGTGCTGTTCGTCTCCGCCGCCGTCATCATCGCGGCTCTGACCCGTGCGGCGCTCGCCTTCGCGTTGCCGTTCCGCCGCGAGAGCCGAATGGACCCGGTCTCCTGGGTGCTCATCGGAGCCGCCATCGCCGGAGCCGCCGCTCTCGGCCTGTTCTCCCACCCCGGACGCAGCCAGGGATACTTCACACTGACCGCAATTCCGTTGGCTGCCACCGGTTCTGCCATCGGTGCCCGTCAGCTGTGGCTGGCGCTCGGACGCCGCCGCGCACTCTTGCTCGGAGCCTTGAGCGCGGTCGCAGCGTTCGTGTTCTTCAAGGGCATCCTGATGTGGACCGGACGCATCGTGCCGCGCAAGTACGACCAGTTCTGGCAGATCACCACCATCGCCGCGGTCGTCGTCCTCGTGGCCGCTGTGATCGGCGCGTTGGTGGTGCGGCGGCAGTGGTGGCGTGGCGCGCTGACGACGGTCGCGCTAGTCGGCCTATTCGCGGGCGCCGGTTCGTGGATCGATACCTATCGCAAGTCGGTACCGGTGCCGGACGAGCGGCCCGCCACTTTGACGTCGCAGAACGCGACGACGGTCGGCATGCTGCGTGCCGCGCGATACATCCGGGAGCACTCCGAGCCGACCGACCTGGTTATGACCAACCGTCACTGCAAGACGGTGCGCGAGCCGCGCGGTGGGTGCGACAGCCGCCGGTGGCTGGTCAGCGCTTTCAGCGAGCGGCAGATGCTCGTCGAAGGATGGACCGCCACGCCACGAGCCACGCAGATTGCTCCGAACGGCCGGGACTCGATCACCGTCGACTACTGGAAGCCGGAGATCCTCGAACTCAACGACACCTTCATCGCGGCGCCCACGGCGGACGCACAGCGCAGGTTGTGGGACCTCGGCGTCCGGTGGGTCTATGTCGAGACGACGCGTCCCCACGCGAATGATCTGAGCCCCTACGCGACTCTCGGCGTCCGGACGCCGACCGCGTCCGCGTGGAGGTTGAACCCGCCGAAGTAGGCGCCGGACGGCCTACACCCCCAGGGACTTGGCGGATAGTGACACTTTCTTAATCCGTTGATTAGGCAAGCAGTTGACCTGCCCGGTAGCCTCCAAGCGTTTTGTTCGGAAGCTCGAGTTGAGATGGGCCGGGCGGCGAACGCGCAAGGGGTACGCCGGACATCGAGAGGCATCGTGGATCTTCAAAGCTATCTTCGGGTTCTTCGCAAGAGGTGGCGCACGATCGTCACCACAGCACTGATCGTCGTGGGGCTCGCAGCTCTGATGACGGCGCTGACGCCGAAGACCTATCAGTCGAAGGTTCAGTTCTTCGTCTCGACCTCGGACGCTTCGGGCAACGCCCAACTCGCCCAGGGTAGTACGTTCTCCCAGGCGCGGGTGAAGTCGTACACCCAGTTGCTGAAGTCGCCGAAGGTGCTCGACGCTGCAGCGGAGAAGGCCGGCACCGCCGAGAACGGCTCCGGACTCGCGGGCAAGGTGACCTCGACGGTGCCGCCCGACACGGTGCTCATCGACGTTGCGGTGACCGACCGCAAGCCCGAGGACGCCTTCAAGACCGCGAAGGCGATCGGCGAGGTCTTCCCCGGCACCGTCGCCGATCTGGAGCGCGTCTCGGCCGACAAGCCGAGCCCGGTCAAGGTGACGCTGGTGCAGAGCCCGACGGTCAACGACGCGGCGGTGAACCCGAAGCCGATGCGTAACCTCGCTTTGGGCATCATCCTCGGTCTGCTGCTCGGCCTCGCGATCGCCGTCCTGCGCGAGCGGTTCGACAACCGTATCCGCTCCAAGGACGACGTCGAGGAGCTCACCGACATCTCCGTGATCGGCGGAATCCCGTTCGATGCCGATGCACCGAAGCACCCGTTGATCGTGCAGGCCGACCCGCACTCCTCCCGCTCGGAGGCGTTCCGTTCGTTGCGCACGAACCTCCAGTTCGTCAACGTCGCGAAGCACCCGCGGGTCATCGTGATGACGTCCTCCCTGGCCGGCGAGGGCAAGACCACCACGACCGCCAACCTCGCGCTCACCATGGCCGAGGCCGGCGCGAAGGTGGTGCTGATCGAGGGCGACCTTCGTCGTCCGCGTCTGCTTCGTTACCTGGGCATGGAAGGCGCGGTCGGCATCACCGACGTGTTGATCGACCGCGCAGAACTCAAGGACGTCGTGCAGCGCTTCGGCGAGCACGAGCTCGGCGTGGTCGGTGCCGGCCAAATTCCGCCGAACCCGAGTGAGCTGCTCGGCAGTGACGCCATGCGGAAGGTGCTCGACGATCTCAAGGACGTGTTCGACTACATCATCATCGACGCTCCCCCGCTGCTGCCGGTGACCGACGCCGCCATCCTCGGCGCCATCACCGACGGCACGCTGGTAGTGGCGGCCAGCGGTGACGTCACCACCGACCAGTTGCAGGCCGCCCTCGACTCGCTCGACCGGGTCAACGCCACCAAGCTCGGGATTGTGCTCAACAAGATCCCGCGCAAGAAGGGTGGGCGTTACTACGACTACCGCTACCAATACGCCCCCGAAGACCTGGGCACCTCGCGGAAGGACCGCCGACTCATCGGCGGCAAGGCGGACAACTGACGTGAACGGTTTCAAGGGGAACCGCAGCCGACGCGAATGGCTGGTGCAGCTCGGTTGGGCAGGAATCGACTCTGTCGTCGTCGTCTTGGCCGCCTATCTGGCGGCGTGGATCCGCTTCGACCTCAACTTCAAGGAGGCGAACGGCGGCCACGTCGCGAAGTTCGCCGCGCTCGCCGTCGTTGTCCATCTGATCGCCGGCTTCCTGGTCGGTCCCTATCGGGTGGGCCACAAGCGCGGCTCCTTCGAGGAGACCGCCGACGTCGCTCGTGGCGGCGTGTTGAGCATGGTGGTGCTGGCGCTGGTGATCTTGCCCTTCCACTGGCTCACGATCCCGCGCAGCCTGCCCTTCACCGCGCCCTTCTTCGCGGTCGCCGGTATGTTCGCGATCCGGTTCATCATCCGTTCGTACCGCTGGGGTCAGACCGCGGCGCCCGACGAGAGCGTGCCGGTGATCGTCTACGGCGCGGGCGACGGCGGCCGTCAGCTGATCCGCGCGCTGCAGACCGAACGCAACGCTGCGAAGCCCTTCGTGCCGGTGGCGGTGCTCGACGACGACCCCCGCAAGCGGCGGTTGAAGATCGACGGTGTGCGCATCCGAGGCAATGGTTCACGCCTCCAAGAGGTGGCGCAGCAGACCGGCGCGCAGAAGCTCGTGCTGGCGATCCCGTCGGCGTCCGCCGACACCGTCTCGTCGGTGCGTGATGCGGCTCGCCGCGCCAACCTCGACCTGCTGGTGATGCCGCGACTCGACAGCCTGCTCGGCGCGCCCAGCGCCGCCGATCTGCGCCGGCTCAACCTGGAAGACCTACTCGGCCGCGGTCGGGTGGAGCTCGACGCCGACGCGATCATGAAGGCGATCACGGGCAAACGGGTGCTGGTCACCGGCGCCGGTGGGTCGATCGGCTCGGAACTGTGTCGTCAGTTGATGAAGTTCTCCCCCGCCAAGCTGGTGTTGCTCGACCGTGATGAGTCGGCCCTGCATGCCACCCAGATGAGCATGACCGGTCGTGCGCTGCTCGACGACGGCACGCTGGCCCTCTGCGACATCCGCGACCCCGAAGCACTGCGCGAGGTGTTTGAACACGAGCGCCCCGAGGTGGTCTTCCACGCCGCGGCGCTGAAGCACCTCACGTTGCTGGAGCAATACCCGCTGGAGGGCTGGAAGTCGAACGTGCTCGGCACGCTCAACGTGCTGACCGCCGCCCGTGCCATCGGTGTAGAGACATTCGTCAACATTTCCACCGATAAGGCTGCCAACCCCTCCTGTGTGCTCGGTTACAGCAAGCGTCTCGCTGAGCGGCTCACCGCCGGCTTCGCATCGCTCGACAGCGGCACTTACGTGAGCGTGCGTTTCGGCAACGTTCTCGGTTCGCGCGGCTCGGTAATCACCGCGTTCACCGCTCAGATCGAGCGTGGTGGCCCGGTGACCGTGACTCACCCCGACGTCGAGCGTTACTTCATGCTCATCCCCGAGGCCTGCCAACTCGTGCTCCAGGCCGCGGCGATCGGCAAGGACGGCGAGGTGATGGTGCTTGAGATGGGCACCCCGATGAAGATCGTCGAGATGGCCAAGACCCTCATCGACCTGTCGGGCAAGAAGAACATCGAGATTATCTATACGGGTCTGCGCCCGGGCGAGAAGATGAGCGAAGAACTCTTCACCCCTGGGGAAGACATCCAGAAGTCGGAGCACGCGTTGGTCAATCACGTCGAGGTGCCATCGATCTGGCGAGAAGCAGTCGATCAGGCACGACCTGAGACTGGGAACGAGGCTTTCCTGTGGATGCTGCGCGAGAGCAACGGCCACACCGACCCGGCACTGCATCCTGAGTTCAACACCGAACCCCCCTCACACCTAGCCTGACTCGGCCGAAACGAAACGAAACCATGGCTCTGAAACCGATTCCGTTCTCACCGCCGGACATCCGCGAAGAGGACATTGCTTCAGTCGCTGACGTTCTTCGCTCCGGCTGGATCACGACGGGTCCCCGCACGCGTCAGTTCGAAGTCGGGCTTGCCGACGTCTCGGGAACGGCAGACGCCGTTGCATTGGCGTCCGCAACTGCGGGGATGGAAGCCGCACTCAGGGGGCTGGGCATCGGACCCGGCGATGAGGTCATTGTTCCGGCCTACACCTACACGGCCACGGCCAGCGTGGTGCACCACGTCGGTGCGCGCGCGGTCATTGTCGACACTCGCGGGCAGACTCCGCACCTACGCCCCGAAGACGTCGAGTCGGCGATCACACCACGGACAAAGGCCGTGATTCCGGTCGACCTGGCCGGCATCCCAGCCGACCACGCCGCGATCACGGAACTGGTTGCCGCACGCTCCGACGAGTTTTCCCCGAGCTCGCCGATGCAGGAGGCGCTCGGTCGTGTGGCGGTGGTTGCCGATGCCGCCCACTCGGTCGGAGCCGCAGGCGATTCCAGCCCGGTCGGCACGCTGGCCGACTTCACGTGCTATTCCTTCCACGCGGTCAAGAACCTCGCAACCGGCGAGGGAGGCGCGATCACATGGGCCGACGCGCAACGCCTGGGCTCCACCGACGCCGACCTCTACAGTTCGTTGCGCCGTGGCACGTTGCACGGTCAGACCAAGGACGCCCTGCAGAAGAGCAAGGGTGGTTCGTGGGACTACGACATCGTCGAACTCGGCCAGAAAGCGAACATGACCGACATCCAGTCGGCGCTCGGCGTTTCGCAGTTGGCCCGCTTGCCAGAGATGCTGGCGCGCCGCCGTGCGGTGCTTCACCGGTACGCCGAGTTGCTCGCCGACAGTCCCATCGAACTCATCGACCACTTCGCTGCTGGACAATCGTCAGCGCACCTCGCGATCGCGTTCCTCGAAGCCGCCGACGAGTCGCACCGCAACCAGATCATCAATGAGTTGTCCGACGCCGGCATTTCGACCAACGTCCACTACAAGCCGTTGAGTCTCCTCACCGCGTATCAGCAGCTTGGGTGGAAGCCGGAAGACACCCCACACGCAGTGGAGTTCTTCCGCCGCGCAATCACACTCCCCCTTCACACGCTGTTGACCGACGACGACGTCGATCGCGTCGGTCGCAGTGTTGCCGAGGCCGCGACCGCCCACGCTGCGAAGGTCGACGTCTGATGGCCAAGGTCCTCATCCTCGGCGCCGCCGCCGTGCAGGCTGACGCCGTTGTCTCTGCCAAGTCACATGGCCATGAAGTGCACGTCTGTGCCGCCGCGGCTGGTCCTGCGACACCTCTCGCTGACGCGAACGCGGACTTCTCGTTCACGGAATTGGACCATCTCGCCGAGTACGTCCGTGCGCACGGAATCGAGCTGGTCTACTCGGTTGGATCCGACATCGCCATGCCCGTCGTCGGCTGGGTCGGCGAAAACCTCGGACTGCCTTATTTCGTGGGCGAGCAGTTTGCACGAGTATGCAACAACAAGACGATGATGCGCAGCGCACTGGCCGAGCATCACTTCGTCGGTAACCCATGGTTCGCCCGGGTGTCCACCGGCGACCCACTCCCGGACGTCACCGGCTCGGTGATGGTCAAACCCGCGGACTCGCAGGGGCAGCGCGGCATCGCGCGCGTTGACGACGGCGACATCGCTCAGGCAGTCGCGACCGCACAGGCCGCGTCCCGCACCGAGACCGCGATCGTGGAGACATGGTTGGAAGGCCCGGAGATCTCGGTCAACGGGTACTTCGTCGATGGAAAACCAGTCTTCTCCGCGGTCAGCGACCGCCACGTATGGCCACAGCACGTCGGCTTGGTCAGCGGACACACGATGCCGCCCACAACTGTCGACGGAGCGCACGCGGCGGCAGCGTCGGAGATGGCGCTCTCCGCGGCGCGGGTCCTCGGCATCACCGAGGGCCCCGTCTACGCGCAGGTGAAGGCGACAACCGACGGCCCGAAGCTCGTCGAGATCAGCCCGAGGCTCGACGGCTGCCACATCTGGCAGCTGATCCGCGACACCTATGGTGTGGATCTGCTCGACAGGCTGTGGGACCACCTGCTCAACGACACAGCACCCACCCCCCTGAGCACCACGCCTCGCGGCACGTTCGGAATCGATTTCGTCTGTGCGGTGCCGGGCACCGCGGCCGCCTACGACCGCTCCGACATCATCCGCTACTTCGAGCCCGGCGATATCGTGCGTCCAGTCAACGGCCGGTTCGACAAGATCGGCTACCGGATCGGACCTCGCGACTGATGCGAGTAGTTGTCACTGGGGGTTCGGGTGCGGTCGGACGCCGCCTCGTCGGCGAACTCCGCGCGGGTGGCGACGACGTCGTCGTGCTCGGGCGCACCGCCGCCGCGTCCGAGGGCGTTGTCGCGACCACTTACAGCACCGCCGCCTTAGCCTCTCACCTTGCCGATGCCGATGCCGTTGTCCACCTTGCTTGGCGTCGCACACCAGCCGACTCGTTGGAAGCCTTCTACCCGAGCATCTCGGCCACCGAGAACCTCATCGCCGCGGCGGCAACGGCCGGGGTGCACCGCCTTGTCTTGGCAAGTTCCATCTCCGTCTACTCCGGCACCCCTCCGTGGCTCGAGAATGGCCGCCCTGTGCCGGCGACGTCATACGGCCACAGCAAGTTGATCGGCGAAGATCTCATGGAACGAGCTGCCCGCCGCGGATTGAGCACAGCGTCGCTTCGAATCGGCCATGTGTACACGGACGACGAGGACAACGACTACGCCGTGAACCGCTTCATTCGGATGGCAGAGGCGGGTCAACCCATCACGGTTACCGGTGACTCGCGCCGCACCCGCGACATGGTGTATGTCGCCGACGTGTGTCACGCGATCCGACAGACACTTTCCGTTGCAACGACCGGGCCAGTGAACATCGGGTCGGGTGCGCCCGTCAGCATGGGGACGATCGCCCGAGCTGCCATCGAAGCGTTCGGAGGTCACAGCACACTCGACGACCAAGAGTCGCCGGCCAGCGGCGACGGCAGCACCGCGATGGATCTCGATCACGCAGCCTCCACGCTCGGGTATGCGGCCGAGTACGACATCACCCACGGAATGCTCGACATCGCGAAGCGAAGGGGAACGAAGCGATGACCTTCTACCGCAACCACGGAAAGCGGATGCTCGACATCACCCTCGCTGTCGTGGGTCTGCCCGTGCTCGGCGTCGCGTCACTTGTGGCGGCACCCGCCGTGCGACGTGACGGCGGCCCCGCCATCTATCGCTCGACCCGTGTCGGCGCCGGGCTGCGCGAATTCACGATGTACAAGTTTCGCAGCATGACCGTGAACGCCGCCGACATCCGCAATGCGGACGGCTCGACCTTCAATTCGACCGACGATCCTCGGGTGACAAAGGTCGGCGCGATCCTCCGCAAGACTTCAGTCGACGAGCTTCCGCAGATCCTGAACGTCCTCAGAGGCGACATGAGCTTCGTGGGACCGCGCCCGAGCCCGACCGGCAACCGCGACCGTTATGACGAGCTGGCTCTGCGCCGCTTCGAGGTGCGCCCGGGCATCACCGGTCTCGACCAGGCGATCAACCGCAACTCAGCGAGCCTTGCTGAACGTTTTGCAAACGACGCCCGCTATGTCGACGAGTGCACGCTCCGGATGGACCTTTGGATCCTGGCACGAACCTTCGTTCGTGTGGGCTCGCAGAAGGGTCTGCACCGGAATGGCTAAGGTGCTCCTACCGCGGGCAGGCGCGATGCAAGGCCGCCGTGCTGCAGCAGAACCGAAATCAATTGCTGGTGTCGCAATTGCCCTTTTCGGCACATTTGCCACGTTAACCACCCTCATCTACGGCGTAAATCAATCGTCGGCGGAGATTTCTACGCTCGCCACCGCTGCCATGGCGGTTGTCGCAATCACCGTCTTCTGGATCGACCGACAACGCTCGTTCGCGCTCCTTGCTTTCACCCTCTGCTATAGCCTTTTTCTGCTCGGCCGCCAAACGCTTAATCTGTTTACTGGAACACCAGACGATGAGCGCGGCGTCTTAGGAACAGGCGCCCCAGGACCAAACGACCTCGCGCACACAAATGCAATTCTCTTTCTTGGACTGGCTGGGCTCCTCACGGGGTGGCTGGTTGCAGGGCGTACAAGAGAGGTTCGCAACCCAGTCGCGCGCCCCCTTGACCCGGCCATCCGCCGCGCGGCGGCCGTCTTGCTCGTTCTCACGTTGCCTGTTGAGCTGTACAACACCTGGTCCACTGCCAGTGCCATGGGCGATGTTGGATTCTTCGAAGGCCGACTTTCAGCCGCTGGCGCACCACTTTATATCCGAGCCCTGAGCGCCCTCTTCCATCTCTCATTCTTCTCCTATCTCGCAGCACGACCTAATCGGCGCGGCGCCATCCTGGCATGTGCCATATACCTCTTCGTTGGCGCTTTTAGTCTAATCACACTCGTGCGATCAGACTTCATCTTGAACACGACCGTCGTGATGATGTATGCCTATTACCGCCAGGTCAGCCTCGGTGAAAAATGGTTCACGCGTGGCGGCATAATCGGTGTGCTGGTCGGAAGCCCATTCGTGCTAGCACTGATGAACAACCTTGGCGCCGCACGAGGGCGCGTTGTCGGCTCGTCGGAAGGCTTCCTTTCGCCGATCTTCGACTTCATACGAGCCCAAGGCGTGACGATCCAAGTCCTGGTCTACAGCCAAGAGTACTCAGCATGGATGCCCAAGGATCGTTGGTATAGCTTTGGACCTTTCATCGAGTCGGCGCAACGAATCAGTGCCCTTGTAACGGGTGGGACGCCGCCAGCGCTACAAGGGCAGACGGCGGATCGAGCACTCAATGGCCACCAACTCTCCCACACGATCAGTTATCTCATCGCACCAGTCGACTACGTACGCGGCGTCGGCTACGGGTCGACTTACGTCGCCGAGCTACTCCTTGATTTCGGCATCGCCGGTGTCATTCTCGGATCGATAGTCTATGGATTACTCTTAGTTCGCGCGAGCAGTGCCCTCAACGGCCGCTTCATCCCGACAGTAATTACGCTCATGCTTCTCAAGGGGGCGTTGTTCGTTCCGCGCGCCAGCTTCGTGCAACCGCTCGTCGACCCCTTTGCGCTACCAAGCCTCATCGCAATACCAATCCTCGCAGCCACCGTTCTTTTGGTCGCCCATACCAGACTTGGGAACCCGTTGCGCCATCCCCGCAATTCGACCGAAGACACCAACCTCAGCGCCTGAGCCGCACCAATTCGTCTGCAAACTCTGCGTAGACCTGGTCAGCAGACCAACCCGACTGCCAGGACGCCCGAGCACCCTCGCTCAACTCCTGGAACCCTGAGTCGGACAGCTGTGCCAGCTCGCTCAATGCACGTGCGACCTCGTCAGCCCCGACCTCAACGGGCAGCAATACACCGTTCTGGCCATCCTCCACGATGTCTGCAGACCCGCCCGCCGCGGTCGCAAGGACTGGAACCGCATTTGCAAATGCCTCCATGATCGAAACGGGGACCCCCTCCGACTGAGAAACATTTACGAACACGGATACAGGGTGCGACGCGTAGTGGGCCAGCACCTCGGCGTTGGACACATGACCCCGCAGCGACCAAGCTCCCGACGGAAGCTTTTCACTTACTTCACCTCGAAGCTTCTCGAGTGCGTCCCCGTCACCGCCGAAATGCGTCCAATGGAACGGAACTGCGTTGGCCGCTAAAATTGCCAACGCATCCACGATGAGCGGTACGCGCTTGACTGACTTCAGCGAAGAACACGAGACAATCTCAAAGGGATCATTTGACCTAGAGTGCAATTCTGCCGGCCCAAGAACCCCTAATCGCCGCACATTCACCTTGTGTGCAGCATCCGGCACGTCGTGCAGGATGGCCGCCCGACCCTCTCGTGACACTGGGTAAACGCGATCAAGTCCGCCAACGAGTGCCGCCCTCTGTGGAAGGAACTTCAAGGGACTCGCAGAAACCACCACATCATATCGATGGGCGCGGGACACGACGGCCGTCGCTCGGGAGCCCAACTCCTGCTCTAGCAGAATTGCTGCAAAGGCAGTCACATAAAGCCAGTAGGAGTAGATTGCGACACTATCCGTGGGCCCCACAGCAGCAAGCACCCGTCGCCTAGCCCGATACCAGAAGGCAATGGACCTAGTGGTGAAGTAGGAGTCGTACGCGAGCCTGGCAGGATGGCGCTTTCCTACCCCGCGGAGCCAACCCGACCGTATCGCGCTCGGCAGGTAGCGAGCAGCGTCGCCGATGCGCGCCAAGGTACGGCTCGGCATGTCGACAGCCACAACCGTCACGCGTGCCGGAAGTGAGCGCGTCTGCTCCATCCAGGGCTCATACATCACTGGGACGATAATGACCCTGCGGAAGCGTTCCACAAGGTGCGGCAACTCTGTCTCGATGTACTCCTCCCCTCGGTGGAACGGGAAGTAGTTAGTGAACAACACCACGCATTGGGAATCTGGTGTCACGTCGAAAGCGCCCATCTTGTGGAGTTACGGTCAACTCATCGTACCCGTTGGGGCCACCACGAAACGCTGTGGGCTCCATCCGTCGCGCCTGTCAGTATGATGGACACGTTGCTCAATTGCTAAGTGCCCCGACCTGAAAGGACTGCGATGACGGCGCAGCGCCCTCGCATTTTGTTCGTGGGCATGACTCACAACCCCGGAGGGAAGGAGTCGTACATCCTCAGTGCGTTCGAGGCCATTAGGGACCACTACGACTGCTGGTTCCTTGCCGATCGGCCGCGACTGGCACACGAAGAAGCGCTTCTGGCCAAGGGGGCGACCATCGCCCGAGTGCGCCCTCGCGGCTCATCGCCGATGGGTTACTACCGCGACATTCGACAATTGTTTGTACGTGAGCAGTTTGATGTTGTTTGGTGCCACCAGAGCGTACTCAACACCCTCGCACCACTGTCGGCAGCAAAGCGCTCCAAGACTCCCACCAGAATAATTCATAGCCACTCGACACAGAATCTGGGAACCTGGGTGGCCGGCGTTCTTCATCCGATTCTCCGACACCGATTGCCGGCTGTAGCAAACACGTTTTTTGCATGCTCAAGTGCGGCCGGAAGGTGGCTCTTCGCAGAACATCCATTTGTAGTGATGCCCAATTCATTCGACACCGGGCGCTTTTCCTTCGACCCCAACATGAGGATCGGCGTTCGATCTAATTTGAATATCTCGGGATCAGCGTTCGCAATGATTCACGTTGCCCGCTTTGGTACCGAAAAGAACCATAGCCTAGCGGTGTCAGTGCTCGCGGAGATGGCTAAGTCCAGGCCCGATGCCGTTGCAATATTCGTGGGTGACGGGCCGTTGAGACCGGCCGTCGAGGAGCAAGCTCGCTGTCTTGGCCTCACGGAGAACGTACGCTTCCTCGGCCTTCGCGACGACGTCCCGGCTCTCCTCCAAGCTGCCGACGTCGCTATTCTCCCGTCAACGTTTGAGGGACTTCCGTACTCAATTCTCGAAGCACAGGCGGCCGGACTTCCGTGCGTCGTGTCGACCGGAGTACCAACGGAGGTTGATTTGACTGGGAACGTTGACTTCCTCACGCTAAACTCCCCGATTCGAGAGTGGGCGGAGACCATCCTTCAAGCACCGACAAAGGCGCCAAGGCTGGCCGGGGCGACTCCGCTTTCCAAGACGCCGTACGACAACCGACACAACAGCGCTGCCCTGCTTGAAGCCATTAACTCGCCAGACCTGCAGGCATGACATCCAAGTCACAACTGAGTCTCGCGAAAAATGCGTTCCACACCGTCGGAGGTACGGTGCTCGGCAGCGCACTCCTCGCTGCGCTGCTGCTTCTTATGCCGAAGTTCCTGGCAAAGGACGATTTCGGGTATTACCAGCTGTACTTATTCTATGCAACCTACCTCGGGTACCTGAGCTTCGGGATCGCGGACGGCCTCTTCCTGCGTTTCAGCGGCTCAACGCTCGCCAAGATCCCCCGGCGAACCGTCGCGACCCACCTCTGGGCCCTTGCCGGCGTGGCCGGCATCGTGCTCGGGCTGGGCGCACTGCTCGCATACTTATTCATCGATAGCCCTGGAACATCGGCGGTCATCGCACTCGCTTGCCTCTCCACCTGGTTCTATCTGCTGCGCTGCCTCCTCACCTTTGTGTATCAAGCGGCAAACGATGCTTCGCTCTATGCCCGTGCAACGGTCCTCGAGCGCACCGCGCATGTCGGGCTCGCGATCGGTGTGCTAGCCGCAGGCTACCGAGGGTTTGAACTGTTCCTCTGGACGGACGTCGTAGCTCGGCTCGCCGGACTCGCCTTTACTCTCTATGCGGGGTGGGAGTTCGCCTCCGCGAGACCCTCTGCATCACGAGCAACACGATCGGATCTCGCTGAGTCGATCCGTGGCGGACTGTTCATTAATTTGTCTGCCCTTGCAACGGTGTTGGTCACAGCGGTCGCGCGCTTCGCGGCCGAACGCGGCTTCGGTATTGAGACGTTCGCCGAAATGTCGCTCGCGTTTTCCCTACAGAACATTGTTCTCACCGTGATCGCACCACTGAGCTTGGTAATTCTTCCAAGTATCCGCCGTCAGCCAGCCGATCGTATCCCGTCCATCTATCTCGCTGGGATCTCTAGAGTTACACCCCTGTTGATGGCTGCGCTCGCAATGTATGTTCCGCTGCTCGTTGTCACTCACCTCTGGCTGCCAACATATCGACAACTTCCATTGTTCATCGGCGCACTGATGCCGATGATTGTGTTCGAAAGCCGCACGCGAGTGTTTGCGATCCCATTTCTTCAAGCTATCCGCCGCGAACGCACACTTGCGTTAGTCAACGCGTGCTGCTTGGCACTGTCGATCGGCCTTTCGTGGATCGCTGTTTCTGTCGTCGACTCGGCCTATGCCCTCGTCCTCTCGCTAACTGTTGTCATCATCGTTCGAGCGCTATGGCTCGAAACTCTCACACAGCGCAGACTCGGCGTTTCGCGCGGGTTCATCGGACTTGTTGAGTTGATCATCGTCGGCCTCTTCCTGGCAGCCTCCAGCGAAGACGCAGCGGTGTGGTGGTGGATTGTTCCAACGGTTGCCTGGCTCGGCTACCTCGCACACGAGCGCGACAGGCTGCGAACGCTTCTTGGGCAGGTCCGAGCACCGTCATCCCGTTTCGGAGATGGATGATCCGCCACCCGATGAACCTGGCTTCAGATCAGCGAGCTGACGGGGCGGCAAGAAGGGCATGAGCCCTGGTAGGAGGTGGAGCGCAAGCTCTGACACACGTCCCAACATGACGAGCGCCCCGGTCAATTCGACCGGGCGCTCTCGCTGAACTGGCGTCGACCTACTTACGCCCGGCCTGCCACTGCAGTCCCCATCCGTACTTGAGGTCCAGGTCGCGCTGGCTGCCCTGCACGTACTCGACCTGGCGCGTGACCATGACGCCTTGCGGCGTGTTCTGGATCAGCGCGATCGAGCAGATGCGCGCCGAGTTGTTGGGCGAGTCGAGCTTCACTTCGACCTGCGGACCCGACGTCGGGAAGAGCGTGACCACTCCGTCGACGGCGGCCCAGTTGGGGGCACCTTCGTAGATCATCGCGAAGATGAGGATGCGCCGAAACACGTCGGGCTGGGCCAGGTTGATGTGCATGTTCTCGCCGCCGGCGACGGCACCGGAGCGGTCGTCACCGTCCAGCTGGATGAACGGTGGGGCCTGCAGCGCACCGTAGCTGTTGCCGAGCGCCTGAATCACACCCTTCTGCCCGTTCGACAACTCATACAGGCAGCCGAGGTCGAGGTCGACCGCGCTGCTCGCCTGTGCCGCGGCGGCCAGCTTGCTGAAGAGTCCCTTCTTGGCCGGTGCCGCTGAACCCTGCGACCAGTTCAGGTTCACCCGCATCGCGCCCTGGCTCTCGCCGCGCTTGGCGAGGTTCACCGTCGGTGCGCTCTTCGACAAGGTGACCTTGCTCAGGTTCACCCCGCCACCGGTCGGTCCGTTCTGTGCAGACGGGCCGTTCGCTGACGGCTGGGGTCGTGTGAAGTCGATCGCCATGGGACGCCCTCTCGTGGTGACGAAGCCCAAGGCCGCGTCGGTTTCCTCCGTGTCGCGACCACGCTAACCCCGCGCCGACCCTGAAAGTCGATCGTGCGGCTCGACCTCACCGTGTGTCACGGGTCCGACCTCGTCACCCGTAGCCGCATCCCATGCGCCACGCTCGAGCACAGGCGCCGACTGCTGTCCAGATCGCTCTGGCCGACAACCGCCGGTTGCCCCTTCAGGAGGGTGGTACACAAAGCAGAAAAAGTGTCGTCACCCTATGACGTTGCGCGCGCGAGAGCGGGTCGGTCACAGCGATACAAAGAGCCATCAAGTGGGACGTCCATCTGCCCGCCTCGGCGTCCGCGGCGGCACCGTCGCTGGGCGGCCCGGTCGTGCTGGTGCCCGGGACTTGACCCCCACCGGTCAGTTACGAACGAGGTTGTCACGCCCCTGAGCCTCTCGAGGACTCCTCACGACGGCGATGCAGCTTCGGCACTGCCGGCCGCTCGACTGGCCCATGGTTCGCCCGCCATATAACAGGACGTGAGTCGCAGGCTCGGTGAGCCGCCGTGATTGCTGTGTCATTCCCCCGGTCCGGGGCGACTGAGCAACGCCGATCGACTCTGCCGGAACCGGCAGCGCAGTGGAGTCGCTGCTCGAGACCGCAGCATGCAGTGGTGCGACAGCGCGCCGTGCCGGTGGACGACTCCAGCTACTGCGGTCGATCCTCACCGTTCGCAGGCGACCCCGTCGCCATCGCGGTCGAGTTTGCCGGAGTAGCCCGGCTGCCCACGGTAGATCGGGGCAGCGCCGGCGGCCTTTACCGCAGAACAGTTCGCGTAGTAGGTCGACGACCCGCCACCAACCACGCCGAGCGGTGCGGACGGGGTGGGCTTCGGAGCCACGTACGTGGGTTCGGGCGCAACGTAGGCGTTCGTCGTCGTGGCAGCCACCGGCTCGCACGCCACTCCGTCACCGTCACGGTCCAACTCGAGCGAGTAGCCGGGATCGCCCTCGCGCAACGGCGCGGCACCTGCATCGCGGACCTGCTCGCAGCTCGTGTACCGCACGACTGCTGTGGTGGTCGTCCTGGTGGACGTCTGCACCGGCGTGGTCGTTGACGTCGCGACCGGTTCGCTGGTGGTGGTCTCAGTAGCAGTTGCCGGCCGGACGCTCGATTCGGACGGCGCCGCGGAACTGACCGTGGATGACGGAACCGAGGAGGTACTGCTGACCAACGCCTGCACCGCGGTTGCCGGACTTGAGGTTGTGCCGGCTGCCTGCGTCGGCTTGTCCTGGCCCTGCACGGCAGCACCGACGGAGCCCAACAGAAGCAGCGCGGGAATGATGACGCGCTTTCGCTTGTACCAGGGTTTCGAGCCGGGGGCGGGTGCCTGATTCTGTTGAACATAGGCGGGGTTAGAGCCCGCCAGCGGCGGGGTCTGCTTCTTCTTCATTACGTGCTCCGGGACTGGTCGGACAGGGACACCCGGGGCCTCTCGCCGTTATGGGACCGCGGTTGCGGATCGAGTGTCCTTGATCTCGTTCTGGTTCGCAGCCCGTTGCCGGAATTGGCAGGGATTGACCGGCGTTACCGACCGTTGACCAACCCGGCGCCGACCGTGGCGCCGCTGGCTTCGTTGATCAGGATGAACGAACCGGTGGAGCGATTGTCGGCGTAACTGTCGACGACGAACTGCTGCGACAACTTCAGACTGACCTCACCGATCTCGTTGAGCCGCAATCCATCCGGAGCTCCGAACGGTTCGAGGGTGTTGACGTCCAGCTGGTGGGCGAGGCCGCGGACGATCGCCCGGCCCGACCGGGTCGTGTGCTTGATCGCCAGCTTTTGCCCGACCCGAAGTGGCTGCTGGGTCATCCAGCAGACGGTCGCGGTGACGTCCTTGCTCACCGAGGGAAGTAGCCCTCTTTCTTGCGGTCTTCCATCGCAGCCTCGGGGTAGCGGTCGTCTCGCCGGGTGGCGCCACGCTCGGTGACGCGCGCGATCGCGACCTCCTCGATCACCTCGTCCAGCGTGGACTCGGTGCTTGCGGCGTGACGCATGCCTTCAACCTCGCAACGCGGGCGAATGAGGGGCTACGACGCGAGTCGCTCCTGCGTGGCCTACGACGCGGCCTACGCCTTTCAGGTCGGTGGGACAACGATCGCCAACGCAACCACATCTTCTGCCGGTCCGAGCCGCATGACTGAGACGCGTCTGCGTCCGAAGGGCGTAGATGTTCGAATGGCCGGATGCGCGCATCGCACACCCGCCGCCCGGTGACCCACGCGTCGGCGGGCACTGACGTCGCTTGGGTGGTGGTGTCGGCGATCGTCACGATCCTGGTGACCCGCGCCTACCTCGTAGCCACCGGCTTTCCCCAGGTCGGCGGCGAGATCTTCCACATCGCCTACGCCGTATGGGGCGGATTGCTGCTCATGATCGGTCTCGCGATCGCACTGGCCTTGTCGAACCGCTGGGCCGGCGCGCTCGCGGCCGTCCTCGGCGGCGCCGGCGCCGGACTGTTCGTCGACGAGATCGGCAAGTTCATCACCCAGGACAACGACTACTTCTTCCCGCTCGCCGCCCCGATCGCCTACGCCGTCCTTGCTGTCTTCGCTTACCTCGCCTACCGCGTCGGGCAACGCCGTCGGCGCAGTGCCCGCGCCCATCTGTACGCCGCACTCGAACTCATGCAGCCGGCGCTCGACGGCCCACTGAACCAGCACCAGATCGACCTCATCGACGAACCCCTTTGTCGTGCAAGTGAATTCGACACCGACACCCAAACCGAAGCGATCATCGACGGTTTGAACCATGCTCTCGACGAAGCCAAGCAACATGTCGTTGCCGCCGACACCACCTGGGCCGGTCGCCAACTCACCCGTCTGCAGTCGCTCGAGGAACGACTGCTGCCGGCCGACCGCGTCCGCCGCCTGACCCGGTTCGCGCTTGCCGTCCTCGGGACCGTCGGCGTCATCGGCGGCCCGGGCGTGTGCGCGCTCGCCCTGTGGCACCTGTTCGGTCCGCCGTCGCTACAGGGCAACAACAGCCTGCTCGGCGACGACTTCGGCCCAGTCACGTGGACGGCCGCCGCGGTCACCGCGGTGCTCGGATTCGCCGCGGGCGTCCTAGCCTGGCGCGCTGTGCGCAGGCTGGGCCCGGACGGCGACGAACACCGATCCGGCACCCGCTCCGGTGTCGGTTCGGTCATCCTGCTGCTCGGCGGCGTCAACCTCACCAGCGCCTACTTCAACCAGTTCCTCGTGCTCGTGTAGGCCACCGCACAGGCTGCCGTGCTGGCGGCACTGGTGCGCCTCGACCACCGAACCGGGTCACCGCCACACATCTCGGACCTTGGGGCTATAGCACGAATCCACCGTCGCCAAGATCCTGGATTTCCATCAGCATCGCCATCTGTTTCTGGACCTCGGCGCCATCGTCCACGTCACTGAGCCAGAGATCCGTTGCTTTACACAAGTCCTCGCAAATATGTCGACTTGCAACTGAAGTACCTCGTCGAACTGGTTGCAGTGGATCAATCCACCAACTGGCGGCTGTACGAAGTGAAAACGGTCGCGCGCCTGACGCCCGCGCTGGTGCAGAATCCCATCGGGAGAGGGTAGGGGACCTAAGGACATTCCGAGATGCACATGGAACCTCCCCCACCGCCTCGAACTTTGCCAAGTCCATACCGACTGCTGGTTGTGCGCCAGAACGTTCGTGCGCGGCAATGGACCGTGACTCAGGGGCCGATCACTCATCCAGGTTTCGTCGCCGGTCGAGCGCAGGTGACTGTCCGGGCCGCCGACGCTGAGAATCCCGTCCGCTTCGTCCGCTCGCACCTGCAGCTCGAGCTCGGACGCCTCTGGATCTGGCCGACGCAACTGTCGTCGTATCCACGCGTATCCATCTACGAGGCCACGACGCGATCGATACTCATCGCCTGCGCTGTGATCTGTCTGTCGCTGGCCGCAGCGTCCGGGCGACCGTCGTCCGTAGCTGTTGCGTTGGGCATCGTGCTGCTCGGTTCGTTGCTCGTGATGGCGCGTCGCGCGACCCGCGTGTTCGGGGCGGCCGGACTGTTGCTCGGCCTGTGCCTGGCTCCGCTCGCGGGTTTCGCCAACGCCTCACAACTCGTCGGACTCGCGTTCGCCCTGATCGCCTCGCAACTTCGCATCGTCCCGGCCCTGGTGGTACTGCCGACCTGGTTCGGGTGCTTCGTCGCGGCGTACCTGAGCTCGCCGTACGCCGCCGACACCGCCATGCTTATCGACCACGGCGTGCTGAGCCTGGGGTGCATCATGGCAATCGCCATCTGTCACCACCTGCTGGTGCACAGGATCGTCCGGCTGGATCGGGTGCGCTCGCAGGAGTTCGAACTCGAACTGTCCCAACGGTTGCGGGACGACGAGAAGCGGGCCGGTGAATCCGCGCGTCGGGTGCTGCACGACCAGGTGCTGTTCACGCTGATCCGTATCGCCGACTCCGGAGGCGTGGAGTCCGATGTCGTCCAGCGAACGCTCGGCGCGTTCGATCTGCCCGTTCGGGCGCGTGGTGATGTCGCGATCGATCTGTTGTCGCTCGTCGACTCGTGCGTGCCGTCGGGTGTGAGCGTCACGCCGTCACCCCGTGCTCGTCGTCCGGTGCCGGCTCACGTTGCTGATGCGTTGCGGCGCGCGCTGGGTGAAGCGCTGCGCAATGCAGCCAGGCATGGCGACGGACCGGCGCAGGTGGACCTCGCGTTGCGCGGCGACGACGTCGAGATTCGAGTGCGCAATCGGACTGCGTCGCCGGGCTCGCTGCGGCCGGGATGGGGTTGGCGCAATTGCGTTGAGCGCGAGATGAATTCAATTGGTGGTAGCGCTTCGCTGCGGCGCGATGGTGCGGACGTCGTCGTGACGTTGGCGTTGACGGCACCTTGGTTTCGGCGCGGTGGGAATCGCAAGCTCATCCCACCGGCTCAACCAGCGGGATCATCGCCTCAACCAGCGGGATCACCGGCTCAACCAGCGGGATCGCCGGCTCAACCACCGGAATCATCGCCTCAACCAGCGGAATCGCCGGATCGGCCAGCGGGATCGCCGGCTCAACCACCGGAATCATCGCCTCAACCAGCGGAATCGCCGGCTCGGCCAACGGGATCGCGGGCTCGACCAGCGGCATCGCCGGCCCAACCAGAGGCGGTTTGGGCGGCGTGGCCCGCGCTGATCGCGCATACCTTCATAGCGTGGCGGCACACGCCCGGTCCGCAGTTGGCGGCGCAGTCGGTGGTCGTCGCGGCTGTCTGGCTGGTGACGTGCTGGCTGACCCGCGCCGTGGCGTCCGGGCGTCTCACTCGGGTGAATGTGGCCGCGGTCGCAGCGGTGGCCGCGGCGTCCGCGTCCGCATCGCTCGCGATCGCCGGCCCGCAGTCGCTGCACACGTACGCGTCCTGGGGCCTGGGCATGGCCGGCGTCCCGTTGTGCGTGATCGCGTTCTTCGGGTCGGCGCGGCGCGTGCTGTTCCTGACCGTGTGCGGTCTCGCCCCCGCACTGGCCGTCGTCGGCACCCACCCGGAGATCACCTGGCTGTCCGCGGCCGGCGCCTTGATGACGGGCCTGTGCCCGTGGCTCACCTACGCCATCGGCCGCGGACTGCGCCAGGTGCAGACCAAGGCCGACCGGGACGAGGTCGCCGTGCGCGACCGCCTGTCCGTCGCAACCGCAGTGTGGTCCGAGGACCGGGTGAGCGACCTGTTGTCGTTCACCAAGCGCGCGGTCCGACCGTTCCTGCACCGCATCTCGACCGACGGACTCCAGGCTGCCGACCGGATCACCGCGGGCCGGCTCGCGGCTCAGGTGCGCGACGAACTCAACCTTCCCGGCGTGCTCGACGCCGCCCTGCGCGACCGCATCGCGACCGCCCGTGAGCTCGGCGCCGAGATCACCATCCACCCGGCCGTCGACCCCTGCCCCGACCGCTGCGCCGTGCTGCTGCGAGTGCTCGACCGACTGCTGGACGATGCAGCCAGCCCCGACCGGTTGGAGCTTCGTCTCGGCGGCGCCGGTGAACCCTGCACCGTTTCGCTGTTGGCGCCCGACGCCGAGCAACGGCTGCGCGCACTCGCCGCGCTGACCGGTTCGACTCCTGCCCGCCTGACCCGGGACGCATTCGCAACCACCCTCGTCCTCGGCCCCTCCCCCGATCACGGGATGGCCGCGTCCACCACGGTCGGGTAGGAAGAACGCATGTCGGCCCTCGCGCGTCCGCTGTCCGTCGTGGTCATCGACAACGATGAGAACGTCCACCGCTCCCTGCAGGCGCTGCCACTCAGCCACCCAGCGGTAGTTCGCATCGTTACTGTCGCCGCCTCCGTCGACGAACTGGACGACGGGCCACCCCCGCAACCCGACGTCGTCGTGTTGGACTTCTGGCTCGGCCGCGACTGCCGCAGCAGCGTGGACGACATCGGCCGGCTGGTGCAGTGGAACGCGCCGATCGTGCTCTACACCTCCGAGGAGCGCCCGTACCTGATCCAGAGCGCGGTCACCGCCGGGATCACCGCGCTCTGCCTGAAACACGACGGGCTGGACGCGCTCGTGCGCACGCTGGCGAGCATCCGCGACGGCGAACTGCGCCCTTCCCGTCAGCTGGCCGCCGCGCTCGCCGACCTGCCTCCGTTGCGTGCGCGCCTCACCCCTACCGAGGCGACAGTGCTGCGCGGCCTGGCGTACGGGCTGTCCGCGTCCGAGATCGCCACACGGTTGTGCGTCAGCGTCGACACCGTGCGCTGCCACACCAAACACATCCACGAGAAGTACCGCGCGGTGCTCGGCGACGGTCCGGTGAACCGGCAGCAGACGCTGCGGGCCGCACTCGAGGACGGTTACTGGGACGCGCGCGAGTGGGGCGAACCGTGGAATATCCCCTGAACTGGGGACGCGTCCGCCGACATGCGAGCGACAACCTGATCGGGCGATCGTCGATCGCGATCCGGGTTCGAATGAAAGGTCTCACCTTCATGAAATCGTCCACTCTGCGCACCACCGCCATCGCCACCGGACTCGCCGCCACGGCCACCGGGGCGTTCGTCACGGCAGACACCGCGAGCGCCGCCCCGCGCACCGCGACCGTGATGGCCGCCAGCACCCAGGGCCAGACCGGCCCGTCGCTCAACTTCGCCCGTAATCGCTCGTTCAGCAAGGGCAAGGTGCTCACGCTCGCCTGCTACGACCGCGGCCAGGCGGTCAGCGGTTACTACTCCTCGTCCGTCGCGGGCGGCACCTCCGACATCTGGTACCAGACCAGCGGGGACGGCGGCGTGTGGGTGCCCGACATCGACATCAGCACCGGCAGCAACGCCCCCGTCGTCGGACGCTGTGCGGCCAACCTGCCCTGGACCGAGGGCCGCGGCTACGTGGTCACCCAGACCCCGGGCGGTTCGTACAGCCACGCGAATGTCTACAACCAACATTCGATGGACATCGGGCTGCCCTCGGGGACGCCGTTGCGCGCGGCCGAGACCGGAGTCGTCGCCTTCTCCGGATGGAATCCCGGGGGCGGCGGGAACGTCGTGATGGTCAAGCGCCCCGGCACCAACAACTGCATCCAGGTCGCCCACCTGTCAACCCTTAGCGTCGGTGTCGGTGCGCGCGTGATTCGCGGACAGGTGATCGGCTACTCCGGGGCCACCGGCGGCGTGACCGGCGCCCACCTGCACCTCGGTGTCGTCAACTGCACAAGTTGGTACAGCCAGTACGTGCTGCCCACCCAGGAGCGCGGGACGTCTTATCCGCAGGGGGCGTTGCTGACGTCCTGGAACGCGCGGTAGGTCGGCGCTGGTCGAACGATGGGAGGTACGCGGCCAGGTGGCTGCGTCCCTCCCATTGACCCGGGCGTTCGATGGCGGCCACGTTGGTCACGCCAGGCGCCACGTGGCCCGCGGGTCTTTTCTCGACTGGCCATCCCATGTGAGAAGGCCTTCGGTTTCAAGCGCCGACAGGGCTCTGACGGCAGTTGGGCGAGAGATATCGGCCAGTTCCGCGATCTGGCCTGTGCCGAGTGGCTTACCCAACATCCGCATCTCGTCCAAAATTCTGCGGGAAGCACGTGGCAGCCGGGCGAGCACTTCGTCTGCAACAGCATCTGCGGCTGACAGCGTGACCTTGACGCTGGAGGATGACTGGCTGTAGATCGGCTGAGTAAGACCGCGGCGCCGCATCTCCTCGAACATGCGCTTGATTCCCTCGCCCAGTTCACGGGCAATCCCAAGGTCCGCACAAACGCGCGCGATCCGAGGGTTACGTGCGTACCTTGAGATACTCAGCGGCTTGTCCGGATCGACGAGTCCCGGGAATCGCCCTGGTGAACTAATTTCCATACGGTTCGGGAAAATCTCAACCCTGACGTGATCGCCCATCATGCTGTACGAACGATGGACGACTGCATTCACGAGTCCCTCCAGCCATGCATCCCGCGGTATGCGCGCTGTCGACTCGAAACGCCCGCTTCCGCCGAGTTGTTGCCACTTCGGAACAAGCCGTTCGATTTCAGTCGATGCCTCCATGATCTGGAAAGGGATCGATCCGTCAATGCGGACGTCGGTCTCGAGGGTCATGTCCGCGCCGGTGCCGCGCTCGTTCGCCCCGTATCGCAACACGCGTACGTGTGCACCGGGAAAGTCGCGCTGCGGGCGCTGGTCGAACAGCAGGCACGCGGCAGCAGTGATGCGCCCGCCCCGATCGACGAGGTCGCGGGCGGCCAGCATGCGCTCGACAGACGATGATCCGATGGACTCGGCATAGGACAAGAGTTGTTGCTCGTCCAGATCATCGACACTCAACCGCGTTGCGCTGGCGTCGTACGGGGCTCCGCCACGGTCGAAGGTCAACTCCTGTTGCTGTGCCGCGGTCAGCCGCCGCGACTCGTCACCAACTCGTAGATAGCAAGTGCCATTGGTGAGTGTGTGCACACGGTCACCCGGCTCCACCCTGATCACGAGAAGACGGTCATCGTTCACGATGCGGTGCTCCACACGGGCTCTGACTGGCGGCGTGGTGTGATCAAGCGCAGCCTGCCTGAGGTCGTTCTCTCGTGGTGCACTCACGCCGTCGACTTGGCCGTCGTGGATTCCGACGATCACCACACCGCCATCTGCATTCGCGAACGCCACCAGCGCTATCGCGAGATCCTTGGGCGCGATCCGGCCCGACTTGCGTTCGAACCACTGATCCTCTGGGAGCGCCACGGCCTGGTGGAGCATCACTTGGTCCGGAAGCGCCAGGGCGCGATCCACAGCAGACGACATGTAGTTACTCTAACATTTTTAGAGTACGTTCCACGCGTGATATCTAGCTCGCGAAATCGGGGAACCGACGTCCGAACTACTGTCACGTCTACTCGAACATTTCTTTCGAGTAGACGTGACAGTGGGCACGCGTCAGCCGATCAGGCCGGCACCGACGGTGGCCCCGGTGGCCTCGTCGATCAGGATGAACGACCCGGTGGAGCGGTTGTCGGCGTAGCTGTCTGTGACGAACTGCTGCGACAACTTCAGGCTGACCTCTCCGATCTCGTTGAGCCTCAATCCATCCGGCGCTCCGAGCGGTTCGAGGGTGTTGACGTCCAACTGGTGTGCGAGACCGCGGACGATCGCCCGTCCGGATCGGGTCGTGTGCTTGATCGCCAGCTTCTGCCCGACCCGCAGCGGTTGCTGGGTCATCCAGCAGACGGTTGCGGTGACGTCCCTGCTCACCGAGGGTGCGTGCTCGACGTGCGCGATCACATCGCCGCGAGAGACGTCGACGTCGTCGGCCAGGCGTAGCGTGACCGACAGCCGGTCAGGCGCCTCGGCCAGCGGCTTGTCGAACAGGTCGATCGCCTCGACGGTGCTGCGCTGCCCGCTCGGCAGAACCACCACCTCGTCGCCCACCCGGAAGGTGCCGCCGGTGACCCGGCCGGCATAACCGCGGTAGTCGTGGTGCTCATCCGACTTCGGACGGATCACGTACTGCACGGGAAGCCTTCCCGCAGAACGAGATTCGTGCAGCACCTCGACGGACTCGAGGTACTCCAGCAGCGCCGGACCCTCGTACCACGGCATGCTCTCCGACCGCTCGACGACGTTGTCGCCTTGCAACGCCGACACCGGAATCACCCGGATGCCCGGCACGTCGAGCTTGGCCGCGAAGGCCGTGAACTCCTCGTCGATCCGGTCGAACGTGGCCTGGTCGAAGTCGACGAGGTCCATCTTGTTGACGGCCAGCACGACATGCGGCACCCGCAGCAACGACAGCAGCACCGCATGCCGGCGCGACTGTTCGGTCAGCCCCTGGCGGGCGTCCACCAGCACGAGCCCGAGGTCGGCCGTCGACGCACCGGTCACCATGTTGCGCGTGTACTCCACGTGCCCCGGGGTGTCGGCGATGATGAACTTGCGCTTCGGCGTCGCGAAATAGCGGTACGCCACGTCGATCGTGATGCCCTGCTCACGTTCCGACCGCAGTCCGTCGGTGAGGAGCGCCAGATCGGTGTAGTCGTATCCCTTTGTTCGAGAAGTGTGTTCGACCGCTTCGAGTTGATCCTCGAAGATTGCCTTGGAGTCGAGCAGCAGGCGCCCGATGAGCGTCGACTTACCGTCGTCCACCGAACCGGCCGTCGCGAAACGAAGCAGATCCATCAGAAGTAGCCCTCTTTCTTGCGGTCTTCCATCGCAGCCTCGGAGAAGCGGTCGTCGCCCCGGGTGGCGCCACGCTCGGTGACGCGCGCGATCGCGACCTCCTCGATCACCTCGTCCAGCGTGGACGCCGCGCTCTCGACACACCCGGTCAGCGTCAGGTCGCCGACGGTGCGGAAGCGGACGGTGCGCTCGGCCGCCGTCTCGCCGTCACGGCACGGGTTGAACTCGGACTCGCTCAGCAGCATCCCGTCGCGCTCGAACACGCGGCGCTGATGGCTGAAGTAGATCGACGGGATCTCGATCTGCTCGCGGGCGATGTAGTGCCAGATGTCGAGTTCGGTCCAGTTGGACAGCGGGAAGATGCGCATGTGCTCGCCGGCGTGGATGCGTCCGTTGTAGAGCGACCAGAGTTCCGGACGCTGGTTCTTGGGGTCCCACTGGCCGAAGTCGTCACGGTGGGAGTAGATGCGTTCCTTCGCACGGGCCTTCTCCTCGTCGCGGCGTCCGCCACCGAAGGCCGCGGTGAAGCCGTTCTCCTCGATCGCGTTGAGCAGCGTGCCGATCTGCAGGCGGTTGCGACTGGTCTTGCCGTCGTCGACCACGACGCCGTCGGCGATCGCCTGCTCGACCGAGGCGACGATCAGCCGGACGCCGAGGCGGTCGACCCAATGGTCGCGGGTGGCCAGCACCTCGGGGAAGTCGTAACCGGTGTCGACCTGCATCACCGGGAACGGGATCTTCGCCGGGTAGAAAGCCTTCTGCGCCAAACGCAGCATGACGATCGAGTCCTTGCCACCGGAGAACAACAACACCGGCTTCTCGAACTCCGCGGCGACCTCTCGGATGATGTGGATCGACTCCGCCTCGAGCAGATCGAGCTCGGTCAGCCGGTTTGGCGAACCGGTGGCGGCGCGGGCGGCCTCGGCATCGACGGTCACGTCTCACTCCTCGGTAGTCAATTTCACGTCCAAAACTTCGCGTTATGTTATCGGTAACGTCAGTGGATGCATCCGCCGTCCACATCGCAGACCGACCGCGAGAGGACCCCGTGACCACTGCGTCCGTCATTCGGTTGAGCCCGGACCAGCTCGACGAACTCATGCTCGTCCGCGACGGCTTTTGTTCGGCCGCCGATCTCGCGTTGTCGATGCCGGACGGTGCGGTCTTCGTCGACCTCGAGGGTGCTGTGGTCGCAAGCGTGGTGGACGGTGGGCTCGAGTTCGCAGCGGAGGACGGGCGGCCGTTCGCGCAGTTGTACGGGATCTCGACGAGTGGTCTCGATCGCGGCGCTCGCCCAGCGGCTCGCACCTACTCGACCACCGTGGAAACCCCCACACGGTGGTCGAGTAGGGACGGAGCGTTAGCGGAGTCCCGCGATCGAGACCACGACACACCCACACGGTGGTCGAGTAGGGACGGAGCGTCAGCGGAGTCCCGCGATCGAGACCACGCGCATCGGGCGCTCTGGGTCGACCAGCCATCCGATAACGTCGCGGAACTCGCACCTCCGAACGCAATCCTGCTCGTGCCCACCTCGCCCAGCCACCTGCTCGGCCACCGCGCCGCCAGCGCCCTGCGCTCCGCACTCAAGGCCGCCGATCAGCGCGCCGACCTGCGCGTGCTCGCCGTGCCGGTGAACGCGTCCGACGACGCGCGGCGCCTCCTCGTCGAGCAGGCGTTGAGCGCCACCGCGGAACAGGTCAGCGAACTCGAACTCAGCTCTCACGCAGGTGTTTTCGTGCTCCTCACCGGCCTCTCCGGCTCGGGCAAGTCGACCATCGCCCGCGCACTTCGCGAAGAACTCATCATCCGCGGCCGGTCGGTCACGCTGCTCGACGGCGACCAAGTCCGCCGCGAACTCTCCGCGGGACTCGGCTTCTCCCCCGAGGACCGCGACACCAACGTCCGACGCATCGGCTGGGTCGGCGCCGAGATCGCAGCACACGGCGGAGCGGTTGTCGCGTGCCCGATCGCGCCGTACGACGCCACGCGCAAGGCGGTGCGCCAGATGGTCGAAAAGGCAGGCGCACGAATGGTGCTCGTGCACGTCGCCACTGCCCTGGCCGAATGCGAGCGCCGCGATCGAAAAGGCCTGTACGCCAAGGCTCGTGCCGGCGAGCTACCGGACTTCACCGGCATCAGCGCGCCGTACGAAGCACCCGAGGACGCCGACCTGGTGATCGACACGAGTGAGGTTGCCGTGGCGGACGCCGTCGCGCGCATCGTCACCGAACTGGATCGGTGACCGGTCCGGTGCTCACAGACCTGTTGGGTGGTCAGTTCCCCGAGCTGCTCACCGTGGCCTTCCTCGTCGGCATCGTCGTCGGCCTTACCGGCATGGGCGGCGGCGCGCTGATGACGCCCGCGCTGATCTTCCTCGGCGTGCCCCCGACCACCGCCGTTGCGAACGACCTCGTCGCTGCAGCGGTGAACAAGAGCATCGGCGCCGGTGTCCACTGGCGCACCGGATCGCCAGACTTGCGCCTGGTGAAGTTCCTCGTGATCGGTTCAGTACCAACGGCATTGATGGGCGGCTGGATCGTCGGACTCCTCGGCGAGGACGAAGCACAACAGTCCGCGCTCAAGCTGATCATCGGCATCACGCTGCTCATCGCGGCGATCAGTTACGGCACCCGCATCTACCTCGACATGACCGGCCACATCGGACGCCGCCTCGGCGCCGAGACCGTCATCCGTCCACTACCCACGATCGCGGTCGGCGCGTTCGGTGGGCTACTCGTCGGCATCACCAGCGTCGGCAGCGGTTCGCTGATCATGGTCGCGCTCGTCCTGCTCTACCCGACGCTGTCGGCCCGCAAGCTGGTCGGCACCGACCTCGTCCAGGCCGTCCCGCTGGTGCTGGCCGCGGCGATCAGTCACGTCATCTCTCAGGGCATCGACTGGAGCGTGCTGATCCCGTTGATCATCGGTGGGACGCCCGGCACCTACCTCGGCGCCAAGCTCGCCCGCCGGGTCGCGCCGTCCGTGCTGCGCGGCGGCATCGTCATCGTCCTCAGCCTCACCGGACTCACCATGTTGAAGGTGCCGCCGGTCGTCGTCGGGATCCTCGGGTGCGCGGCCGTCATTCTGTGTCCGCTCGTGTGGGCGTTGCTCAAGCAACGGCACGAACGACGAGCGAGGTCGGCGCTCGAGACCGAGCACAGCTACACGATCTGAGCCGTGCGGCCTGTGGTTGGCTCTTCGTCGCCGTCACCGTGGTTTCGGCGCCTGCGGATTCGTTCCTCATCCGCAGGGCTCAACCAGCGGCGGGGTGAGCCCTGCGCAGCGTCGGGGCGAAGGCTCAACCAGCGTCGGGATGAGGCCCTGCGCAGCGTTGGGACGAGGGCTCAACCAGCGGCGGGGTGTAGGCCTCGGCCGGCGCGGACGGTCAGCTTTCGAGGGTGAGGGCGCGGATGACCGGGGGCATCACGCGGTTGATGTGAGCCGCCATCTGGGCGAACACCTCGGGGTCGCGGCGGAAGGGGTCGACGATCACCGACTCCTGCTCCGAGATCGGGTGGATGTCGGTGCGGCGCTTGCCGACGTGGTCGACCAACCGGCCGACGAACGAGTCGTCCGCGGGACCGAAGAAGCCCCGTTCCGCCGGCGGCACCTGCTCGATCCCGTCGACCATGTGGCTGAAGTCGGCCAACGCGAACGTGTACTTCAGTGCCTTCGGCTGCAACGTCACGACGTCCGCGCGGTGGTCACGCGTTGCGGTCAGGATGAGGTCGGCGTCCGCTGCGATCTGAGGAGTCAGCTGCCGCGACCGGAAGCCGCCGTCGTCGATGCCCAGCTCCTGCAGGTGAGCAAGGCTCTGCGGCTCGATCGGGTGGTCGATCAAGGCCCGGGTGCCCGCGCTCTCGACGTCGTACCCGCGTCCGGCGAGATGGGTCGCCAGCACCCGCTCGATGTACGGCGACCGGCAGATGTTGCCGGTGCAGACGACCAGGATCCGCGCGTTGCTCACGCAGGAGAGACTAACCAGTCAAGCACCGTCCGTGCCCAGGGCACTCGAAGTGCACAAGGTGACTCCGTATTCGGAGTGCCGTCGTGCATATGGAGTGCCCTGGGGAAGATCGTCCGCATTATTCACACGGCCGTCTGCACGTTCGCTCACGATGCAGCACGCTCCATCCCATGAAACCGGAACGTCTGCTGTTCACCGGCCCGCGCACCTTGCGCGCCGAGGCGCTCGACCCGGACGCGTGGACGCAAGTGCGGCACGGGGCGTTCTACCCGGCATCCGAGTGGGAAGCGCTGGACGCCGGCGCGCGACACGCCCTGCTGGTACACGCCGGCGTCCCGAAGTGGGCGGAGGATCGGCTCGTCTCACACTGGTCTGCGGCAGCGCTGCACGGCCTGCCGACCATCGGCAGGTGGCCTTCCCGCATCGACCTCACCGTCGCCGGGCGCGGCCGCACCTCTCAACACGTCCAGCGCTTTCACCGGGTCAAGGAACTTCCGATCCCTGTGCAGATCAACGGTATTCGCGTGACCGCTCCGCTGCGGACCGTCATCGATCTGGCCCGGTGCACATCGCTGCGCAGTGCGCTCGCCACCGCGGACGCAGCGCTGCGGAAGATGATGTTCGCCATCGAGGCCCTACGGCAGGCAGTGAGCGAGCTTCCGACCGGCGTCCGAGGTAGGCAGGCTGCGCTGCTCGTCGCCGAGCTCGCCGATGAAAGGGCGGAGTCTCCGCTGGAGTCGATGAGCCGCGCGGTGATGTTCCAGGCCAGGCTCCCCCGTCCCGAGCTCCAGGTCACCGTCCGCGACGTCCGCGGGTTCATCGGACGCTGTGACTTCGGCTGGGACGGTCTGCTGGGCGAGTGCGACGGGAAGATGAAGTACGGCGCGGACCTGACCGACGATCCGTCCACGGCCGTCTGGCGCGAGAAGCAGCGCGAGGACCGGATCCGCCGGGTGACAGACCTGGCGCGGTGGGGCTGGGACGACGCGTACGCGGAGGGTCCGATGCTGCGGATCCTGGCCGACAAGGGCGTACGTCCGCGTCCGGGTCAGCAGTGGATCGCGTGAGGGCACTCGAAGTGCACGAGGGCACTCCGTATACGGAGTGCCCTGATGCATTTGGAGCGACCTCGGCGTCGAGGGACGCCGAAAGGCCCCGGCTCCACGAGGAACCGGGGCCTTACGAGCACCGTGGATCAGCTGTCGGAGAAGCCCAGGGCTTCGTCGTCGAGGCGGATGGCCTCGCCACTGCCCGGGCCGAAGACCGGGTAGTCGTACGGCTGGTAGTCCGGCAGCGCGTACAGCGCAGCCTTGGCCTCTTCGGTGGGCTCGACCGACAGGTTGCGGTAACGGGGCAGGCCCGTTCCGGCCGGGATGAGCTTACCGAGGATGACGTTCTCCTTCAGACCCAGCAGCGGGTCGCGACGACCGTGCATGGCGGCCTCGGTGAGCACGCGGGTGGTCTCCTGGAAGGACGCCGCCGACAGCCACGACTCGGTGGCCAGCGATGCCTTGGTGATACCCATGAGCTCGGGACGACCCGACGCCGGACGTCCGCCTTCGGCGACCGCCTTGCGCGAGGAGTCCTCGAAGCGACCACGCTCGGCCAACTCGCCCGGGAGCAGGTTGGTGTCGCCGGCCTCGATGATCGTCACGCGACGCAGCATCTGGCGCACGATGACCTCGATGTGCTTGTCGTGGATCGACACACCCTGCTGGCGGTACACACCCTGGACCTCGTCGACGAGGTGCTTCTGCACCTCGCGCGCGCCCTGGATACGCAGCACCTGCTTGGGGTCGATCGCACCCTTGACCAGCAGCGCGCCGACCTCGACGTGCTGACCGTCCTCGATGAGCAACTGGGCGCGCTTGCTGACCGGGTAGGTCTGCTCCTCGCCACCGTCGTCCGGGGTGAGCACGATCGTGCGGGACTTGTCGTCGTCCTTGATCTCGACGCGTCCGGCGGCCTCGGCGATCGGGGCGACACCCTTGGGGGTGCGCGCCTCGAACAGCTCGACCACACGGGGCAGACCCTGCGTGATGTCGTCCGCCGCAGCCGCACCACCGGTGTGGAAGGTACGCATCGTCAGCTGCGTACCCGGCTCACCGATGGACTGGGCGGCGATGATGCCGACAGCCTCACCGATGTCGACCAGCTTGCCGGTCGCCAGCGAACGTCCGTAGCACATGGCGCAGGTGCCGACACGGGACTCACAGGTGAGCACCGAGCGGACCTTGACCTCTTCGATGCCGGCCGCGATCAACTTGTCGAGGTTGACGTCTCCGAGGTCGGAGCCGGCCTTCGCCAGGACATCTCCGCCCACCTCGACGTCGACTGCGAGGTTGCGGGCGTAGACCGAGGACTCCACGTGGTCGTGCTCGACGAGCTCGCCGGACGCGTTGCGCTGGGCGATCGGCATGACCAGACCGCGGTCGGTGCCACAGTCGGACTCGCGGATGATGACATCCTGCGACACGTCGACCAAACGACGGGTCAGGTAACCCGAGTCGGCCGTACGAAGCGCGGTGTCGGCCAGACCCTTACGCGTACCGTGCGTGGAGATGAAGAACTCCAGCACCGACAAGCCCTCACGGAAGTTGGACTTGATCGGACGCGGGATGATGTCACCACGCGGGCTCACCATCAGGCCTCGCGCACCGGCGATCTGACGGATCTGGAACCAGTTACCACCCGCACCCGAGGCCACCATGCGGTAGATCGGGTTCTTCGGGTCGAAGTTGGCCTGCATCTCCTGCGCGACCTCATCGGCACCCTGGCGCCAGATGTCGGTCAGCTCGTCACGACGCTCCTGGTCGGTGATCAGACCACGGTCGTACTGACCCTGGATCTTCGCCGCACGCACGTCGTAGCCGGCCAGGATCTCCTTCTTGTTGCTCGGGGTCTGCACGTCACCGATGGCGACGGTGCAACCCGAGCGGGTCGCGAAGTAGAACCCGGCATCCTTGAGTGCGTCCAGCGACGCAGCGACCTGACCCTTGGGGTAACGCTCGGCGAGGTCGTTGATGACCGCACCGAGGCCCTTCTTGTCGATCGCACGGTTCAGGAAGGGGTAGTCCTCCGGAAGCGTCTCGTTGAAGAGCACACGGCCGAGGGTCGTGGCCAGCTTGTAGCCGGACGCGCGGCCCAGCTCGTCGACCTCGAAGCCCTCCGGCAGGTCGAAACCTTCCGGCGGCACCTGGTCGAACAGGCGGATGCTGACCAGCGAACCGAGCTTGATCTCGCCCAGGTCGTAGGCCATGCGGGCCTCGGCAGCGGTCGAGAACGTGCGCAGCTCACCGGCTTCCCCACCCTCGGCGGCGACTTCGTCGTCCTCGGACGTCAGGAAGTAGATGCCGGTGATCATGTCCTGGCTCGGCATGGTGACCGGGCGGCCGTCGGCCGGCTTCAGGACGTTGTTGCTCGACAGCATCAGGATGCGTGCCTCGGCCTGCGCCTCGGCGGACAGCGGCACGTGAACGGCCATCTGGTCACCGTCGAAGTCGGCGTTGAACGCGGTGCAGACCAGCGGGTGGATCTGGACGGCCTTGCCCTCGACCAGCTGCGGCTCGAAGGCCTGGATGCCCAGACGGTGCAGGGTGGGTGCACGGTTCAGCAGCACCGGGTGCTCGGTGATGACCTCTTCGAGGACGTCCCACACCTGCGAGCGCTGACGCTCCACCATGCGCTTGGCCGACTTGATGTTCTGCGCGAGGTCGAGGTCGACCAGACGCTTCATCACGAACGGCTTGAACAGCTCCAGCGCCATCTGCTTGGGCAGACCGCACTGGTGCAGCTTCAGCTGCGGACCGACCACGATGACCGAACGGCCGGAGTAGTCGACGCGCTTACCGAGCAGGTTCTGACGGAAGCGACCCTGCTTGCCCTTGAGCATGTCGGACAGCGACTTCAGCGGACGGTTGCCGGGGCCCGTGACCGGGCGACCGCGACGGCCGTTGTCGAAGAGGCTGTCGACGGCCTCCTGAAGCATGCGCTTCTCGTTGTTGACGATGATCTCCGGCGCACCGAGGTCGAGCAGACGCTTGAGTCGGTTGTTGCGGTTGATCACGCGGCGGTACAGGTCGTTGAGGTCGGAGGTCGCGAAACGGCCACCGTCCAACTGCACCATCGGACGCAGGTCCGGCGGGATGACCGGGACGGCGTCCAACACCATCGAGGCGGGGCTGTTGGTCGTCTGCTGGAAAGCGGTGACGACGCGCAGACGCTTCAGCGCACGGGTCTTGCGCTGACCCTTGCCGGTGGCGATGGTCTCGCGCAGCGACTCGGCCTCGGCCACGAGGTCGAAGGACTCCAGGCGCTTCTGCAGTGCAGCCGCACCCATGCCGCCCTCGAAGTACAGACCGAAACGGTCACGCATCTCGCGGTACAGCGTCTCGTCACCCTCGAGGTCCTGGACCTTGAGGTTCTTGAAACGGTCCCAGACCTGGTCGAGGCGCTCGATCTGCTGGTCCGCACGCTTGCGGATCTGCGTCATCTCACGCTCGGCGGACTCACGGGTCTTGCGACGGACGTCGGCCTTCGCGCCTTCCTTCTCCAGCTCCGCGAGGTCGCCCTCGAGCTTGGTGGCGCGGGTGTTGATGTCGCCGTCGCGGCGGTTCTCGATCTCCTTCTTCTCGACCTCGATCTGAGCCTCCAAGGACGGGAGGTCCTTGTGGCGCTGGTCGGTGTCGACGGAGGTGATCATGTAGGCCGCGAAGTAGATGACCTTCTCCAGGTCCTTCGGGGCGAGGTCGAGCAGGTAGCCCAAACGCGACGGAACACCCTTGAAGTACCAGATGTGCGTCACCGGGGCGGCGAGCTCGATGTGGCCCATGCGCTCACGACGCACGGCCGAACGGGTCACCTCGACGCCGCAGCGCTCACAGATGATGCCCTTGAAGCGGACCCTCTTGTACTTGCCGCAGTAGCACTCCCAGTCGCGAGTCGGGCCGAAGATCTTCTCGCAGAAGAGGCCGTCCTTCTCGGGCTTGAGGGTGCGGTAGTTGATGGTCTCGGGCTTCTTGACCTCGCCGTGGCTCCACTGGCGGATGTCTTCGGCCGTTGCCTGGCCGATACGAAGCTCGTCGAAGAAGTTGACGTCCAGCACTTGGTGCTTCCTTCTTTCGTTCTTTCTGGAAGTTTTGTCTCAGTGATCGCGGAGTGCGAGGGCGCGTGGTGCGCCCCCGCGTCCGGATCAGACTTCGTCGACCGAGCTCGGCTCGCGACGGGACAGGTCGATGCCGAGTTCCTCGGCGGCCCGGAAGACTTCCTGGTCCGCGTCCCGAAGGTCGATGGTCTGGCCGTCGCTGGACAGCACCTCGACGTTCAGGCAGAGGGACTGCATCTCCTTGATGAGCACCTTGAACGACTCCGGAATACCCGGTTCGGGGATGTTCTCGCCCTTGACGATCGCCTCGTAGACCTTCACGCGGCCGGTGACGTCGTCGGACTTGATGGTGAGCAGCTCCTGCAGTGCGTAGGCGGCGCCGTACGCCTCCAGGGCCCACACCTCCATCTCACCGAATCGCTGACCACCGAACTGCGCCTTACCACCGAGCGGCTGCTGGGTGATCATCGAGTACGGACCGGTCGAACGGGCGTGGATCTTGTCGTCGACCAGGTGGTGCAGCTTCAGGATGTACATGTACCCGACCGAGATCGGCTCCGGGAACGGCTCACCCGAGCGGCCGTCGAACAGACGCGCCTTGCCGCTGCTCTCGACCAACTGCTGACCGTCGCGGGTCTTGTTGGTCGACTCGAGCAGGCCGGTGATGGCGGCCTCGGACGCACCGTCGAACACAGGGGTCGCGACGCGCGAGCCGGCGGGCGCCTCGTGGGCGTCCTTCGGCAGCTGTGCGGCCCACTCCGGCTCGCCCTCGATGTTCCACCCGCGGCTGGCTGCCCAGCCCAGGTGCAACTCCAGGATCTGACCCAGGTTCATACGACGCGGCACACCGTGCGGGTTCAGGATGACGTCGACCGGCGTCCCGTCCTCGAGGAACGGCATGTCCTCGATCGGCAGGATGCGGGCGATGACACCCTTGTTTCCGTGGCGGCCGGCGAGCTTGTCACCGTCGGTGATCTTGCGCTTGTTGGCCACGTAGACACGCACCAGCTGGTTGACGCCCGGGGGAAGTTCGTCGCCCTCCTCGCGGTCGAACACCTTGACGCCGATGACCGTGCCGGTCTCGCCGTGCGGCACCTTCATCGAGGTGTCGCGGACCTCACGCGCCTTCTCACCGAAGATGGCGCGCAGCAGGCGCTCCTCCGGGGTCAGCTCGGTCTCACCCTTGGGCGTGACCTTGCCGACGAGCAGGTCGCCGTCGCGAACCTCGGCACCGATACGGATGATTCCGCGCTCGTCGAGGTCGGCCAGCACCTCCTCGGACACGTTCGGGATGTCGCGGGTGATCTCCTCCGGACCCAGCTTGGTGTCGCGGGCGTCGATCTCGTGCTCCTCGATGTGGATCGAGGAGAGAACGTCGTCCTGCACCAGGCGCTGACTCAGGATGATGGCGTCCTCGAAGTTGTAGCCCTCCCATGGCATGAATGCCACGAGCAGGTTCTTTCCGAGGGCCATCTCGCCACCGTCGGTCGACGGTCCGTCGGCCAGCACGCCGCCGACCTCGACGCGGTCACCGGTGTCGACCAGCACGCGCTGGTTGTAACAGGTGCCCGCGTTCGAGCGGTCGAACTTGGCGATGCGGTAGGTGGTGTAGGTCGCGTCGTCGTTGGCGACGGTGACCAGGTCGGCCGAGACCTCCTGCACCACACCGGCCTTCTCGGCGCGGACGACGTCGCCCGAGTCGAGGGCGGCGCGGTACTCCATGCCGGTACCGACCAGCGGAGCCTCGGCGCGCACCAGCGGCACGGCCTGACGCTGCATGGCGGCACCCATCAGGGCGCGCGATGCGTCGTCGTGCTCCAGGAACGGGATCAGCGCGGTGGACGCCGACACCATCTGGCGCGGGGAGACGTCCATGTAGTCCACGTCTTCACGCGGGACGTCGGTGGCCTCTCCGCCCTTGGCGCGCACCAGGACGCGGTCCTCGACGAAGTGGTTGTCGTCGGTCAGCGGCGCGTTGGCCTGCGCGATGACGAACTCGTCCTCCTCGTCAGCGGAGAGGTAGTGCACCTCGTCGCTGACCAGGCCGTTCTCGACCTTGCGGTAGGGCGTCTCGACGAAACCGAACGGGTTGATGCGTCCGAAGCTCGCGAGCGAACCGATCAGACCGATGTTCGGGCCTTCCGGCGTCTCGATCGGGCACATACGTCCGTAGTGCGAGGGGTGGACGTCACGGACCTCCATGCCGGCGCGGTCACGGGACAGACCGCCCGGGCCGAGCGCCGACAGACGACGCTTGTGCGTCAGGCCGGCGAGGGGGTTGTTCTGGTCCATGAACTGCGACAGCTGGCTGGTGCCGAAGAACTCCTTGATGGAGGCGACGACGGGCCGGATGTTGATCAGCGTCTGCGGCGTGATGGCTTCGACGTCCTGGGTGGTCATGCGCTCACGAACGACACGTTCCATACGGGACAGACCGGTGCGGACCTGGTTCTGGATCAGCTCACCCACGTTGCGCAGGCGACGGTTTCCGAAGTGGTCGATGTCGTCGGTCTCGACGCGGATCGACACGTCCTGCCCGTCACGACGACCCGGCAGCGTGGTCTGGCCGGCGTGCAGCGCGACCAGGTACTTGATCGTCGCGACGATGTCGTCGACGGCAAGGGTCGAGTCCGACAGCGGAGCCTCCAGGCCCAGCTTCTTGTTGACCTTGTACCGACCGACCTTGGCCATGTCGTAGCGCTTGCCGTTGAAGTACAGACCGTTCAGCAGGTTCTGCGCGGCTTCCTTGGTGGGCGGTTCGCCCGGACGCAGCTTGCGGTAGATGTCGATCAGCGCTTCGTCCTGGGTGGTGGTGTTGTCCTTCTCCAGGGTCTGGCGGATCGAGTCGTACTCGCCGAAGTGCTCGAGGATCTGCGCCTCGGAAAGGCCCAGGGCCTTCAGCAGCACGGTGACCGACTGCTTGCGCTTGCGGTCGACGCGAACGCCCACCATGTCGCGCTTGTCGATCTCGAACTCCAGCCACGCGCCGCGGCTGGGGATGATCTTCGCGGTGTAGATGTCCTTGTCGGACGTCTTGTCGATCGAACGCTCGAAGTAGACACCCGGGCTACGGACGAGCTGGGAGACGACGACGCGCTCGGTGCCGTTGATGACGAAGGTGCCGCGGTCGGTCATGAGCGGGAAGTCGCCCATGAACACGGTCTGGCTCTTGATCTCACCGGTGTTGTGGTTCATGAACTCGGCCGTGACGAACAACGGCGCCGAGTAGGTCATGTCGCGCTCTTTGCACTCCTCGATGGAGTACTTGACCTCTTCGAAGCGGTGATCGCGGAAGGAGAGGCTCATGGTCTCCGCGAAGTCCTCGATCGGGGAGATCTCCTCGAAGATCTCCTCCAGGCCGGAGCGCTCGTTCAGGTCGTCGCGCCCGGCAGCCTTCGCCTCGGCGACACGCTCCTGCCAGCGCTCGTTGCCGAGCAGCCAGTCGAAGCTCTCCGTCTGAGGAGCGAGCAGGTCGGGCATTTCCAGGGGTTCGCGAATTTTCGCGAACGAGAGACGGCCCGAAGCCGTCTTCGCCGAGGACAGAGATTGGGTCGCAGTACGCGAGGCAGCCAAGGAGGGTCCTTCCACAGGCCGGGACGGGCGGTTTGTGGCCACACTCGAGCGGCGAATCCATCCCTACCGGTGGGCAGGACAACCGCGGCTTCGCAAATCGGAGATCGTCCCGCCGTGGAGCGGAGATCGGCCGAATATTGTCGCCGGATCGAAAATGGGTTGCTGAAGAGGGCAGCGCAAAGGTCAACTATAGACACGCGATGCGGAAATGTCCAGCCGCGGGCACAAGACCCCCTACCCCGGGCGACATCAACTGCGAAAAGGGTGCACCGGGGTGGGTGCCGGGGTCAAGAGCTTTCGATGCGCGTGTCGCAGGTGGTCGCTTCTGGCGGTGTGCGGACCGCGGCTGGCCCTCGAGATCGCAACTGGCAGCGCCGGCGGCACCAGTTGCGACCCGAATGCCAGAAGCGGGCTCGACCATGACGACCGTTCGACTACCGTTGCGTTGCCCGGAGCACCGCGGGGTCCGCGCAGGCGGTAGGTGCGTCGTCACGTCCAAGGGGTCTCACGTCCAAGGGATTGTCATGACCGTTTCTCGTCGCTTCGTACTCGGTTCCGCCGGCGCCGGCATCCTGTTCGGCACCTCGGTGCAGGCTTCGTCGGCCGCCACGTTCGCCGCTGTCACCTCCACGTCTGATCCCAGGAACATCCGGGCGTTCAAGTTGCTGCTGAACGGGCTGGGTTGGCGCACCGCGGTGGACACCACGTACACACGCACCTTCTATGACTTCGTCCGCACGTTCCAGCGGCGAAACGGCTTGCCTGTCACCGGCCTCGGCGACGAAGCAACCATCCGTTTCCTCGCATCGCGACGCACGGTCGCGGCCGACACCACCTCCTGGCACGCCGGCGCCCTCAAGGTGCTGTTGCACAAGCACGGGTACGTCTTCTCCACCGGCGCGGACGCGACGCCCTACCTGACCGGATCGTCGCTCGCGTTCGCGCAGACGATGCTCGATCTCGGCAACTTCCGCGTCTCGGCCGGGTACGGCCACACACAGTCCAACCCTGATGCCGTCATCTGGACCAGACTCTTCGGCGCCCCGAGAATCGGGGGGCTCTACCCGGTGAGTCAATTTTCCTCGTCGGTGAAAGGCACAAACTGCGGGCCCGCGAGCGCGGTCGCGATTCTGGCGTCCCGTGGAAAACTTCCGCGCAAGTGGGCTTACACGACTGCCGGTGCCGGCGCCGCGATCGATGATTTCCGGCGCTCCTGCGCTCTGGACGCCGTGGCCGGGGTCACCGACCGAAACACGATCGGCACCGAATACTGGGAACTGCTCAGAGGCTTCGCCACCTACGGCCTCACCGGGCGCCAAGGCGGGATCGCCGACACCATCTCCCTCGGCCGGGCCGGACGCGCGACGATATGCGGCGGGAACATCAGGCAGCTGCCATGGTGGAGAACGACCTTCTCCGGCGACGCATCGCACTGGATAGCTGTGCTCGGCACCGCATCGAACGGCGATTTCGTCGTCATCGACCCCTACCTGTCCGGCACCAACGCCTACGCGCGACGCATCACCGAGGCCGGTCTTCGGCTGTACGCATCCACGAACCCCGGATACCGGGTGGGGCACCCCCGTGTGCAGCCGCCGGACCGCAACAGCGTCGTCATCAACTGATCGACACCACGTCAGGATTGCCATGAAGCTCAGCCCCGTTCGGTTCTGCTCCGCCGTCGCCTGCACCGCTGCCCTCGCCCTGTCGGGTGGCGTTGCCGCCCCTGCCGCTCTGGCGGCTGCCACACCGGGTGAGTACGTCCCCCTGCCCTCCCCGACCCGTGTGTTCGACACCCGTTCCCCGACGTTGGCGGCCGGTGAGGCGCGACCGATGCGGACCGACGAATCGCGCACCGTCGACGTCGTCTCCCGCCTTCGAACCGCGTCCGGCGCCACCGTGGCGCCCGACCAGGTGTCGGCCGTGATGGTCACGACGACCGTCGCCAACACCTCGGCTGCCGGTTACGTCACGACGCAGCAGAAGAACACCGGTCGGTCTCCTGCGGTGTCGACCGTGAACTTCCCCGCCGGCAACCATCAACTGGCGAACACGACGATCGTGCCGGTTGCAGCCGACGGAACGCTCGACGTCACAGAGGGTGCCGGGTCGAGCAACGTGATCCTGGACGTCGTCGGCTGGTTCACCAGCGGCGCCACATTGCCGGCCGATGTGGTCACCTCCCAGGTCGACATCACCGACCCGGCACGGTTCTACGACTCCCGTTTCAACGGTGACGGGCCGCTCGGTGGCGACAGGACACGAGCGATTCGCTTCGAGACGCCGTTCTCGGATGCCGACATCAACACCGCCCTCGTGCAGCTGACCGCAGCCTCGCCCACCGGCAACGGCTACCTGCAGGCCTGGGACGGCCGGACGACCACGCCGCCGCCCACATCCGTGCTGAACTTCCGTCGCGGCGAGAACATCGCATCGTTCGTCGCCGTGCCGGTACGCAAGGTCGCCGACGGCGTTTTCGAGTTCACCGTCCGCGCCACCGGTGGCCCGACCCACATCGTCATCGATTCGGTCGGGGACGCGGGACGATTCAACGCCGCCACCTACCGTCCGATCACGCCGTGGCGATTCCTCGACACCCGCAGAACCAGCGCGTTGAAGGCACGGTCGACGCTTTCGATCGCCGTGCCGTCAGCGGCGAACGCGGGCACCGCGAACACCTGGGCGATGGTCGGCAACGCGACGATGATCGCCGGATCGTCCTCGGGGCACTCGTTGTTCTGGAGCGGGGGGATTCCGCGGCCGATCGCTTCGACCACCAACACCATGGCCGGGCAGAACCGTGCCTCCGGCGCTGCCGTCGTCCTCGGGTACGACCCGACCACCGCGCAGAACAACCTGCTGGGTGTCCACAACGGGTCGGGCGCCGCGGCCCATGTGCTGTTCGACATCTCCGGCCGCTTCGAGGCCTCCCCCGCTGCGGGTGCCGCCATGGCGAAGCGTTCGTGGAGGTATGTCGGTTCGCGCTAGCGGTCCCGACGACGACTGGCCATCCGGACCGCAACTGGACACGCGGATCGCAACTGGCAGCGCCGGCGGCACCAGTTGCGATCTGGAGGTCAAGAAGCGGGCTGGATCGCCAGTTGTGGTCAGCCGGCCAGGTGGCCCCAGTCGTCCGCGAGGTCGCGCCACCGACCGTCGGCGGCGACGCGCCCGTCGACCAGGACCACGACGCGGTCGGCCTGGGCCAACGCGGCCCGCTTCGAAGTCGCTCCGACGACGGTCGCCGAACGATCACGCAGCGCCTTCCACAACTCGATCTCGGTGCTGGCGTCGAGCGCGCTGGAGACGTCGTCGGCCAGCAGCAGTTCGGCGTCCGCGGCGAGCGCCCGGGCCAGCGCGAGGCGCTGAACCTGCCCACCGGACAGGCGAACTCCGCGGTGCCCGACCAATGCGGTCGGTCCACCGGCGGTCTCGACGTCAGGAGTCAGACGGGCGTCGGCGACCGGCTGATCGAACGCCCGGGTGAATCCGAGCTGGACGTTGTCGGCGAAGGTGCCCGACAGGACGCGCGGCACCTGCGCGACGTACGCCACCTGCCCCGGACGCATGAACACCTCGGCGTCGTCGATCTCCTCGCCGTTCCAGGTGAGCGAGCCGTCGTAGTCGATCAGGCCGGCGAGCGCACGCAGCAGACTCGACTTGCCCGAACCGACCTGGCCGAGCAGCAGCACCAGTTCGCCGCGTCGGATGTCGAGCTGCACATCCTCGACGCCGACCGTGCCGTCCTCGTGAATCGCGGTGACGCCGTGAACCCCCAGCTCCTGCAACGCAGTTCGCGGAGCAACCGGAGCCTGCGGTGCCTCACCTGTGAGCAGGTCGACGCCGTCGGGAAGGCGCATCAGGTCCTGGCCGCCGGCCATCCGACTGGTGGCGGTCTGCCATGAACGCGTGCCCGGCGCCTCGGTGACCACGGCACCGGCGACGCGTCCGAACCAGTCGAAACCGTTGACCGCGTTGACCACGAGCAACGCCGTCGCCAGACCCCAGACGTCCCAGAGCACTGCGGCCCACGCGACGACGGCACCGGTCTGCACCATCACCATCGGGACGCCGTCCAGGAAGGACTGCACTCGGTGTTCGCGGACGGCGGCATCCACCCGTCCGGCGTCGACCTTGCGCAGGTGGCGGTGCAGTTCGGGGGTGCGGCCGGCGAGTTTGACCGTGCGCGCCGACTCCAGCGTCGATACCAGCGCACGGCCGAAACGGGCTCGGGCGGCGGACGCCTGGGTCGCCGAGCGTCCGGCGATCGGGCGTCCCACTGCCGACGCGAGCGCGGCCGAGAGCATCACGGCGCCGAGGACGAGTCCGGCCAACGGGGTACTTGCGGCAACCGCGGTGAACAGCGCGATCGCCAAGCCGTTGCAGAAGTCGACCCAGCGGTCGGCGTAGCGCGCGTAGCGGTCGGCGTCCATCGCACGGGCCACGACCTCGCCGGCGGGGTCCTTGTGCAGTCGGCGCTGCGCGGTCTGGCCGACGAGCACGCTCATCCGCACGCGCAGCAGCACCTCGACCCACCAGCGGGGGTACCGCGAGATCGCCTCGGCGAGCATGATCGGCCCGATCATCACGCTGGCGACCACTGCGACCAACCACGGCCAGGACAGCGAACCGTCCTGCAGCCGCTCGATCGTCTGGCCCCAGGTGTATCCGGTGACCGCGCCGACCGCGCCGGTCAGGGAGAAGATCAGGAAGAGTCCGACCGAGAGCATGCCCCAGCGCGGACGCACCCATAGTGCCGACCAGATGCCCTTCGCCAGGCTCGGGCCGTTGCCGGTGTCGGGACGCACCGGCGGGTCGGTGCGACGGCGCTGACCGCCCACCGTGGTCACTTCGTCGACGATCTCAGGCTCTGCCCCACCGTCCCCGAGGTCGGCCGCCTGGAGCAGGTCGCGGAAGCGTCCCTCGGACGACGCCAAATCGCTGCGACTGCCGAACTGCGCCACCCGTCCACGGTCGAGGACCGCCACGAGGTCGGCGCGCTCGATCGTCGAAAGGCGGTGTGCGACAAGGATTCCGGTACGTCCGTGCAACAGGCGATCGGACGCGGCGACGACCCGGGACTCGGTGAGCGGGTCCATGCGAGCGGTGGCCTCGTCGAGCACGACGACGTGCACGTCGCGGATCAGCAGTCGTGCGAACGCAACCAGCTGTTCCTCACCGGCCGAGAGCAGCGTGCCGCCCGGACCGAGGAGCGTGTCGAGTCCGTCGTCCAGACCGGCGACCCAGTCGGTGAGGCCGAGTTCGTCGACGACGGCCTCGACTTGGGTGCGCGGGTTGTCGGCGAAGAGCGTGATGTTCTCGGCCAGGGTGCCGGCGATGATCTCGGTGCGTTGGGTGACGACGCCGACCTGGCGGCGCAATGCGTGCAGGTCGAGGTCGAGCACGTCGATTCCCCCGATGAGCACCGAGCCACGCTCCGGTTCGACGGCACGGGAGACCAGAGACGCGAGCGTCGACTTGCCCGATCCGGTGCGTCCGACCAGCGCGAGCGTCTGGCCGGCGGGAACGTGGATGTCGATGCCCTCGAGCGCGAACTCGCCCTCGGTGTAGGAGAAGTGCAGGTCGCGGAAGTCGAGGTCGGGGGTCTGGTCGCCGAGGTGCAGACCGCCGGTCGGTTCGGGTGCGACGGCGAGCATCTGACGCAGACGGATCACGGCACCCATGCCCGCCTGCAGGTCGGGCAGTTGCTGAGCAACGTTGCCGATGACGCCCACGAAAGTGCTGGTGATCAGGAACAGCGTCACGATCTGCGCGACCGACAAAGATCCGCGGTCGGCGAGCAAGACACCGGTGACCGCGATGATCGCCAGCAAACCGTGCAACAGCAGGACGGCGCGCAGCGTGATGCGACGTTCGAGCACGATGACGTTGTAGAAGAGTTCGTGGACCCTGGACGACAGCTGCGCGAGCCGGCGGATCGCGAACGACTGGCCGAGGCTGGTGCGCAGGTCGTCGCGTCCGGCGATGCCCTCCTCGAGGGCGGCGGCGTGGTCGGTCCAGGCGGCTTCCTCGACCACCTTGCGCTCGGCGATCTGGCCCATCAGCGGACGCATCACCAGCAGCGTCAGCCCGGCGAAGACCGGGAACAGCAGCCAAGCCGGCCACCAGGTGAAACCGGCCACCAGCCACATCGGGATGAGCGAGAGCACCGCGCGCAGCACCATCCAGACCTGCATCCGGACGAGTGAGCCGACCTCGTGGGTGTCGTCGTCGACGCGGTCGAGCACCTCGCCCACCGCCTGCTCGGACAGTGCCTCCAGCGGTTGGTGGAGGGCTGCGTCCAGCAGGTCGTCACGCAGTTTGCCCTCGGCGCGGTCGACGACGGTCGCCCACAGGATGCGTCCGGCGGTGTCGAGAACCGCCCCGCCGATGACGCATGCAGCAAGCCACCAGACCAGGGATGCGGTCGGGCTTTGCGCCAATCGTCCGGCGACGACCGTGCCGGCGGTCGCTCCCAGCGCGGCGATCGTGAGCGCAATGATTGCCACCACGGTCAGCGGGTGCTTCAGGCGACGCCAATTCACCTGTCGCTCCGGTGATTTCATCGTCTCAGCAGCGGCAGACTCTTGGACCTTCGTCGGCGTCAGGGTTGTCGTCATGGCGTGGTTCAGGCTATGCCCGACCACTGTCAAGGAGCGAATCATTTTCGGCCCCGTCCCGCCGACGGCCATAAGTCGCGAACGGCGCGAACACAGATCGCGAACCGTACGAGTCGCGAATCTTGCACGCGGTGTTCGCGAGCCATGTACATGCGTGTGGAGAGCCGGCACGTAGGCGTGAATCCTGTGCCACCCTCCCGGCCATGAGCGAACCATTCCTGTCGTACGCCGAAGCGACGAGGGCCGGCATCTCCCGCCGACGGCTGCAGTCCGCAGAGTTCACTCGCTTGATGCGTGATTGCTACGTGCCGGCGGACGTCCCGCTGAATCACGAACTTCTGGTCCGCGCTGCTCTGCGCACCATTCCGGGCGCGAACTTCGCGTGCCACAACAGCGCGGCTCTGCTGTGGCGCGGCATCGTCCCGAGCACGTCGCTGGCACACATCGGTGGGGTGGACGCCCGACGTTCGATCCGCGACCAGGTCAGCTTTCACCAGTACAAGCACGCACCCGATATCGGACGTGTGCGCGGCATCCCCGTCACGAGTCCGGCCCAGACCTTCTTCGACATGGCAGCGAAGCTGGAGTTCCTCGATCTCCTCATCCTCGGTGACTCGCTCATCCACAAGACCCGACTCACAGCTGACGGCCTACGCAGCGCGGCACGAGACAGCCCCGGACGCGGCGGACGCTTGGCACGCGAGGTCGCCGCGGCGTGCCGAGACCGCGTGGAATCACCCGGCGAAACGCGGACTCGACTCCTGCTAAGCGGCGCGAACTTTCCGGAGCCGGCGGTCAACCACCCGATCAACGATGCGGAGGGCAACGAGGTCCGTCGCATCGATCTGGCCTACCCGAACTGGAAGATCGCGATCGAATACGACGGTCGACATCACATCGAACGTCAGACGCAATGGACGGCGGACATCGGACGTCGAGAGGAACTCGAAGCCGACGACTGGCGGTTCATCGTGGTCACGAGCAGCGACATCTACCCCCATCCTGAAGGGTTGCTCCAGCGCGTGGCCGACATGATCGCGCAGAGGTCGGGCGTTCGTCCGGTCATCGAGAGCGGTTGGCGCCGTTACTTCGTCCGCTGAAGCCGCGGAACGAGCAATGCCCAGAGCTCACGTGCATCGCGTACACCGCTCGCGACTACTGCCCTCCGCGAGCAGCGCCCGCAACGGACGCGACTCATGCACCGCTGTCCAACGACAAAGCGGGCCGGACCTTTCGGTCCGACCCGCTTCGCGAGAGTTGCTGCCTAGGCAGCGAGGCTCACTTGAGCTCGACGGTGGCGCCGGCGCCCTCGAGCTGCTCCTTGGCCTTGTCGGCCGCAGCCTTGTCGACCTTCTCCAGGACGGGCTTGGGAGCACCGTCGACGAGGTCCTTGGCTTCCTTCAGACCGAGGGAGGTCAGCGCGCGGACCTCCTTGATGACGCCGATCTTCTTGTCGCCGGCAGCGACCAGAACGACGTCGAACTCCGACTGCTCCTCAGCAGCGCCGGCGTCGCCGCCGCCTGCTGCCGGGGCAGCGCCAGCAACCGCGACCGGGGCCGCAGCGGTGACGTTGAAGGTGTCCTCGAACTGCTTCACGAACTCCGAGAGCTCGATGAGGGTCATTTCCTTGAAGGCCTCAAGGAGCTCGTCAGTGCTGAGCTTCGCCATGATGGCTTCCTTTCGTTAATGCCGTGAGTGGCTGTGTGTGAAAAGTGCGAACCGAGCGGGTGCTCAGTTCTCGTCGCCACCCTCGGCGACGTCGGTGGTGCCGGCCTCGTCTGCAGCAGCCGGTGCCTCGTCGGCAGCCGGGGACGCGGGGCCCTCGGTCTCGACCTTGGCACGCAGCGCGTCCACCACACGGGCGGTCTGCGACAGCGGGGCAGCAAAGAGGTACACAGCCTGGCTGAGCGACGCGTTCATCGCGCCGGCCAGCTTGGCCAGAAGCACCTCGCGGGACTCCAAGCTCGCGAGCTTGGTGATCTCCTCGGCCGAGAGCGGCTTGCCGTCAAGCACGCCACCCTTGATCACGAGGAGCGGGTTCGCCTTGGCGAAGTCGCGCAACTTCTTGGCCGCCTCGACCGGGTCACCGGTGACGAAAGCGATTGCGGAAGGACCGACGAGCTGACCGTCGAAGGCGGTGACACCGGCTTCGCTGGCAGCACGCTCGGTGAGCGTGTTCTTCACCACGGCGTAGGTCGCGTGCTCGCGGAGATCAGTACGCAGCTGGGTCAGCTGCGCCACGGTCAGACCGCGGTACTCCGTCAACACGGCCGCACCCGACTCACGGAACTTGTCCGTAAGTTCGGCAATGGCGGCGTTCTTGTCGGACTTCGCCATGCGGACCTCCTTCGATCGTGGTTGCCGATCGCCGTGGCCACAACGAAAAGAGCCCCGGCGCAGATGCGCTCAGGGCTCGCAGGAACGTACGGCATCCGTACGTTCGTGGAATTACCTTGTGCTCACCTACGCTGGTCGCCCGTTTCGGCGGGACCTTCGGACGCTTTCCCTTGCGGGATCGCACCGACCGGCGGTCATTGGTGACTCAATGCTACGGGCGAATGTCGCATCCGACCAAATCGCCCGGAGCATGGAGAGAAGCCAGTGGAGGCGGACGGGCGCGAACCCGTCCGCGTCCGGTGTCAGGCCTGACCCTGGCCGGACAGCGCGTCCGCGCTGACCGTGGCGGCTGCCGGCGGCACCTCGATCTTCACGGATTCGCCCCAGGCGGAGTAGGTCGTCGTGGAGACGAACACGACGTCGGACGTCTTCGCCGACAGTCCGAGACCACTCAGGCCGGTCGAGTCGGTCTTCACCTTCACCGGGCGGTTCTTGGCGTCGAGCCAGACATCGATGTCGACCGTCCTTCCCTTCAGCTTTGCCTTGTCCGCCGTGCGGTCGACCGGGCCGCCCTGATCGGTCTCGGAGTCCTCGTCCACCTCGTCCTCGTAGAACCGATCAGCCGGTGCCTGAGCCTTGTAGTGCTTGCCTTCGGCCTCGTCGCCGACGAAGGTGACCTTGCCCGCAGCCAGGACGTTGATGTCCTCGTCGCCGTCGACGTCGCGCCGCATTCCGTCCAGGAAGTTTTTCACCTCGGGGTTCGTGCTCGTCTTGTCGAACTTGATCCACTTGCCCGGCAGCTCCGGCGACTGGATGTAGGCGTTCCCGTCGATGTAGCGAAGGCCGCCCTCGCCGGACATCTCGGCCATCAGGTCGACGCGATCACCTGCACCACGCACCATCGCGCCGGTGGTCGTGCCCGAATCGGCCGTGCTCACCTCGCTGATCCGATACGACTTCTCTGCTTTGAGTGCCTTGTCGGACGTGTCGGCCCACGCCTTCGCGTCAACGGTGGCCCCGGGGGTCGGTCCGGTCGGGGTCGGCTTGCTGCTGGTCGACGAGGACGAGGCGGACGCCGTCTTCGAAGACGTGGGCGAGGACGTGGTGGAGGACGTGGTCGAGGACGCGCCGTCGTCGCTGCCGCCGCACGCGGTCAGAGTGGCGGTCAGGCCGGCCGCGAGAAGCGCCGATCCGAAGATGTTTCGCATGTAAGTTCCCTTGTGTCGCAGCGGCCGACGAGAGATCGACCGTCGAGCAATCGTACGGGCGACCCATGGTGCGACGAGCCTGTGTTGACGAAACGCAGGTGGACGCGCCGGCTGCGGTGAGCGGTTGAGCGATCAGGCCGGGGAGGACGCGCTGCTGGACGCGGTCTCTTCGCCGGTGCCACCCGGGCCGAACATGCCCGCGTCGCCCATGCTCTTCATCGCCTCGTCGAAGGACATCGTTTGCGCGACCGGCGGAGCGACCACCCGCACCGGGACGTTCCATTCGGAATAGCGAACGGTCATCTTCGCCGGCCCCATCGCGTCCTTGGGCAGTTCGCCATCGGCCATCGCGCCCTGGAACGACGACAGGTCGGCGACGACCACGGCCGGCCGCTCGGAGGCGTCCAGCCAGTAGTCGTAGCTGACCGTCTTTCCGGCGAGCTTGGTGCGTGCCTGCTTCATCTCCTTGGCCATCGACGAGGACGCGGAGGCACCTGCGCCGGAGACGACGGTGTCGAACATCTTCTGCATGGCATCGAGCATCGCGGTCGCCGGCACTGCCACCCGGTAGTGAGCGCCGTCCTTCTCGTCACCGACGAAGGTCACCGCGGCCTTGGCCATGGCGTCGCGCTGCAGATCCCCTTGCGCCATCGAGGTCATCGACGACAGCGCCATGCTCATCATCTTGCCCATCGGGGACTCGGTGTTCTTGTCGACAACGACCCAGGACTTGCCGTTCTGGCGCTCCTGCGGCGGGATCGGGAAATAGAGCGAGCCGTCGACGATCCGCATGGAACCGCTCTCGCCGTCGCTCATCTCGAGGTCGGTGCGGTTCGGGCCGGGCTTGGCCACGACCATCTTGATCGTCTCCTCGCCGGGCACCGACAGCGCCAGCTTCACCGACTTCGCCGCATCGACCGCACCCCACACCGTGTCGGTGAACGCGACCGCGTCGACCTTCCCGCCCACGGCCGGCTTGCTGAAGGACGACGCCCGAGTCGAGCTCGACGAAGTGCTGCTCGCCCCGGCCGACGACGTCGACGTCGACGACACCGCACTCGTGCCCATCACCGATGAGGTCGCGGGCTGTTCGGTCGGCCGCTGGCCGCAGCCCGCGAGCGACACGACGGTGATGGCGGCGACTGCGGCGGCAGCGATGGTGCGCATGACTCTCCCCTTGCTGACGATGCGACGGGCGACGACCGTGCCTGATCAGATTACGACGGCACACTCCATTCGGATGCCGTTGTCACGCAACCGTGACCCGAACCTCAGGAGGACGAGCTGGATGTGCGGGCAGACGCCGTCGGGGACAGCTTCTCCACCTCGGCGAAGGTCTTCCACGACGAGGGCGCCTCGATACTCAACTCGTCGCCGTACCCGGTGTACTTCGCGTAGTCGCGACCCGACTTCGAGCCGCCCCCCTTCGTCGGCTCGAGGTACACCAACGGCCGGTTCTGCGGGTCGAGGAAGACCTCGAGCGTGTACTGCGTGGCGCCATCCTTCGCCTTCGCCTTGTCGAACGACTTCTTGATCTCCGGCACCGCGAGCAGGTCGCAACCGTGCGCCTTCATCGAGGCGACCTGCTTGTCCATCAGTGCAGCACCGGTGGCGGTGACCGCATAGTGGGTGGCCTGGACGCCGCCGATGGTGGTCTGCCCCTTGACCACGGCCTCGCCCGCACTGAGCATGTCGGCGGCCACGCGCGGGTCGAGCTCTGCGATCTGCGAGGTGTACGTGGCGACGAACTGTTGCTCCAGCGGGCTCGGTGTCTGGGACTGCTTCACCCAGTTCTTCGACCGGCGGTCGTACCCGTAGACCACACCGTCGACCGCGATGACGTCCCGCTTGCTCGAACCGCCGTCGGTGAAGGCGGCCGTCATCGGGTCGTCCAGCTTCAGCTGCACCGTGTCGGTGAGGCTGTTCGAGCTCGGGGACGAACTTTGCGCAGAACCGAGGTTGCCGGAGTAGTACTTCACCGTCTTGGCGTCCGTGAGCGCCGCGTGGATCTGCTGCGCCAGGGTCGCTCCCGGGACCTTGCTGCCCACCGCCGGTGCCGCAGAGGACGATTCGCTGCTGCTCGTGCTCGACGTAGACGTCGGTGCCACACCCGAACTCGTGCTCGTGCTCGATGAGGTGCTCGCGCTGCCCGTGCCGGACGTCGGAGCCGGATTGACCTTGTTGTCCTGACATCCCGTGAGCGCCAACGCACTCGCCAATGTGACCGTGACTGCGATCTTTCGCATGGCTCCCCCTCCGGGCGCTCGACCCCCTGCCGAGCACTCCCCCAAAGGTAACCCTTCGGGACGCGTCAGTCGTCGAGTCGTTCAGCCGCTTCGAGCCATTCCATCTCGAGTTGATCGCGTTCGGCGTGTACCTCCCGCAACTGCGCGTCGAGTTCGGCCGCCTTGACGTGATCGGTCGCGGCCTCGAGCAACTGCTGGTGCAACCGCTGCTCGCGCTCGGCGCTGCGGGCCAGTGACTTCTCGAGACGGGCGACGGTCTTGCGAAGTTCGCGGACCTCTCCGGCCGACAAACCGGCGGACGCCGCGGCAGCGGCCGACGCTGACGTGGGCGCCGTGGAAGTCTCCGATCGCGTTGCGGCAGAACGAAGTTCGAGGAACTGCTCCACGCCGCCGGGTAGTTCACGGATGCGTCCGTCGCCCAACAGCGCGACCTGACGGTTGCACATGCGCTCCAGCAGGTACCGGTCGTGGGAGACGACGAGCAGGGTGCCGGCCCAGCCGTCCAGCACGTCCTCCATCGAGGTGAGCGTCTCGATGTCGAGGTCGTTGGTGGGCTCGTCGAGCATCAGCACATTGGGTTCGGTCATCAGCAACCGCAGGAACTGCAGCCGGCGACGCTCTCCACCGGAGAGATCGGAAACCCGGGTCTGCTGACGAGAGCCGCTGAACCCCAAGCGTTTGGCCAGGGACGACGCACTCGTCTCCTTGCCCTCGAGCATGATGTACGACTTCACCTCGGTGATCGCGTCGATCACCTTCAGCCCCATCACCTCGTCCAGTTCGCGCAGTTCCTGGGTCAGGAAGGCCAATTGGACGGTGCGGCCCTCCTTGCGCTTGCCGGCCGACAGCGGGTGCAGGCCGGCGATCGCGCGCAGCAGCGTCGACTTGCCGGCGCCGTTCACTCCGACGATGCCGGTGCGCTCGCCGGGAGCCAGCCGCCAGGTCTGCTTGGTGATCAGTTCGCGATCACCCACGCTGACCGACGCGTCCAGCAGGTCGATGACGTCCTTGCCGAGACGGGTCGTCGCGAAACGCACCAGTTCGACCTCGTTGCGTGGGTCGGGCTCGCTTTTGATGAGTTCGTTGGCAGCGTCGATGCGGAACTTCGGCTTCGAGGTACGGGCGGGCGCTCCCCTTCGCAGCCAGGCGAGTTCCTTGCGCAGAAGGTTCTGTCGACGGTCCTCGGTGGCCGCAGCCACCCGTGACCGCTCGGCCTTCGCCAGCACGTACGCGGCGTATCCGCCTTCGTACTGCTCGACCCGTCCGTCGACGACCTCCCAGGTGAGGGTGGCGACGGCGTCCAGGAACCACCGGTCGTGGGTGATGGTCACGAGCGCGTTGCCCGCCGTGGCCCGCCGGGTGGACAGGTAGGTCGCCAGCCACTGCACGCCCTCGACGTCCAGGTGGTTGGTCGGCTCGTCGAGCAGCAGCACGTCGGGGTCGTCGATCAGCAAGCGCGCCAACGAAACTCGACGCCGCTCACCACCCGACAAGGGTCCGACGCGTGCGTCGTGACCGCCGACCGCCGACAAGGAGACCCCGCCGAGCAGGCCGTCGAGGATCTCCCGGACTCGGGCCTGACCGGCCCATTCGTGTTCGGCGAGATCACCGAGCACCGCCTCGGCGACGGTGGACTCGGGCGACAGGCCGTCCTGCTGGGTGAGCACCCCGACGGTGAGACCTGCGGTGCGAGTCAGGCGACCCGAATCGATCGGTTGCTTGCCGGCGAGCACCGACAGCAGCGTGGTCTTGCCACCACCGTTACGGCCCACGATGCCGATCCGGTCACCGGTGCCTACACCGAGAGAAACTTCGTCGAGCAACTGCTGGGTGCCGAGCGCAAGCGAAATCCGCTCGGCAGCAATGAGATTCGCCATCGATCCTTCAGACAGTTCGGATATTCGAAACGACCCGCGCACCCGGGTGCGGGCCACCGGCCGACACCACGTCGTCCGCGACCCCGCTGGCCGTGAGCCCCACCATCAGGTCGAGAGCAGCCGCACGGTCGGCACACAGGAAAGCCACGGTCGGGCCGGAGCCGGACACAATCGCACCGAGCGCGCCTTCCGCCACACCGGTGTCGATCGTCTTCTGCAGTTTCGGCATGAGGGAGATCGCCGCCTCCTGCAGATCGTTGGACAGGGCGCCCGCGAGCTCGCGGGGGTCGCCGCTGCGCAGCGCCGCGATCATCTCCTCCGGAGCCTGCGGGAGCGGCACCTTGCGTCCCTTGTTGAGTCGGTCGAACTCCGCGTACACCGCGGGCGTCGACAGCCCGTCGTCCTGCAGGGCGAAGACCCATTCGTAGCGACCGGTGGTCAGCACCGGAGCCAACTGGTCACCGCGGCCGGTGCCGAGCGCGGTGCCGCCGGCGAGGATGAACGGCACGTCGGCGCCGATGTCGGTGGCCAGCTCGTGGTGGTCGAGTTTGGTGAGCTGCAGGTCGAACAACTGGTCGATCGCGATGATCGCAGCGGCCGCGTCGGCGGATCCGCCGGCCATTCCACCGGCGACCGGGATCGACTTGTCGATCGTCATCGAGACCGGACCGGCCTCGAAGCACTCGTCGGCGAGCCGCTGCGCCACGCGCATCGCGAGGTTCGAAGCGCCGGTTGGTACGCGGTCGGCGTACGGGCCGGTGACCGTGCACTCCCAGCGCTTGGACGGACGCACCGTCACGGTGTCGGTCAGATCGACGGCGTGGAACACCGTCGCGAGGGGGTGGTAGCCGTCGCCCTGCACCGGGCCCACGCCGAGGCACAGGTTCACCTTCGCGGGTGCGCGAACCGTCACCCCTGGTTGTTTGGCGGCCATGTCTGCACCCTATGCGTTCGACGGGGCGGCGCGAGCCGCCGCGAGCGCAGCGAAGTCATGCACCGACAGGCGCTCCCCGCGCAGGGTCGGGTCGATGCCGGCCCGGACGAGTGCCTCTTCGGCTGCGGCAGGCGATCCGGCCCATCCGGCGAGCGCCGCACGCAGGGTCTTTCGGCGTTGCGCGAACGCGGCGTCGACGCACGCGAACACCTGCGCCGCCGGCACATCGGTGCGCGGCGGCTCCCGGCGAACCATCGAGACCAGACCGGAGTCGACGTTCGGCGCGGGCCAGAAGACATTGCGCCCGACCTTGTCGGCTAGGCGGACGTCGGCGTACCAGGCGGCCTTCACGCTCGGCACTCCGTACACCTTGCTGCCGGGCCCGGCCGCGAGCCGCTCGGCGACCTCGAGTTGCACCATCACCAGCACCTTCTCGATGCTCGGGAAGCGCTGCAGCATCGACAGCACCACCGGCACCGAGACGTTGTAGGGCAGGTTCGCGACGAGCGCGGTGGGCTGGGGGTCGGGCAGTTCGGCGACCGTCAAGGCGTCCTGCTGGACGACGCGCAATCGGTCGAGCACGGCGGGCGCCATCGTCTCGACGGTTTTGGGCAGTTGTTCGGCCAGGCGCCGGTCGATCTCGACGGCGACGACCTGACGCACCTGCGGCAGCAGCGCCAGGGTCAGCGAACCGAGTCCGGGACCCACCTCCACCACGACGTCGTCGGCGCCGACACCGGCCAGCCGGACGATCTTGCGGACCGTGCCCTTGTCGATGACGAAGTTCTGTCCCCACTGCTTGGTGGGGCGGATGTCGAGCCCGGCCGCGAGTTCACGGATCTCGGCAGGCCCGAGCAGGGCCTCGTCGGCGGCAGGCTGGTCAGTCACTCCGCGAGCCTAACGACAACAGGAAAGTGGACGCTGTTGCGCCCACTTTCCTGTACTACCGCTGTAGTGACGGTGCCTCTATCAGCCGGCAGCGTGTGCGCAGCCCCACGGCTGCAGCCCAGCCTGGGCGTACAGCTTGTTGGCGATGGTGATCTGCTGGGCGCGGGAGGCGAGGTCGGCGCGCGGCGCGAAGGCGGTGCCGCCCATCGCGGCCCAGGTGCCCTGCGCGAACTGCAGACCGCCGTAGTAACCGTTGCCGGTGTTGATCGACCAGTTGCCGCCGGACTCGCACTGGGCGATCCGGTCCCACATGCCCGCGTTGCTGGTGTTGCCACCGGTGGCCTTCGGCGTGGCCGGAGCCTGGGCGGTGCGCGAGGGAGCCGCAGCCGCGACCTTGGTACCGACGGCAACGACCTTGTTCACGGGCTGCTGCACGGTCTCACGCTTGGTGACCACGACGTTGGTGATGCGGCCCTGCAGGAGGGTCTGGGTCAGCGTGACCTTCTGGGTGCCGGCGACGCCGCGCTCCACGACCTTCGTGGTGCCCTTGGCGAGTGAGGAGTCCTTGCGGCTCACGACATCGAACGCCAGAACGCGGTGCTCCACCACGGTCTTGAGGACCGGACGCGCGGCCGAACGGGCGGCGCGGGTGCTCTGCGATGCACGGGCCGGGGCGGCAGCCGATGCGGTCGCGGACGGCTTGGCAACAGCCTTCGAGGTGGTCGCCTTGGCGGCGGTCGAACTCGAGGTGGTCGAGCTCGAGGTGGTCGAGCTGGAGGTGGCGGACGAGGACGAGCTGGTGCTCGACGCAGCGCTGGACGTCGAGGACGTCGGCACCGGGGCATTCGCAGCGGTGTCGCCGGAACCACCACAGGCGGTGAGGCTGAGTGCGGCCACGACGCAGGTGGCGGCAGCGACGGTCGTCGAGCGGGTGGGCGTGCGGAAGTTCAACATGTCTCCAATGACGTACGGTTCCCCGGCGACGGACGCTCGCGATCGGTGTCGGCTTCGACGAGCCGTACGTTCTCGCACTGGTCCCCGGAAATGTCCGGGGATTCGGCCACACGTGACCGGGCGTCCGAGGTGTGTCACCACGGGGCTAACCCATCAACCGTGACTCATGGACCGACAAAAGGTCAAATTTTGGTAACGAGGTGTGCGTCACCACGGTCCGTAGACGGCCTCACTGTTGTCCGAGACCGCCTGGCAGAGCGCGGGCACGGAGACATTGAGCACGTCCGCCATCAGACGGACCGTGATCGGCGTCAGATAGGGCGAGTTCGGGGCTCCGCGGTGAGGTGCCGGAGTGAGATACGGGGCGTCGGTCTCGACCAGCACCTGCTCCAGCGGGGTCACCGCGAGCGCGTTGCGCAACGGTCGCGCGTTCTTGAAGGTGACCGTGCCCGAGTAGCTGAGGAAGTACCCGCGGTCGACACACTCACGGGCCATCGCGACATCGCCGGAGAAGCAGTGCAGCACCACCTTCTGCGGCGCGCCCTCCTCGGCCAGGATCCGCAGCACGTCGTCGTGGGAGTCGCGATCGTGGATCTGTAGCGCCTTACCGGTGCGCTTCGCCAGGTCGATATGCCATCGGAACGAATCCTGTTGCGCCGCAACGCCGTCCGGACCCGTACGGAAGTAGTCGAGGCCTGTCTCCCCGATCGCTCGGACGCGCGGGTGCGCGGCCAGCCGTTCGATCTCGTCCCACGCCTGGCGTAGGTCGCCGCGCGCCTCGTGCTTGGGCGCCTCGTTCGGGTGGATCGCGATGCCGCCCAACAACTCCGGATGCCGGTCGATGACCTCGACCGTCCAGCGGGCCCCGTCCAGATCGCAACCGACCTGCACCATGCGGTTGACCCCGACCCGCTTGGCCGCGGCGATCGCGTCCGCGACGTCGACGGGGCCCTGACCCTCCCGGCTGATGTCGAGATGGGTGTGGTTGTCGACGATCGGCAGGGGCAAGGGATCCGGCGCCGCCGGCGGCGTCGAATGTGAGGAACCCTGCGTGCCGCTCATGCTTGCGGCTGCCCCAGCCGCGCGTTCTCCTCTTCGACCACGGACGGGTCGAGCTTGGTGAAGATCGGCGTCGGCTTCGCGATCGGCGTGCCGACGGTCACCGGGCGCGACTCCCAGCGCGGGGTCGAGGTGTACTCGCCGGTGATGATCGGGTAGCCGCGCGACTCGTCGTCCAGGTCGCGCACCTGCTCCAGGCGGGGCATCGGCATGAACTCGGTGATGCCGAACACCTCGGCGACCTTGTTGGAGGAGTGCGGCAGGAACGGCGCCATCATCGTGTTGAGATCGAGCACCGCCTGCGCGAGCGTGTGCAGGACGGTGGCCAGGCGTTCGCGCTGGTCGTCGCCCTTGAGCTTGAACGGCTCGGTGTCGGACACGTACTTGTTGGCCTCGCGCACCAGGCGCATCACTTCGGCGATGGCCGGCTTCTGGCGCTGCTCGGCCAGCATGTCGCCGACCGTCGCGAAGCCACCGGTGATCTGCGCCAGCAGCGCTTCGTCGATCGGCTCGAGCGAACCCGGTGCGGGCACCTCACCGAAGTTCTTGGCGATCATCGCGGCGGTGCGGTTGACCAGGTTGCCCCACCCGGCGACGAGTTCGGAGTTGTTGCGCTGCACGAACTCCTCCCAGGTGAAGGTGGAGTCCTGCTGCTCCGGGCCGGCGGCGCAGATGAAGTAGCGCAGCGCGTCCGGGCCGTAGCGGGCCACCATGTCCTGGACGTAGATCACGTTGCCGCGGCTGGTCGAGAACTGGCCGGCGCCGAGGTTGAGGAAGCCGGACGCGACCACCTCGGTCGGCAACTGCAGGTCGCCGTAGCCGCCGGGCTCTCCGCCCTTGTCCCCCTTGCCCATGTAGGCCAGCAGTTCGGCCGGCCAGATCTGGGCGTGGAAGGTGATGTTGTCCTTGCCCTGGAAGTAGTAGGACTTCATCTCGGCGTTGTTCCACCACTCGCGCCACTTCTGCGGCTCGCCCAGGCGCCGCGCCCATTCGATGGACGCCGACAGGTAGCCGATGACCGCGTCGAACCAGACGTACAGCCGCTTGTCGTCCCAGCCCTCGACCGGGATCGGAATGCCCCAGTCGATGTCGCGGGTCATCGCGCGCGGGTGCATGTCCTTGGCGATGTTCTTGGCGAAATTGATGACGCCCGGACGCCAGGTGCCGGCGGAGTCGACCTCGTCCAGCCACTGCTGCAACGCGTCCGCCAAGGCCGGCAGGTCGAGGAAGAAATGCTTGGAGTCGGCGAACTTCGGCGGCTGCCCGTCGACCTTGCTGATCGGGTCGATCAGGTCGATCGGGTCGAGTTGGTTGCCACAGTTGTCGCACTGGTCGCCGCGCGCTTCGGGGTATTTGCAGATCGGGCAGGTGCCCTCGATGTACCGGTCGGGCAGGGTGCGTCCGTTGACCGAACTGACCGCCGTCTGCGTGGTCTGCTCGATCATGTATCCGTTGTCGTGGATGCCGCGGAAGAGTTCCTGCACGACCGCGTAGTGGTTGCGTGTGGTCGTGCGCGTGAACAGGTCGTAGGACAACCCGAGGTCGGTGAGGTCCTGGGCGATGACCGCGTTGTACTTGTCGACGATCTCCTGGACGCCGACGCCCTCCTTGTCGGCCAGCACCAGGATCGGCGTGCCGTGCTCGTCGGTGCCGCTGACCATCAGGACGTCGTGGCCGGCCATCCGCATGTACCGGCTGAACACATCGGAGGGCACCCCGAAACCGGCGACGTGGCCGATGTGGCGGGGACCGTTGGTGTACGGCCAGGCAACTGCGGACAAAACCTTCATGGTCAGCCATCCTAGGAGTGCGATCGGTGTGCTCCGCGCGGGCTTTCCCGGAATGCGAAGGTGCGCCGCTACGTTTGTTGCATCGGTTGCTCGACCGCCGCCAGGATGGTCGCCGAAGTTTCCAGGAGGATGCGGAATGTTCGCAGCCTTGACCGGTGCCGGCCTGTCCGCCGCAGCCGGGTTGAACGCCTACGTCCCGTTCTTGCTCGTCGCGATCGTGGCGCGGTTCAGCGACGTGATCACGTTGCCGGCGAGTTTCGAGTGGATCGAGTCGCCGTGGGCGATCGGTGGCGCCACGCTGCTGCTGCTGACCGAGGTGGTGCTCGACAAGATCCCGGCGGTCGACAGTCTCAACGACATCGTCGGCACCGCCGTGCGGCCGACCATCGGTGGTGTGGTCGCGGCGGCCACCTCGTCGGCGGGCACGCTGGACAACTCGACGTTCATGACCGAGAACCCCTGGATCTCCGCGATCGGCGGTGGCCTCATCGCGGCCGTCGTGCACGCCGGCAAGGCGAGTGCCCGCCCGTTGATCAACACCGCGTCCGTCGGTCTGGGCGCCCCGATCGTGTCGACCGCCGAAGACGTCAGTTCCATCGGTCTGTCGTTGATCGCGATCTTCATCCCGGTGCTCGTCGTCGTCGCGCTCGCCGTCCTGGCGTGGGTGATGTGGCGCCTGATCCGTCGGGTGCGGCGGTACGGACGGCGGCGGCGCGACGCCGAAGCACTTGCCTAGCCGGCCGGCCCCGTCCGGGCGTCCGTCGGTTCGACTGCCGCTCGGTCTGATGGCGGCCGGGCTCGTGCTGGTGCTGCTGGCCGGTTACTCGTGGTGGCAGCAGTCCCGGCAACCGACCCTGCGGTCGATGACCGAGGGCACCGTCACCTCGCGCGTGGCCGACGGGGACAACCTCGCTCTCGAGGTCAGGTTCCGGGCCGGTGCATCGACGCACACGGTCGCGGGACGTGTGGACAAGGACGCGTTCGAGTGGCAGGGCTCCAAGGTGTGGGTCTGTTACGTCACCGACGACCCGGACGAGGCCACGATTCGACTGCCCTACGACCCGCTCTGCAACGTCAAGTAGCCGGAAAACGCTGGTCGAGTAGGTACGGGGCCCCGAAGGACGAGTGCCGCGATCGAGACCCCCAAACGCTGGTCGACCAGCGAGAGAGCACTTACTCGACCACCGTGGGTTCAGCGGGCGGCGAGGGCCGCGTCGTAGAGGGCCTTCTTGGACAACCCGGTCTCCTGGGCGATGGCGGCGGCGGCGTCCTTGAGGCGGTCGCCCTCGGCGACGAGTTCGAGCACCTGCGGGACGGCGTCCTCGACCGTCGTCCGGACGGCCGGGGCGCCTTCGACGACGACCGTGATCTCGCCGCGGGCGTGCTCGACCGCCCACTGCGCGAGATCGGCCAGGCCGCCGCGCTTGATCTCCTCGTAGGTCTTGGTGAGTTCGCGACAGACCGCCGCCCGCCGGTCGGCGCCCAGACCGTCGGCGAGCGCCTCCAACATGTCGGCCAACCGGTGGGGCGCTTCGAAGAAGACCATCGTTCGGCGTTCGGCAGCGAGGTCGGAGATCTGTCGCGACCGCTCCCCCGCTTTGCGGGACAGGAACCCCTCGAAGCAGAACCGGTCGACCGGCAGACCTGAGACCGCGAGCGCCATCAGGACGGCGGACGGCCCGGGGACGCAGGTGATCCGCAGGTCGCGCGTGACCGCGTCCGCCACGACGCGGTAACCCGGGTCGGACACCGACGGCATGCCGGCGTCCGTCACCACCACCACGCGTCCGCCGCGGGCAACGGCGTCGACGAGCTCGGTGGAACGGGACGCCTCGTTGTGTTCGTGGTAGCTGATGATCTTCGCCGACGTGGTGATTTCGAGCGCGTCCATCAGCCGACGCAGCCGCCGGGTGTCCTCCGCGGCGACGATGTCGGCCTCCCGCAATTCCTGGGCGAGCCGGGGCGCGGCGTCCCTCGGGTCGCCGATCGGAGTCGCAGCCAGCACCAGCACACCTTCAGCCATGAGTCGCAGCGTAGTTTCCCTCGCCCGGGTATTACGCTCGCCGGGTGTCTTCCCTGACCGCCGAGCGCGAGGCGCTGCGACGACGATTGCTCGGTCGACCCCGCACGGCGCAGGAGAAGCTGTGGGCCTGGCTCGGACCGGCCATTGTCACCGTGATCGGTGGAGTCCTTCGCTTCTGGGAACTCGGACGCCCGCATCAACTGGTCTTCGACGAGACGTACTACGTCAAGCAGGGCTGGTCGATGATGCAGTACGGCTACGAGATGAAGCCGACCCAAGCGGTGCAGGACGGCAAGGCCGCCGACTCGTTGTTCACGATGGGCAACTGGCAGCAGGGTGTCTACGGCACCGAGGCCGACTTCATCGTCCACCCACCACTTGGGAAATGGCTGATCGGCGCCGGCGAGTGGATCTTCGGCATCGACAACAGCATCGGCTGGCGCTTCGCGGTCGCCCTGATGGGCACGCTCGCGATCTACCTGACCGGACGCGCCGCCTGGCACCTGTTCCGTTCTCCGTTGCTGGCGATCATCGCCTCTCTACTCATGGCCTTCGAGGGCCAGGAGTTCGTGATGTCGCGCACCGGGATCCTCGACATCATCGTGATGTTCTGGGCGCTGGCCGCGTTCGTCGCGCTGCTGGCCGATCGTGAACGTACCCGCGGGATCCTCGCCGACAAGGTCGCTCGAATGAAGATCGAGGGCACCTGGACCGAGGACAAGGCCGCGTGGTCGGGGCCGTTCCTCGGGCTGCGTCCGTGGCGCTGGGTCGCGGGCCTGTGCATCGGACTCGACCTGGCCACGAAATGGTCGGGTGGCTTCTTCCTGGTCTTCTTCGGTCTGATGACCGTGTGGTGGGATCTCGGCGCGCGACGCGCGGTCGGCAGCCGCCACTGGATCAGCGGCACGATCTTCAAGGACGCGTTCCCGGCGATGGTCTTCATGATCCCGGTGGCACTCGCGACCTACCTCGCGACCTGGTGGGGCTGGTTCGCGTCGAAGGACGCGTGGGGCCGCAACTGGGCCGCGAACAACCCGGCCGACAAGGACTCCGGACTGTCTGCGGACAGCTCGCTGTTCAGCTGGATGCCTGACTCGATGCGCTCGCTGTGGCACTACCACCAGGAGATGTACACCTCGGCCGCGAGCATCGTCAGCCCGCACAACTGGGAGTCGAACCCCTGGTCGTGGATGATCCAGTCGCGCCCGACGCTCTTCTTCGCCGAGTGGCCGAACCGCGGCGCCGAGGGCTGCGAGGTGGCCAAGTGCGCGAAGGTGATCAACCCGATCGGCACGCCGCTGATCTGGTGGTTGGGCACGATCGCGCTCGTGGTGTTGATCTTCCACTGGGTGCTCAAGCGTGACTGGCGCGCACCGGCGATCCTGGCCGGAATCGCGGCCGCTTGGCTGCCCTGGTTCTCCTATCAGGAGCGGACGATCTTCACGTTCTACTCGGTGGCGTTCGCGCCGTACGTCGTGCTCGCCGTCGTGTTCGTGCTCGGGCTGTTGCTCGGGGCGCCGGACGCGTCCGCGCAGCGCCGTAAGCGGGGCATGATCGCGGTCGGCGCAATCGTCGTCGCCTGCGTGGCGATGTTCGTCTTCTTCTGGCCGATCTACACCGCGCAGGTCATCCCGCACAGCCACTGGCAGGCGCGCATGTGGCTGCCCAGCTGGTCCTGATCCGGTAGTTGCCCCGCCGGTCAGCGGCGCATCGCCCGGTTCACGACGAAGGCGGTGAGTTCATCGGCGCTGTGGTCCGCCAGGTCGGTGACCCGATAGCCCTGACGTCCGGCACCGAGCGCGACCTCCACGGAGGCCAGTCCGGCCCGACGCTGGAACAAGCTGCGCCGGACGGTGACCGCTGCGGTGGCGTCGAGGTCTAGTGCCGCGGTGCTCATCGCGAGCGAGCCGCTGCGGGTCACCAGGTGGTCGTCGACGACGGCGTGGCCGAGCCAGTGTGCGCGGGACCGTCCGAGCAGCATCGAGGCGAGCACGAGCAACACAGCCAGCACGATCGCGGGCACGATGCGGTCGAGGAAGTGACCGCCGACGACCAGACCCACGGCCAGCACCGAGGCCGGGACGATCGAGCGGATGTAACGACGTCGGGTCGCGGCGCTGCCGTGCCGGCGAAGCGGGCCGCCCAGGATGTCACCGCGCAGGACGGTGTTGCCGGTCTGCACGATGCGTTCGTAGGGCGACGACGGCGCGAGCACCGCCCGCTGACCCGCGTCGGCGTCCAGGGAGAAGCCGGTGACGATGGCCGTCAGCCGCGCACCACCGAAGCGGCGCAACAGGATCGGACGCTGCACCTCGACGCCGCGCAACCGCTGAGTCTCCAACGAGGTGGAGCGGGTGGTGAACAAACCACGCTGCAGGTGCAGGGTGCGGCCGTGCACATCGCGACCGAGCGTGAAACCGAAGTTGCTGATCGCAGCGCCCACGACGGCCAGCAGTGAAACGACGGCGAGGAAGAGCAGTCCAGCAACGGCGATGATCGCGAACACACCGAGGTTCTCGGCGCGGGTCCATGCGTCGTTGACGGCGGAATCGTCCGAGGGCCACAAGTTCAGCTGGTCGACCGTCTGGAACAGGACGCCCAGCACCGCACCGGCGGTCGCGAAGCCGGCGAGTCCGAGCGGCGCGTACAGCAGCCACTTGGGTTCGAAGCGGTAGAGCACCTCATCGGCTTCATCCTTCGAAACCCATTGCGGGACAGCACCTTCGGCGTTCTCGTCGGTGTCGCTGTCCGCGCCTTCGTGCTCGAGTGAGTTCGGCGCCGGCGCCTGGCGGCGTTGCAGCAGGTCGGCGCGCAGACGGGCTGCCTCGGACGCAGGAAGGCCGTCGAGCTTGACCGGCTTGTCCCCCGCGCCGGTGCCGATCTCGACCGTCGCCAACCCGACCAGCCGGTGCAGCAGCGGCGCGGTGACGTCGACCGTCCGGACCTTGTCGGTGGCGGCCGCCAGGGTGGACCTCTCGAACAGTCCGGTGCGCAACTGAATGTGCTCGGGCGTGAAGCGGTAGGTGGTGGTGAACCAGCGCAGCACACCGAACAACACGACCAGTACGGCGCCCGCGACCGGCCACAACCAGCCGGTGCCGCCGCCGAGGTTGCGTCCGGCGAACAGTGCACCGACCAGCAGCGGGATGGCCCGGCCGATCTCGCGGAACGGGTGGATCAGCAGCATCCGCGGGTCGAGGCGGCTCCATTCGCCGGCATCGTTCTGCGGCGGCGTAGGTGGCAGGCTCTGGTGGTCCTGTCGCGCCGTATCGTCCAGACCGGCATCGGGCTGCTGATCGTCGCTCATCTCAGGTGCCGTCCCCACCGTCCGCCGCAGCGATGCGGGTGAGGTCGGCTGCGATCCGGTCGGCCTCGGCGCGGTCGAGGCCGACGATCCGCAGTGCCCCCTTGGCGGACGCCGTCGTGACCGTCACGGTGGACAGTTTGAACAGCTGGGCCAGCGGCCCGCGTTCGGTGTCGACGGTCTGGATGCGCGGGATCGGGGCGATCCGGCGCTCCTGGTTCAGCCAGCCGTGCTGGGTGTAGACGGCCTGGTCGGTGACCTCGTACCGGTGCACCCGGTAACGCCATTGCGGCTGAACGATCATGCTGACGATCGCCTCGACGATCGCCAGGACGAGCAGTGTGGTGTCCCACGGACTCGGGATCCAGTCCTTGGTCCAGACCCAGATGAGAATGCCGACCACGACGACCGAGGAGATCGCCTCCGAGCACAGCCACATCCATTTCGCGCGCGGCGAAACGCGGTGAGCGGGCTCCCGCCCGAGCAGTGCGGCCGCCCCCTCGACCTGTGACACGACTACTTGGTGTTCCAGCGCTCGATGCACTCGTGGATGACCTCGATGGCCTCCGCAGCATCACCCCAGTGGTCGACCTTCGTCGAACCGGGCTTCTTCAGCGCCTTGTAGTTGTTGAAGTGGAACTCGATCTGCTTGATCAGCTGCGGGTTCACGTCGTCGAGGCTGGTGATGCCGTCGCCGGTGTTGCGGTCATCGGACGGGACCACGACGACCTTGTCGTCGACCTCACCGTCGTCGATGAACTTCATGATGCCGACGACACGGCCCTCCATGACCAGCCCGGTCGGCAGCGGTTCCTCGGTCAGCACCAGCACGTCGAGTTCGTCGCCGTCCTCGTCCAGTGTCTGCGGTATGAATCCGTAGCTGGTGGGTTTGGTGAACACCTGCGGCTCGACGCGGTCGAGCTTCATCACCTTGTTCTCGCGGTCCCATTCGATCTTCAGGGTGCTGCCCTTGCCGATCTCGATGACGACGTTGATGAGGCCACCGTCGACGTCTCCCGGGCCGAATGCCTCATTGAAGTCCACCACTGTTCGATCTGCTCCTGGAATCGCGCGGAATCGTGCCCAATTGTGCGTTGGGAGCCTATCAACCGGCTGATCCGGCGTTTCGACTTGCCATCCTGATCGCGACTGGCGGTCCGGGTGACATCTGGCAGCGCCGGCCGCACCAGTTGAGATCTGGATGTCCGGACGAGGTCTGGTCCGCCAGATGACGGTCTCCCCTGTGCCGGAGAAAGCGAGAGGGAGCTCAGACACTGTGTGCCTGAGCTCCCTGTCAATGTGGTGGAGCTAAGGGGATTCGAACCCCTGACCTTCTCATTGCGAACGAGACGCGCTACCAACTGCGCCATAGCCCCAGAGCGAGGAAACGATAACACCAGCCGCCGCGGGCTCACCAATCGGAGCGGGGCTCGCTCGTAGGCTTCAGCGCATGCACTTCGCACCCGAGCCGGCACACAGCGCGACGGTCGCGCGTTACGCCGGAGTACCGCTTCGTACCGGGGCGTAAGGCGCGACCGTCGCGCTTTGCGGTGCTGTGGAGATCAGCCGGCGCGGTAGACCGCGGGCAGTTCCTCGAGTTCCTCGTCCAGGGCCAGGCCGTCGAACGGAAGGTCCTCGACCGGGGTGTCGGCAACAGTGGCGGCCGGTGCGACCTGAGTCTGCGGCGCCCGCTCCTTCATCGCGTACGTCGGACGCGGGACGGAGGTGGGCTGCCAGCCCTCGGCGTCGAAGATCTGCTCGGCAACCGCGGTTTGCACAACAGGCGCTTCCTGCGGCTGCTCCTCGAACCCGAACGGCGCCGGGCTCGGGGTGGTCTCGATGACGATGCGCGATTCCTCGACTGCGACGGGCTCGTTCATCGTGTCGGCCGTCGGCTCGGCCGGTGCCGCAAACGACTCGGTGCGGACAGTACGACGCGGCGCGCGGGTGGGGCGGGCCTGCTCGCGAGCCCGACGCTCGGCGATCGCGGTGTTGCGCAGCCACAGCACGACACCGGCGGTGATCATCACTCCGGCGAGCGGAGCCAACCAGGAGACGACTCCGAAGGGAGCGAGCACGAGCATCAGTGCGGTGAACCCGAGCGCGGTCAGCAGCGAGATGCCGCGAACCTGACGTCCGTCGAGACCGCGCACCTTGGCGAGTGCCTGCTTGCCACCGGTGGTGATGCCCTCGAACCGGTCACGCCGCGAATCGTGCTGCGGCACATGCTTTTCGTCGTTCATCTTGTCTCCCACGGTGGGTTGTCCGGCGCGCAAGGAGGTGCGGGCTGCCTTGACGCTGACCTGCGGTGCCTGCTCGGCGGCGGAACGCCGGCGCACCATCGGTGCGATCCCCTGCGGCAGCGGGTCGCGCTTGGCGAGCACCCGCATCGCTTCGGAGAACCGGTCGACCGAACGAGCGGTCGCCATCGCTTCCCGTCGGCGGATCCAATGCTGCAGCAGATAGGCAGCCCAGATCGCGACGACGAGGAGGATGAGCAAGCTTGTGGTCGGCACGAACCCGACGGTAGTTGTGCGAACCGCAGCAGCAGCGGACCTACTCGGTGTGTCGCGGAAGTGACTGCCGTGAAAGCCGATTGAGACGGTCGACGACGCTCTCGCCGTCCAAATCCTCGGTCGTCAGCGCGAAGGTGCGGTGGTCGCGCCACTTCCCGTCGATGTGCAGGTACCGCTCTCGCAGACCCTCGTCCCGCAGGCCCAGCTTCTGGACCACGCGCAGGCTGCGTGGGTTGTCCGGACGGATGTTGACCTCGACCCGGTGCAACCCTTCGCGCTCGAAACCGTGGTCCATCGTCATCGCCAGCGCGAACGGCATGATCCCCTGTCCGGCAAGGGATTCGGCAATCCAGTAACCGGCGGAGCCGGACAGCAGCGCACCTCGGGAGATGCCGAACAGGTGCACCTGACCGGCCATCGCACCGTCGACCTCGAGTACGAACGGGAGCAGGCGCCCGGCCTTCGCCTCGCGATCCTGCTGGCGCACCATCTGCGCGAACGACATCCCCGTGGGCAGCGGCACCGGCGGAGAGGAGTCCCAGGGACGGTTCCAGTCGGAATTGTCACGCCGCAACTGCAGGTATTCGTTGCGATCAGCCCGAGTTCGCAACGGTCGCAGCTTGATTCGCCGACCGAGGTGTACTGCTTCGACCGCAACCGGCCACGGGCGGTCACTCACGCCGATGGTCTCCGCCGGCGATCTGATCGAGGGCGTGTTCGACCACCGGATGCAATACGTCGATCGCGTCGCGCACTCCCCCGGTCGAACCGGGCAGGTTGACCACCAGCGTCCGTCCGGCGACGCCGGCGAGACCTCTCGACAAGATCGCGCCGGCCACTCCGTTGGCAACACCGGCTGCTCGCAGCGCCTCGGGAATGCCCGGCACCTGCCGGTCGAGCAACGGCGAGGTCTGTTCGGGGGTGCTGTCGGTGGGGCTGAGTCCGGTGCCACCGGTGGTCAGAACCAGGTCGGCGCCCGAAGAAATAGCGGCGCGGAGGGCTTCACCCACCGCCGGACCGTCAGCAACGACCACGGGTTCGTCCACGTGAAAACCCCACTGCCGCAACGCTTGCGCCGCAATCGGACCGGACCGGTCGTCGTAGACACCGGCCGCAGCGCGGGTCGAGGCCGTGATGACCACCGCCGTTCGCACGGCGTTACGCCTCGGTCCAGTCACCCGAGCGCCCACCGGACTTGGCGGTGACCCGGACGTCGGTGATCCGCGCATGCTTGTCGACCGCCTTGACCATGTCGACCAGCGCGAGCGCCGCGACGGTGACGCAGGTGAGCGCCTCCATCTCGATGCCGGTGCGGTCGGCAGTGCGGACGGTCGCCTCGATCTCGACCCGGTCGTCCTCGACTCGCAAGTCGACTGCGACCGCGTGGATCGCCACCGGGTGGGCGAGCGGGACGAGCTCGGGGGTCCGTTTGGCGGCCTGGATGCCGGCGATGCGGGCGACCGCGAGCGCGTCCCCCTTCGGCACGTTGTCCGAGCGCAGCGCGTCGATGACGGCGTCCGACAGTAACACCGACCCGCGCGCTTTCGCCTCGCGAGCAGTGATCTGCTTGGCGCTGACGTCGACCATGTGCGCCGAACCGTCCGATCGCACATGGGTCAGACCAGAACCTTTGTCGGTCATGCGAATTCCCCTTCCAGCGAGACGACGCGCACCTCGTCGCCTGCGGTGACTTCGTCCACGGAGGCGTCGATCCAGGCGAGTGCATCGGCGTGGGCGAGACCACCCATCAGGTGTGATCCCGGGCCGCCGCTGGGTGCGACGCCGAGTCCGTGGTCGTTCTGCGACAGGCGAACCCGCGCGATCTGCGCCCGGCCGGGCGAGGTACGCCATCCCTTGGTGACCCGTGCGGACAGCCAGGCGATGTCGGTTGTCCTCCCGGCCATGGTGCGCAGCGCGGGCGCGACGAACATCACGAACGACACCAGGGACGACACCGGGTTACCGGGCAACGCGAACAGCGGCATCCGGTCACCGATGATTCCGAAACCCTGCGGCTTGCCGGGTTGCATCGCGACCTTGCTGAACGTGATCTCGCTGCCGCCCTCGAACGCCGCCTTGAGCGGCTCGAACGCTCCCGCGCTCACCCCGCCCGTGGTGATGATCGCGTCTGCGCCGGCGTCGGACGCCTGCTCCACGGCGGCCAGGACGGCCTCGGCGGTGTCGCCACTGCGTCCGATGTGTACGACCTCGAAGCCGGCCTGACGCGCAAGTGCGGCAAGCATGGGCGCGTTGGTGTCGATGATCTGCCCGTAAGCCAGTTCGTCTCCGACAGAACGCAATTCATCGCCGGTGCTGATGACCGCCACCTTCGGGCGCGGAACGACCCGCACCGTCGCCGAGCCGGCTGCGACCAGGACCGGCACGTGCCTGGCCGCGATCCGGGTGCCGGCAGCGAGCACCTCGTCACCCGCAGACACGTCCTCACCGGCCCGCCGGATCGACACACCCGGCTCGGCCGCCCGCTCGAAACGAACCTCGTCCGTACCGCCGTCGGTCAACTCGACCTGGACGACGGTGTCGGCGCCGTCCGGCACCGGCGCGCCCGTCATGATCTGCCACGCCGTACCCGGCTCGAGGCGGTTGCGGCGGGTGTCACCGGCCGGTACGACGCCGGCGACCGGCAGCACGGTGCCCGCGTCGGGGACGTCCTGCGCGCGCACGGCGTAACCGTCCATCGCGGAGTTGTCGAAGCCCGGAAGCGAGGCTCGGGCGATCACCGGTTCGGCGAGCACCAGACCGAGACAGTCGGTCACCGCCGCGTCGACCGCCGGCAGGGCCGCGACGGCCCCGGTGAGGCGTGCGGAGTAGTCGGACGGCGCAAGCAGTTCCATCAGTGCTTCAACTGCTGGCCCTCGGCCGCTCCCGAGCCCTCGTCGGTCTTGACCCACTCGCCGAGCCACGAACGGAAATCGTCGCCGATCTCGCGGTGGCGAACCGCCAGCCGGACGACCGCCTTCAGGTAGTCCAGACGGTCTCCGGTGTCATAGCGGTTGCCGCGGAAGACGACGCCGAGCACACCGCCGCCGTCGTTCCTGCTCTGGGCCTCGGCGAGCAGTGCGTCGGTCAACTGGATCTCACCGCCGCGTCCGGGCGCGGTCTGCTCCAGCACCGCGAAGATCGAGGGGTCGAGCACGTACCGCCCGATGACCGCGAGATTCGACGGGGCGTCCTCGGCTTTGGGCTTCTCCACCATCGAGGTGACCCGCACGACGTCTGTCTCTCCGTCGATCGACTCGACGGCGGCGCAGCCGTACATGTGGATCTGGTCGGCCGGCACCTCCATCAACGCCACGACGGAGCCACCATGACGACCGCGCGCGGCGATCATGTCCTCGAGCAGGTGCTCGGTCTCGTCGATCAGGTCGTCACCGAGCAGGACGGCGAACGGTGCGTCACCGACGTGCGCCTTTGCCTGCAGCACCGCGTGGCCGAGCCCGAGCGGTTCGCCCTGACGGACGAAATGGACATTGCCCAGATCGGCCGACTTGCGCACCCGGCGCAGCTTCTCGTCGTCCAGCTTGCGCTCCAGCGCCGCCTCGAGTTCCCAGTGGCGGTCGAAGTGGTCCTCGAGCGAGGCCTTGTTGCGCCCGGTGATCATCAGGACGTCGTCGATGCCGGCGCGTGCGGCTTCCTCGACCACGTACTGGATGGCCGGCTTGTCGACGACCGGCAGCATCTCCTTCGGGATCGCCTTGCTGGCGGGCAGGAACCGGGTGCCGAGACCGGCGGCCGGGATGACGGCCTTCAGGACCGGGTCGTTGCGGGACGCACTCATGGGCGCAAGGCTAATGGAGCAGCGCCGCGCGGCGGGTCAGGCGCCCGAGGCGTCCGTGCACACGACGCTCGCCGGGTTCAGACTGGACCCATGAGCGTGCTCATTCTGCCCGAGGACAAGCCCGCCGCGCGGGCACAGGTGCGCGCCGCCCGCCGTGCGCGTCGCGCCGACCCGGCGACAGACCGGGCCGCCCTCGCTGCGGCCTACCGGGACGGCCTGCTGCAGCACCTCGCCGGGTTCGAACCCGGCACCATCACTGCGTACGAGTCGTGGGCCACCGAACCGCCCACCGAGGTCCTCATCTCCGCGTTGCAGGACGCGGGTTGGCGGGTGATCGTGCCGGACACGCTCGCCGACCTGCGCCTGTCCTGGCACGACGTCACGCGACCGGACGTCGACCTCGGCATCGGCGGGGTCGAAGCGGCCGACGTCGCGCTCATCCCCGGCCTGGCGATCGACCTGGACGGCTACCGCCTGGGCCAGGGCGGCGGTTGTTACGACCGCACCCTCGGACTGCTGCGCCCCGGAGTACCGGTGATCGCGATGATCTTCCCGGATGAACTCGTCGCATCCGTCCCGAGAGAAACACATGACGCCCGGGCCGACGGCGTCCTGACGTCCGAGGGTGTTCGCATGCGCGACAGGGGTACTGGAAGAATCGCCCCGTAGCCGACGGCGGGAGGGGGCGAAGTGCACCTTTCGGGCTTCGCCACGCTGGCGGCCGTGCCGAAGTCGGGCGCGTACGACCTCGACGACCTGGCCCGCTCACTGCTCATCGGCAGCGCCGTCCTGCTGATCGCGGTCGCCGCGGTGCGGCTGGCCAACCGGTCCGGGCTGCCCACGCTGCTGCTGTATCTCGCGATGGGGCTCATGCTCGGCAGCTCCGGCTTCGGCCTGGAGTTCTCCGACCCGCTGATGACCGAGGTACTCGGCTACGCCGCCCTCGTGCTGATCCTCGCCGAAGGTGGGCTGACCACCGAGTGGAGCAGCATCAGACGCAGCGTCTTACCAGCCATGCTGTTGTCCACGATCGGTGTGTTGATCTCTGTCGGTGTGGTCGGCGTCGCCGTGCACTTCCTTCTCGGACTGCGTTGGGAGACAGCGCTGTTGCTCGGCGCGATCGTGTCCTCCACGGACGCTGCCGCGGTGTTCTCGGTGTTGCGCAAGGTGCCGCTGCCCGACCGACTGAAGGGCCTGTTGGAGGCCGAGTCCGGCTTCAACGACGCCCCCGTCGTGCTGCTCGTCTCCGCCTTGGCCACTGTCGGCGCTGATGATCGAGCCAACCCGAACTGGGGACTGGTCGGCTTCGCGGCAATCGCGGAACTGGCCATCGGCTCGGCCATCGGTCTCGCGCTCGGGTTCGTGCTCGGCAAACTGATGAAGCGCTCGGCCCCCGGGTCGTCCGGCTTGTTCTCCATCGGCGTCGTCGCGGCGTGCGTGCTCGCATTCGCACTCGCCGACGTCATCCACGCGAGCGGTTTCATCGCCGTCTACCTGTGCGCACTCGTGCTCGGCAATCAGGGACTGCCGCACCGGCAAGCGGTCCGCGGCTTCGCGCAGGCGCTCGGCTGGCTCGCGCAGATCGGGCTGTTCGTGCTGCTCGGGCTGCTGGCCGACCCGCGCCGCCTGGACGAACAGATCTGGCCTTCGATCGTCGTCGGTCTCGTGCTGTTGCTCGTGGCCCGGCCGCTGTCGGTGTTCGGGTCGATGCCGGGGTTCGGAATCTCGTTGCGGGAGAAGCTCTTCCTGTCCTGGGCAGGTCTGCGCGGAGCCGTCCCGGTCGTGCTCGCGACGGTGCCGCTGACGCTCGGCAGCCGCGGCACGGAGTGGATCTTCGACCTGGTGTTCATGCTCGTCGTGATCTTCACGATCGTGCAGGCGCCGACCTTGCCCTGGGTCGCCCGCAAGCTCGGCATCGTCGACGAATCGCACGTCGTCGACGTCGAACTCGAGGCCACTCCCCTGGACGAACTGAACGCCGAGGTGGTGCAGGTGCGCATCGGTGAGCACTCGCTGCTGCACGGGGTCGAGGTGCACGAGCTGCGTCTGCCCAAGGGCGCGAACGTGACGCTGGTCAAGCGTGGTGACGATTCGTTCGTGCCGAGCAGGCGTTCGGTGCTGCACCGTGGCGACCAGTTGCTGGTCGTCACGCCGAGCACGTCTCGGACGTCCGTCGTCAAGCGGATCCGCGCGGTGAGTGATCGCGGACGTCTGGCCGGATGGCGTCGGGACGAGGCAGATCGGACGGTGGCGCAGGACGTCCGGCGTCGCTGACCTAGAATTCTGCGACGTGCCCACCTATTCGTACGGCTGCAAGAACTGCGGTCATCAGTTCGACATCGTCCAGTCCTTCAGTGACAACGCCCTGACCGACTGCCCGGAGTGCGGTGGTCAGCTGCGCAAGGTGTTCAACTCGGTCGGAGTCGTCTTCAAGGGATCCGGTTTCTACCGCACCGACAGCCGAAGCAACTCCTCGTCCTCCTCGTCGTCGACGACTCCTGCGGCGAAGGACAAGAAGGGCGACACCTCCTCGTCTTCGTCCTCGTCCTCGTCCTCGGACACCGGTTCCAGCACGCCGGCCCCGAGCGCCCCGAGCACTCCTGCGCCGAAGTCCGACTGACCCGATTCTCCACAGCCCCGCTGCGGGTCGTCTGCGATCCACAGTCTGACCTCGCGGACCCGCTGGGCGTGGGCGCCGCCCGTTAACCTCGCGGCATGACTTCCCAGAGCACCGCCGGCGCCGAGTCCGCACCCACAGCCGAGATCGGTGTCATCGGCGGATCCGGGTTCTACACCTTCCTGGACGACGCCCGCCGGGTCGCGGTCGACACCCCGTTCGGTCCGCCGAGTGACGACGTCGTCATCGGCTCGGTCGGCGGACGGTCGGTGGCCTTCCTGGCACGGCACGGTCAGGGGCACCGTTTCCCGCCGCACCGGGTCAACTATCGCGCCAACCTGTGGGCCCTGCGCTGCGTCGGCGTGCGCCAGGTCCTCGCCCCGTGCGCCGTCGGTGCATTGAAACCAGAGTTCGGCCCCGGCACCGTCGTGGTGCCCGATCAGGTCGTCGACCGCACCTGGGGTCGCGAACACACCGTGTACGACGAACCGGGGGCCGTCGTACACGTCGGGTTCGCCGATCCGTACTGCCCCACCGGGCGAGCCTCGGTGCTGGACGCCGCACGCGACGACGCCGACCTACCATCGGTCGACGGCGGCACGTTGGTGGTGATCAACGGGCCGCGCTTCTCCAGCCGCGCCGAGTCGCAATGGCACCAAGCAGCCGGGTGGTCGGTCGTCGGCATGACCGGGATGCCCGAAGCGTCGATCGCCCGCGAACTCGCGATGTGTTTCACCAGCGTCTGCCTGGTCACCGACGCCGACGCGGGGGTGGAGGGCCAGCCGGGTGTCACCCACGAAGAAGTACTGGCGGTGTTCGCGACGAAGGTTGAGCACTTGAAAGATCTGGTGCGACGCACCATCGCGCAGCTTCCGCCCGTCGACGACTCGAACTGTGAATGCAGGAATGCGCTCGACGGAATCACTCTTCCTTTCGAGTTGCCGTGAGTCGGTTCGGATCGGCACGCACCGGCAGCCGCGCACAGAGGTGGCGCCGGACCCGCCTGCGACGCACCGGTGCGTTGGTGCTCGCGGTGCTGGCGCTGTGGACGACGTGGGCGGCGTTGCGGCCGAGCGCGGCTGCGACCGTCGCGGTCACCGTCGCGGCACGTCCCATCGCCGCCGGGACGACGCTCGGCTCAGCCGACCTGAAGATCGTGCAGTGGCCCGCCGGCGTCGTCGTCCCCGGTCTGCTGCGGCCTGCCCAGGCGGCCGGACAGGTGACCACGGGCGCTCTCGCTGCGGGCGAACCGGTCACGGCGACCCGACTGGCCCACAGCGCCTGGAAGGCGCTGCGTCCGGGCGAACAGGCCTTCACGATCCCGCTCGCCGACCCACAGTTGGCGGCATTGCTCAGAGCCGGCGACCGTGTCGATCTCTACGACCCGGCCACCCGACGACTGGTGGTGAGCTCGGCGCGAGTGGTGATGTCCACCACCCCAAAGGTCGGGCCTCACGACGTGACTGCACCCGGAGAGCCCACGCTGGTCATCGCGGTGGAGCAGCGGAATTCCGCGCAACTGGCGGGCGCATTGGCCTCTGCGACGACCCTCGGGACGGGCTTGATCGCGGCCGCATCGTCACGGGCCTGACACAACAAACGTCGCCATGTGGGCGTTTCGGATTTTTCCACTCCGGGTTGCTCCGCTACTGTGGCGGCGCTTCCTGCAGAAAGCACCGAAGCACAAAGACCCCGAAAAGAGAAGGAAACAGCCGTGAGTGGCTTCAAGAAATTCCTGTTGCAGGGCAACGTCGTCGAACTCGCTGTTGCGGTTGTCATCGCCACCGTTTTCGCCAAGGTTGTCGACGCCTTCGTCAAGATCATCATGGACCTCATCGGCAAGGCCGGCGGGACCCCCGACTTCTCCAACTACAAGCCGGGCGGCGTGAGCGTGGGTAACTTCCTCACCGCGCTGATCGGCTTCCTGATCGTCGCCGCCGTCGTCTACTTCGGCGTCGTCAAGCCGTACGAGGCTTTCAAGGCCCGCTTCATGAAGCAGAAGGAAGAGGACGACGTGACCGAACTCAGCGTCCTCACCGAGATTCGCGACGCCCTGCGCATGGGCCGCTGATCACCCAGCACCACAACAGGAACGGGCGCCCCGATCGGGGCGCCCGTTCTTGTTCTTCGTTGCCTCACTACTCCCAGTGCGGCGGACGCTGCTCGTTGAGCCAGGTCTCGTGGGCCCGGTCGCGCGGCGTCAGATCCTCCTTGGCCGGTTCGTCCGCACGCGGCTCCGGGCCGGATTCGCCGCCGGTCGCCGGTCGCACCACCCGACGGTGCTTGCGTCGCCGCGGCTGCTCGGTCACTACGCCCCGTCCTGCGTGCGTGTGGCGACCTCAGCCAACCGAGCAATCTGCTGGGCGGGGTCACTGAAGACCTCACCCAGCGCCAGTCGCTCGTACCGCCAGCCGCGAGCGCGCAACTGCGCCGGACGCACGAGATCGCGATCGCGTACGTTGCCGAGTTCGGCTAAGGCGACGGCGTCGGTGTCGACCACCAAGGGCTCACCCTCGACGATCACCAGGTCGACCGCCGGGCGAGACGTGCCCGCCCCCGGCCGAACGGTCAGACCCTCGCCGCGCAACCGGCGCGCGAGGTCGCCGATGCACGGGTGTGCCGGTTCGTCGACGGGTTTACTCAGGGGCCGATCCAGCACACTGCCGGTCGAGGCGGTGCGCCGACGGCGAGACTGTTTGCTCTTGCCCGCCGACCCCGGCGGGCCGGCGGTCCGTTCGGCCCCGCCACCGGTGGCCGCGTGAACGAGCAGGTCGCGGTACATCTGGGCACCGCGGCTGTGCAGTCCGGCCACGGCGACGTCGTCCGCCCGGAACGCGCTGACGACGACGAGTTGTTCGCGGGCCCGCGTGGTGGCGACCAGCAGGGCACGCTCGCCCCCGTCGTCCAACACACGCGCCACCGCGCCGACAAGTCCGCCGTCCTCGTCCACCCGGCACCCGGTGCTGAGCACGACGACGTCACGGGTGAAGCCCTGGGCGCGTTCGGCGGTGCGCACGATGAACGCTTCGGCGGAGTTCTCCTCCAACAGCGCCCGTACCCCGGGATCGGTGACTGCGCGTCGCGCCAACTGGGCGTTCAGTCGCTCGGCGTGCTCGTCGGTCAGTGCCACCACCATCAATGACCCGCGTCCAGGACGTGCAGCGTGACTGCTCACGACGTCGACGACGCGGTCGAGCTCGTCCTGACCCGCCGCGGTGATGTCCAGCCTGATGACCCGGCCGTCGGTCGGAGCGGGGAAGGTGCGCACCTTCGCGCCGTACGCCTGGATGTTCGCGAAGTCGAACAGCCGCCCGTCGCGCGATCGGTAGTGCGTGCCCAGTTCGATCGCCGGTACGAGCCCGGTGAGTTCGTCCAGGATCGAGGGGGTCGGTCGTGCACCGGCCGGGGTGCGCGCCGCGTCGACCGCGAACCGACTCGGTCGCAGCTGACGCCGGTCACCGAACAGGACGGTCTGCGCACCGCGCCGAACCGCCGGCACCGCCTCCGCGGTGCTCATCCGGGACGCCTCGTCGATCGCGACGACGTCGAACCAGACGCCCGCCGGGACGTGGGCGGGTACGAGCAGGGGACTCATCGCCCAGCACGGCATGAGCGCCATCATCAGCTCGGGTGCAGCCGGCAACAGGTCCCGCAGGCTGGCCCCGCGGGCCAGACCCTGTTGGACGTCCCGCACCTGCTCAGGCAGGTTGCGTACGACGAATCGCAGACGTTCGTCCAGCTTGGCGCGCACGAAGCCGGCGCGTTCCGCGCGGCGCTCCTGCTCATCGGCCGCGTACTGGTGCAGCAGATCGCGGATCTGCTGACCGCCGGCATCAGTACCCTCGGCAGGATCGTGAAGATGAGCGAAAAGCGAAGTCCACCAAACGAATTCGAGTTCGGGCACAACCTCGTCGGGGCTGACCTGCCGGTGCGCGAGTTCGTCGACGAGGTCGCCGAGTCCCTGCGCACGCAAGGCATCGATGTCGGCGGTTACCTCGGGGATGACGCCGAGTCGTTCGATCGAGTGCGACAACCGTCCCAGGCGAGCCTGCAGCGAGTCGAACGACTGGTCGAGCAGGTCCCCGCCGTCGGCGGTGGTGGACAGTCGCTGCCCGAGCCACTCGAGTTCGCTGCGCATCTTCTCGTGGGCGGCGACCACGTCGGCCAGACCCTTCGGTGCGGCCGGCCGGGAACCCTTGCCCGCGATCCGGCGCCACGTGACCCGCTGCCGCAACGCCTGCACCAGCACACCGTGCAGATCGGGACGCGGTCCCGGACGCAGCAACTCCTGCGCCTGCGCGACCAACCGGCGCCGTTCCATGACCCCGACCGTCGAGTCGTGTTCGCGCCGGTAGTGGCGGTCGCCGGTAGCTGCGGCCAGGTCGCCGAGCGGCGCCTCGAACACCTCGGGGCGGAAGACTTCGAGCGTGTCGGTCACGTGCTGGAGCAGCTCGAGGCACTCCTCCTCCTCGCGCATGTCGGCGGGTGAGGGCAGGCCGACCTGGTCGAAGAGATCTTCGACCAGCGCACGGTGCGCGCCGAGTCGCTCGTTCGCCAACTCGGTGACGCTGTCGCGCGTCCGCTGCGCTTGCTGCGGACCGGCGATGGCGGCGCCGTACCAAGGGTCGTTCTCACCGCTGGTCGGCCACGCGCCCTTGCGCGCGACGGCCAGCAGGCGGCGTCCGGCTTCGTCGCGCTGCGCGGGTGACAGCGCCAGCAGGTCGCCGCCGGCCAGCCGGACATGTGAGCGCGGTGATGGACGCCGATCGCCCAGCGCGGTGATCGCCTCGAGGGTCTGCGCCAGCGAGACCTGCCACGGCGAGTGCAGCCGGTGCATCCGCTGGTGGTGCTCCTGCAACTTCTGCGCGAAGACCGACGGGTTCCGTTGCACCGCAGGGGGTTGCACGGACGAGGCGATCGCTTCCTGAATACGCCGGTTGAACAGTTCCTCGAACTCAGGGCCCGGACGCCCGTCGCTCATGTGTGCGACAAGGTCGCCGAGCCCGACCTCGGTCAGCCGACTGTTCACCGCTTCGATGGCGGCGCGCTTGTGACTGACCAGCAACATCGGCCGGCCCTGCGCCGCGAGCGCAGCGACGAGGTTGGCGATGGTCTGGGTCTTGCCGGTACCGGGCGCCCCGTCGACCGTCAGGTGGGCGCCGGCGAGCACAGCGCTGAGCACGGCTTCCTGCGAGGCGTCCGATGCCAGCACGCCGTGGGCTTCGGACAGCCCGGTGGGGTCGGGCTCCGGCGGCACTGCGCGGATCGCGTCCAGCGCGTCCGGGTCACCGCTGAGCGCATCCAGCACCGGGTGACCGGGAGCGTGCTCGTCCATCAGGTCACCGACGAGGTCGGCCTTGCTGAGGTTGAAGGTGCTGATGATCTGGCGACGCTGGATCTCGAAGCCGGGCACCGCGGTGCACGCTCGGCGTAGTTCGTCGAACACCTGTCGCGGGTCCGACGGTGAACTGGCGCGGGCGAGCGCGGTCAACGCGTCCTCGTCGACCTCGATGCCGTAGGCCTGCCGTAGGTACGCAACCAGCGCCGGGTTGACGATCGCGGGACTCGTGACCTGGATGAGCAGGTCGTCCGGGTGCCCGGCGACCCGTTGCAGGCGCACCCGGCGCAGCAGCACCGGGGCGAGCGGAGGCGTGCCGCTGCCCCGCACCTTCCACCCGGCCAGGCCGATACCCATCCAGCAGGAATCGATGCCGCGGTCCTCCTGCAGTTCCACGACCTTGGCCTCGATCATCCGCAGCCGGCGCGAGGCCTCGGCGTAGGCGTAGGACTCCCGCACCACCTGCGACAGACGGGCGCTGCCGGAGGAGAACAGGCGAGCCACCCCGGCCGGGTGCGCGGTGGTGAGTTCGAGCATGCCGCGTCCGCGGTCGTCGAACCACAACAAGGTGTTGGGTCCGCCGATACCGGTGAGCTCCTCGCGCCAGCCGGCGATGTCGTGCGCGGAACGGTCGTCCGTTGCGGTGGTGTCGGTCATCGTCAGCTTCGGTGCAGGAATGCGTCGACGAACACGGTTGAGATCTCCGAGGGGTCCTTGGTCACGTAGGACAACCCGTCGGTTGCCCTCGCGATCTGCTTGAGCGCGGCCGGATCGGTGTCCCGGCCCATCGAGATGGCGACCAGCTTGATCGGCTTGTCGGGTTTGTAGGCGCCGCCGAGGTTCTTCAGCAGCTGCTGGAGACTGAGCCCGCCACCCGGGTCGTCGTTCTTGCCATCGGTCATCACGACGATCGAGTTGACGTAGCCGTCTCGGTAGCTCTTGGTCGCCGCCTGGTACGCCGCCCAGATCGAGTCGTACAGACCGGTGTCCCCGTTCTTCTCGACCAAGGCGGGTAGCTGTCCGAGCTTGTCGACCATCTTCTGCTTGTGCGCGTTGCCGGCCGGGGTGTTACCGATCTCGGCGACCTCGGGAACGATCGCCAGATAGTCCTTGCCCTTGCCGTCGAGGTCGGTGCTGAACGCCCAGGCACCGATCTGAGTCGTGCCCGGGAGCGCGTTCAGTGCGAGTTTCGCGGTGCTGGCGAGCAGGTCGATCCGGCTCTGCTTCGGCCCCACCTCGGCGATCATCGAGCCCGACACATCGACCAGGACGAGCATGCGTGCGTCGCGTGCGAGGTCACCCCACGACTTGACGGCGCTGACGTTCTCGGCGCTCTTGGGCGCCGCCACCAGCTTGATGTCGGAGGGAAGTGCCGAACTGTCCGGCGCCTGTCCCCCGGGCACCCGGAAGCCCGCCTTGTTCAGCGCCGACTTCGCCTGCGCGCTGCGCAGAGAGGCGAGCAACGCATCGATCGCGTTCTGCGGTGCGGAGGTTGCCTTGACCGGACGCACGAACGGGAAGTCGAGCTGCGGGACGCCTTCCTGCGGAATCAGCGGCCGCAGCTTCTTGTCCGGGTGGGTCCGGTCGAACTCGAGCAACTGTTGTTCCGACAGCGGGTATGCGCGTGCGGCGTCCGACCCCTGCACAGCGCGGCCGGCCAGCGACTCCGGCGAGAGGGTCGAACGGCTGAGTCGAACGATCGAGCGCAGCAGGTCGGTGCGTTCCTGACGGGTGCCCGATCCGCGGTTCGCGACGGTCATCGCGGCGAGCGCGGTCGAGGAGACACCGGTGTCCTGAACGGTGACCGGGAGATTGCCGGCGCTGAGGAGCTGCGCCCAAGTCGGGGTCTTGTCCAAACCGGGCACGGAGGACTGTGCCTGCGGCACGCCGACGACCACGGGACTGCCGGCGATCGAACCGGAGTTTCCGACCCAGCCCGCACCGAGCTTCGCCGTGGCGTCGTCCACCCACATCGAGGAATCGGGGATCCACACGTCCGGGATGCCCTGGCCGCCCGCCTTCACGGCCCGGTTGACGCTTTCACCCGATGCGCGGCTGACGACGTAGTCCGCGCACAGCGTGGGGTTGGACTCCAACGCATCCACCTGCTCGAAGACGACTGGGTACAACTCCGGGGTCACCGACACGGACACCTTCGCCGGCTCGGCGCAGGACGCGACCTCGTCCGACGAGCCGACCATCGCCGAGACCGCGCCACCGGTGCCGAGGGTGAGCGCGAGCAGTCCGGCGCCCGCGGCGATGCGCTTGTGTCGCGCAGGGCCGGCGGACGACGGCGCAGCTGTGGATACCGAGGAGTCACTCATCGTTCCGGTAGGTTACCTGCCCGTTCCCGCGCTAGTTCCCCGTTGCGCCGATCGAGGTGGTTCAGTGGGGACAGCGTCCGGCGCCGGTCCTCATCCTCGGGGCCGGCTCGGACTTCGCCGCTTGAAGGAGAACAATGCTGAAACGCTTGGGCTTGTCCCGCCTGGGTACAAAGCTCGCGGGCCCCAAACAGAAGCCCACGCGTCCGGACGAGGACTCCGGCGACGGCACCGCCAAGGTACGGCCCCGCATCCTGGGCGAGCGGGTGGCTGCCGGGTCGAAGGTCGCGAAGGCGCGCACGACCAACGAGGGCGTCGACCGGGCCATGGTCATCGGACGAGGCATGCGTTGGACCGCCGGCTGGGCTCTGAGAACGCTGCTGATCCTGGCCGCCCTGTGGGCCGTGCTGAAGATCGTGGGCATCTTCTGGTCGGCCTTGCTGCCGGTGTGCCTGGCGCTCGTCATCGCCACCGTGTTGTGGCCGCCGACCCGCTGGCTGCGTTCGCGCGGCTTCTCCCCCGCGGCCGCCGCCGTCACCAGTCTGCTCGGCGCAATCGCAGTGTTTGCGGCGATCATCGCGCTGATGACGCCGATGGTGAGTTCGCAGGTGCCCGAACTGACCAGCAAGTCGATCGACGGGGTCAACAAGATCCAGGACTGGCTCGAAGGCCCACCGTTCAACGTGCAGCCCGAGCAGATCGACAACGCGGTCAAGGCCATCACCGACAAGCTGCAGACATCCGGCGACAAGATCGCCAGCGGTGTCTTCACCGGCGTCACGACCGCCGGACACATCCTGGTCAACCTCATCGTGGCCCTGATCCTGTGCTTCCTGATGATCAAGGACGGACCGCACTTCCTGCCGTGGCTGCGCTCGATCGCAGGACGCGGCGCCGGCGCCCACTTCACCGAGATGCTCACCCGCGTGTGGCAGACCCTGTCGGGGTTCATCCGGACGCAGGCCCTGGTCTCTGCGGTGGACGCGTTCTTCATCGGCCTCGGTCTGGTGGTGCTCGGCGTCCCGCTCGCGCTGCCCTTGGCGCTGCTGACCTTCTTCGGTGGGTTCGTCCCGATCGTCGGTGCGTTCGTCGCCGGGACGCTCGCGGTGCTGGTGGCGCTGGTGACCAAGAGCGTCACGACCGCGTTGCTGGTGCTGCTGATCGTCCTGCTGGTGCAGCAACTCGAGGGCCACATCCTGCAGCCCTTGCTGCAGAGCCGTTCGATGGAGTTGCACCCTGCGCTGGTGCTGCTGTCGATCGCGCTGGGTGGCCAGTTGTTCGGCATCGTCGGCGCCTTCTTCGCCGTGCCTCTCGCCGCAACGGTCGCGGTGACACTGCGCTATCTGGGTGAACAGATCGACCTGCGAACAGGTGACCTGTCTCCGGACGAACTCGAGCCACTCACACCCGAAGGGCGGTACGCGGCCGAGCAAGCTGCCAAGGACACTCATCCGCCCGCCAAGGACGACCTGGCGGACAAGCTGGACGAAGTGTGAGTCGCCCGGTGAGTTCGGAGGTTCGACCACCTGCGAACTAGACTGCTCCGGCCGGGTATCCGGCCCCCGCCCTCGTAGCTCAGGGGATAGAGCACCGCTCTCCTAAAGCGGGTGTCGCAGGTTCGAATCCTGCCGGGGGCACCAACGTTTAGGCCCGTCATTCCGCGGAAAATTCAGGGAATGGCGGGCCGTTTTCGTGCACTCATGCAACATCGGTGCAACAGGGTCCGCGATTCCGAAGAAAGTGACCCCGCGACGGGTGCAACCGTCCGGGGTCTGACGACAGAACTGGAGGTTCTGACGTGGGATCGATCGTATCCGCATGGGTGCACTTCTGCACCCACCTACAGGGCGCGGCGCTGCTTGCCGTCTTAGGCTCGCTCATCTGCTGCGCGCTGCGCATCCACTTCTTGACCCATCGGACGCGGCCCGAGGTCGAGCAGCAGCCCGCCGCTGCGCCCGAGGTTGGCGGGTGGGCAGCATGATCGCCTGCCAGCAGTGCGGCGCGACGGTGCCGACGATCGAGGCAGCGCGGGCAGCCCGTTGGGAGCCTGTCCGAGGCTGGGCACGGCCACTCGGGCAGCCAGTGACCGCCTCCGAGCCATTCGCGTGCCCGTCGTGCATCCTCGCCACGATTGACGCGGCTCTAGAGGCGCTGCGGTCGGTTCGGTCGGCAGCATGACCGCCGTCACCTTCCGCGCCCGGCTCCGGTGGTCGGCGTGACCTGGCAGGAGAAGCGCAACGGCTGGATCGGCGTCGAGGCGCAGGCGGTCCTCGTCGCGGACTTGCTCGGCCTGCTGGTGGGCGGCGTTGAGGCTGAGGTTGTCGTCACGGACCGAGGTCAGGAGGTCGGGGGCGTAGTCGGCAATGACGCCGCACACGCGGAACATCTCGGCTTCGCCTCGCGAGTTCGCAGAATTCTGCGAACCCTGCGCCCATCGCCCGTTGACGTACCCGAGCGCTCCGACGCCGTAGCGGTCCAACTCGCTTGGTATGAGGGCGAACTCGCCCTGCACGTCCGAACCGATGAATGGGCCGTGCTCACCAAGCGCACAGCACTCGACGTTGCTGCCTCCGTCATCCGGCTCGCCAGTCAGATGCCCGACTAAACACCAACCCAACCGAAAGGAACCAGCCATGCCCGCACGACGCATCACGCCGATTGAGCTCCGGATCACCGAAGGGTCGAACGATCTCTACTTCTCCGAGAACTCCGACCTTGACGACCTCATGGCGACCACGCGCCCGACGTGGCCCCGGCTGCCAGTGAACGCCGCAGGCGGTTACGTCCTCATCGCCCTGGACTGCGACGGTGCCTTCGATCAGATCGTTGTCGCACCGCCCGCCGGGTCGGATCACTCGCACACCGTCGAAATGATGCTCAGCGCCCGCGACGCAGCGCATGAGGTATATCGCGCTCTCGACTACATCGGGTCAGGCAACGAGGTGCCCTCGCTCTACGACAACTGAGAACGATTCTCGCGGCGTCCTCCCTCACGGTCCTAGCCGCCAATCAACTCAGCGACCGCCTCGACAAAAGTCCTACAGCCGCGCGTGCGGGGAACGCGGTAGCACGTAGTCAGTAGTCCGGCCGGATGCCCTACGTGTCCAGCACAGCCTGCTCTCATCTCGGGAGCGGGCTAGGAGTGTTGGCCCCTTCCGAGTGGGGTGGCTGGATCGGGGGTAACCCTGGTGGGGGATGCCAGAACTCTGCCCACCGCCAGGTGGTCCGCGCCTGCGAAGTGAATGCCGATGACGACACCCGCGCCCAATCCCTGCAGGTCGGGAAGCCTGCCGCCCCCGTCCGCCGAGAAGTCGCCCGACCTAGTCGATAGGAACGACTACGTCCCGACTGCCGCCCCCGTCCGCCGAGAAGTCGCCCAATCGTCAAATGACGATTCGCCGCTGACGATCACCCTGCCGCCCCCGTAGTCGAGCGTGCGGCAATTCCGCACAGGTGGAAAGTTGTTTCCACCTCGGCTGCCGCCCCCGTAGTCGAGGTGAGGATCGATCCTGGTTCGGGCTCCGCCGGAGACCGAACCAAAGCAGGGAACACGCACCGCAGACCTCGGCATCACCTGCAATGGGCTGCGCGTCCTTGACGTCGGTCTTCTGCGTCTCGAACAGCAGTAGTCGGACCTCACAGCACCGTCACTGTTCCGCGCCGCTCGCCGGGTGCCGATCGTCTCGGGCGCTGCACCTTGGATTCCACTCCCCACAGCGCCAGCGATGCCGCGATGAGAGTTGAGGAACCGGGTGCTTTGCGGTCCCACCCGAAACCGTCACCAGCAGCCATCGGTCGTTGCTTGGCACCGAGCACGGCGCGGGTGAGTTCGACCTGCCCACGAGGAGCCGAACAACACTGAGCGGCCCGCTCGCTCACCCCCTACGGCGAGTGAGCGGCGGCGGTGGCTCGCGGTGGACTGCGGACGTGCTCGCTGGTCGAGGCTCGACGTTGGCCCATCGCTGCCACCGCCGTCCGCGGTCGTCGACGAACTCGATGTCGAGGGTGGGCCTCGCTGTGTCGTCGGCTTGCCATGCAATGACTTGACCGCCGTCGTTGAGGAAATCCACGCCGACCCAGAGTGCTCGGCCAGGCGGCAGCACCAACTCACCGTTATCGGCGGCCCGGTCGTGCTGCGGGTCAAGATCGTAGGCATTGGCCGTGCCCTCTTGTGACACCCACATGCCCGCGAATCGCCACGCCGTGACCTGGTGATGCGTGAAGTAGGGGCTGACGACTCGGACGGCTCGCACGGGCCGGTCGCTCTCATTGCGTACGCGGAAATTCGCCCCACCCGCAGACCCGCGAAACGGACCCAGAACGACGATGAGTCGGGCCTGCGACTTGGCTTCGTCGTCGTGCTCGGCACGCAGCAGCGCAGTCTGCTCGCGGACGTGCCGCAACTGCCAGAACGTCACACCGAACGCAGCCGTCGTGCCGGTCGCCGCAAGCCAGGTAGGAACGTCACCCCAGTTGATACTCATGCGGCGGAATCTAGTAGGCGGCTGAGTGACTCCGGGTCGGGCTCATCCCTTCGCAAGCGGCAGGCGACGTTTTGTGCAGAACTGCGCACTTCGTTGATCCTCACCTCGACTACGGAGGCGGCAGGCTTCCCGACCTGCCGGGATTGGGAGCGGGTGTCGTGATCGGCATTCAGGTTGCGGGGGTGAGCACTCCGGCCCTTCCCATGCGGTCCGGTCGTCGGAGTGTCCGAGATGCCACGCGCGGCCGTGCAGGTCGATGGCGCAGCGCCAGCAGCGGACGGTGAGGCACGCGCCGATCGCCGGGCAGTCCAGACACACCCGCTTAGGCACGGTGTTGACGGGCGGCGGTGTCGAGCGCGGCGCGGTACTTGTGCCAGTCGATGTGCCCGCCAGCATCAGTCAGGCGTCGCGCGGCGCACCAGTCTTGTTGTGCTTCGTGGTGCCGGTCGCGAGCCGCGCAGTAGTCGGTGGCGTGATACCCGCGTCGACCCTTGGGTGCTTTGCCGTCTGGCCACCAGAGCGGATGCCACATCGACCGCAGCGCCTCTAGGGGCACGCCGTTGTCGGTCTCGGGAGGGTCCAGCGCGATTACCGCTGAGCCGGCGGCTCGGGCTGCTCGGCGGGCGCTCATTCCACGATCCGCCAACCGAGTTGCCCGAGTGCCCCTCGGGGTGAGTCCGAGGGCTTCGGCGGCGTGGCGACATTCCTGCGCCTGCCACGCCGACGCCGCGCCGGCCAGCAGCGCCGACTCGTACACGACCAACAGCGCGACAGTGCCGCGCACGGTGTCATCCCACTGGGTCGCCTGCGGTGATTCCCACAGCTCGACCCATCGGGCTTGGTCGGCCTTGGTCCAGTCGCGGCCGGCCGGCATCGGTGGCACGGGCAGGTCACACCCTGCGGCGGGTAGTTCGATCAGTGCGACTCGGGCACCACTGCTCACCGGGCGGCGGTGCTCCCGGCTGCGGGGCTTGCCCACGTTCCTCGGGGTCGGCATGGGGGTCTCCTTGGGTCGATGTTTTCCGGGGGTGCTGGATGGTGTTGTTGAGGTCGAGCGGGTCGCGCACCACCGAGACGCCTCCCCAGCGGGCGGTCTGTGTGCGACCCACCAAGGGGGGCCTGGGGCGGGTGTTCGGTCTCGGTGCTGGTGCTGGTGCTGGTGTTCGTGGCTGTCCACAGGTGCCGGGCGCGTCCTTCGCGCCAACGTCCAACGCGCCCGGCCGTCTGTGGTCGTGGGTCGTTACAGCGACCCGGTGTTGAGGCGGTTCTGCCAGGCGTCCTCGGCCTGCTCGATGCTCGGCACCCACACGTCATCGCGGGCAGCGACTGCGATCAGACGATCGACGCTCGGCATGTCGAACTCAGGTCCGGGATCGCCGGGCGTGATGTGCGAGAACTCGTACAGTCCGGTCTCGAACACCCCGCGCCACGCGTTCACGCCCTGGTCCACGCTGAGTCCGGTCGTGCCTGCCGGGTCGAGGTGCGAGGCGACCATGAGGTCACGCTGAAGCATCCGCAGTCGGTTGTACCGGCGCGCGACCGCAGGTAGGGAGGTCACAGCATCGCGCTGTGCCTTGGTCGCCTGAGCAACCGCGGCAGCGTGGTGAATGTCGAGACCGTCGAGCGTGCGGATCAATGCACGCGCCTCGGTCAGTGCCGCCTCGACTTCGGTGCGCACCGCGGTCAGCGCCTCGGGCAACGCGGCCATGATCGCAACCGGCGCACTGTCCTTGACCGTGCGGTGCAACGCATTGAGCGCGGTCGACTGTGCCTGCCCGGCCTGGTCTTCGAGCCACGCGTTCAGTGCCTGAGCGCGGAACTCCTCGGCCGTGGGCAGGGTCTCGCCGGCCAGCGCGGCATCGGTGATCTTGCGGGTCAGTGCTGCCATCCCGCGCTTGCCTTCGAGGGTGGCACCGAACACCGCGTTCCGCAGACCCTGCACCGCGGCGTCGGCTGCCAAGGCGTTCCGCAATCGGTTCGGTAGCGTAGGCAGTTCGCCGTGCGCCACGGCAGCCCGGACGCCGATCGCACTGGCTGCCTGACTGCCGATGATCGGTGCCGCACCGGGATCGATCATCGGGTCGGCATAGACGTGGCTGGTTGCGTTGAACGTGCTGGTTCGTGTGTCTGTGGTCATGGTCGTGGTCCTTACTTCTGGATGGTGGGTTGATCGACGCGCAGCCCGTTGGCTGAGCGCATTCGTGCCAGTGACGCCGCAACGGCGCCGGACAGTTGTGGTGCGACCGCAGCCGCGTGGGACGGTGCTGACCCTGGGGTCATCCGCGCCAGCGACTCGGCGACGGCCTGCTCGTTCACCGCGCGACCGGCGGGTGCAGCCTCGCGGCGCTGCTTGGTCGCGGCGACCTCAGCCGCGATGCGCTGCGCCAGGTCGGCCGGGATCGGGTACGCGCGGCCTCGCGCCAAGTTCTCTAGCTCGTCCTGGTCCCGCTTGGACCGGGCGAGGACGTGCTGCGGAAGGTTGTTGTCGCTCATGTCAGTACCTCTCGTCTGGTGGGTTGAGGGCTCTGTCGCTCGAACCTCAGTTGCGCCAGCGCGAACGCGCTGCGCCCCTGCCGCCGTCGACGTGCCCTTGCTCGGTGGGTCGGCCACTGCGCCGCCCGTGTCTCACGCATCGGTTGCGCTCCTTCTGGGTTGGTACTTCTCGGGAGGCGGCACGGTCGCCGCCAGGTCGGCCAGGTGCTCACACCCGGCCGGGGTTCTGTGCCGGCCGTGGATCTCGCACGACCACCGCACGCCGTTGGTGTTGCGCCCGACCTGCACGGTCACGCCGTCGACCACAGCGACCGCGTGACGCTCGTTCCATCGGGTCACCTGGACCGTGTTCATCCGGTCACCCCCGTCCGGCGCGAGGCACGCTCGCCGTAGTCGCGGGCCGCCCACACACCGAAGCAAGCTTTGAGTTCGTCGGCGGCAGCGGCGCACTCGGCCAGGACCGGGCAACCCGCACACCAGCGGGCGGCCTGCGCCCTGTCCTCGGCGTCCTCCGACAGCCACAGTTCGTGCGCGCCGGGTTCACCGCAGCGTGGGAGCGTCCCGGCGTCAGTGAGCCGCGCTAGCGCGCACGTCAGCGCCTCGGCTGCAGTCACGGTCGCGCCTCCCGGTCGAGGTCGAACCGGGTGAGCATCGCTAGCGCGGCACGGTGCTGCCGGGTGCGTTCGATCACGCGGCCGACGATGTATGCGTCAGCGGTGACCACCAGCAGCGTGCCGATGTGCAGGGCATCCAGGGCGTTCACTTGTCCGCCTCGGTGATCGCGTGGTGCATCTCGCCGATGAGGTCGCTGGGGTCGGTCAGCACGTAACCGCCTCGGTCGTGTCGCCCGTGCGTCTCGCACTCGCTTGGGCAGTGGCCGGCGCGGTGTCCGAGGTAGGACCGCACAACCTCGGGGTTCGGGTCGGTTCCGCCTCCGTGGCTGTGGACGTGGCTGCAGTGCGGGCAGACCAGCCGCAGAGTCCATCGGCCGCCGGTGTAGACGGCGACAGAAAGCGGTGCTTCGGGGTTCTTCACTTCGCTCTCCTTCGGGGTTGTGCGCTTGGTGAGGTCAGCCCGGCGGCGCTGGGCCTTGATGAGCCGGTGGTCGACGCGCTCCGCCCAACAGGTCGAACAGACCGCCGGTCGGTTGTCGGTGGATGTTCTGCACGACTGGCAAACAGGGGGCACGCTCTCGGTGGGTTCGATGGGTGAGTTGTGACCCAAATGCCCGTGACCCGTGCCCGTGCCTATAGAGAGGGGCACGGGGGCACGGTCACTTTCGGGCGTTTTTGCCCGTGCCGGGGGCACGGTCGGGGCACGGTCGGGGCACGGGGGCACGCTGGTCATTCCTGACCCCCGTTCTCGCCGGGGTACGGCTTCACCAAACGGTGAGGCGTCGGGCTCACGTAGCCGTCTGCGATGAGATGTGACAGCGCCGTGCGGATGGTCTCGGTCTTGCCCTTCACGACGTCGCACAACACCCGCTGAGCGAGTCCCTGGGGGTGTTCGGCGAGGGTGTCGGCGACGCGCTGCATCATCACTGTCGGTCGGTGTGAGTCGTGAGAATCGTTCTCAGGTGCTCGCACTTCGCCGACGATGCACGCCGGGTCGGGGTCGGTCGCATCAATCACCAGATCGGCGAACCAGTGCAGCCCACCGGCGGACGGCTTCGCGTGCTGCCGTAGGTCGCCGGGTCGGTCTTTGGCGATCAGGATCGTCGAGCGACCGACCAGGCCGCGGCCGATCTTCGCCCGGTTCTCCAGCACGTACGCGGCACCGTCAAGCGCGTTCAGTTTGTGTACTGCACCAATCGCGTACCGTCCTCGGCCCTCAGCCGACTTGGTGACGTGATCGAGCGAGACCACCGCGGCGCCGTAGGAGGTCAGCGGGCGAACCAGCATCCGGCCGAACGTTGCCGCGTCCTTGTTGTTCAGCGGGTCGAGGCCGTGCAGCGTCATCCCCTCGGTGATGCCGTCGAGGATCACCAGCGACGGACTGACCGACGACATAAAACGGGTAATGTCGACCTGGGCCAGCGGGTCACTGATCGGGGTTTCCGGCCGGAAGTAGTGGAATCCCTTGGCGATCTCCTCGGGGGGCACTCCGAGCGTCAGCAGACGCCAGACAACCGGCCCTTCGGCGTCCTCGAAATCGACGTAGCCGACATGGTTGCCCGCGGCGATCTCGTCGGCGGCGGCGATGAGCGCGAGCCACGTCTTGCCGCCCTCCGACTCAGATGCGATCGTGTGGGCCTTGCCGGGGTAGAACAGGCCGCGGCCGTCCGATCGCCGGCCTACGGTGGCTTTCGGTGCCTCCCACCGGCCGGCGAGCACTTCGGCGAGGTCAACCGGCTGCCAGGAGCGTTGAACCGGGCGGCCGTCCTCGTCGAACTGGTCGACGTCGACACTGTGCAGACTCATCGCGGATCACCTTCGATCAGGCGCACGTCGTAACCCTCGTGCTGCAACATGGACAGCAGGTCCGACACCCGCTCTCGTCGGACCGCACGGGCCCGCACGACGCGATCGTTCGTGGACGGCACGCCGTACCGCTTGAACACCTCGGAGACGTGCCCTCGAACGAACACGTAACGGGTGCTCGAACCGTCGTAGACGCTTGCGTGCTTCACGCGGCACCACCCCGCAGGGAGTCATGCACGGCGCGGCGCTGCGTCTCACGCGCTTGCTCCAACCGCTCGGCAACCTCGGCCCACGGGTCACGGATCGTGTCGACACCGAGCCGGTCGAACAGCTCGTGACGGTCACCACCAGCGGCGGAATGCACCACAGCACGGGCGGCCTCGAACTCGTCGTGCGAAGCAGCATCAGCTCGGTGCAGGCCCTCACGAAGACCACGTTCGTAACCAGCCTCATTCGCCGCCAGGACGAACGCCAACGTGAACATCGGCTCATCTGCGAATCGAGTCGGCTCAGACATTGCGGTCACCACCGATCACCGGCTGCAGGAAGTCACAGCAATGGGTGCACAGATCGAACGTCACCCGTGCCGGCATCCCGTCCACGATCGCGTTCCAACACCATTCGCGCCGGGACGGCCACTCAGCCTCGGCACGGCACAACCAACAGCGCGTCGAGCACTGACACCCGTACTCGTCTCGGCAGACCTCACGGCCCTCACACCCGGCGACCGCCAGGATCACGCCAGGTCGGATGCGGTCGGCGTCGATCGCCGCACGCAACACCATGTCGGCCTCGAACTCAGCCAGGGTCAGGACCGCGCTCGGATCCAGCAGTGTGCTCATCGGCTTTCACCGCCCAACTCGGCGACGAAACAGACCGGGCCGATGCCACGCTCCACGGACTTCTCAGCCCGCAGCGGGTGGCGACACGCACGGCACCTGGTGGTTGGCTCGTCGGCGTAATCTGGCTCTAGAATGAAATCGGATTCGCCGCCATGAATCTTCTGAGACGCCGCCTTCGCCGGGCGGCGTTTCCCTTTGTCGAGACTCACTCGCGACCACCCCGCAGCACCCGACGCACGGCGCTCTCGCCGGTCGGGTCGGAGTAGCAGAGTCGGTAGTACACCGAATCGAACTCGTGCTGGGTCGCACCCGTCAGCGCAACCGCGTTCGCCAGGTACGCACCGAACGAAACACCCTTGGTCGCAACGATGTTCACGTAGTCACGGCACAGCCGGGTCACCTTCGCCGGCGACAACCGGACACCCGTACGTTCGAGCATCCCGTGCGTCTCGCGGATCAAGGTCTCCACCGTGGGCACGGTCTGGCCCTGGTCTCGGTCCTCGTGCTTCGACCGGATGGTGCGGGCGGCCGGCTCGGCCGCGTAGGTGGTCACGCTGCACCGCCACGGGCAGTCGGGATCGGCTTCAGCAGCGCGTCGAGTTCGTCGAGGTCGACGCGCAGCAGCCGCGGGCCCATCCGGTAGCCGGTCAGGTCACCCGAAGCGATCCGACGCCGGATGGTTTTGGTTGAGACGCAGGCGTATTCGGCAGCGTCGGGGATCGTCGCGAGTTGTCTACGCGGGGTACGAGAAAGGGCCACAGTGGAAACGTCCTCTCAGAACGATTCCCACAGCGGCCCATGTCTGAGGGTGGTGCGGCGCTTCTCGCCGGGCAATAAATTCGGTTGTGGACTTAACAATACATCACGCGTCGTCTATTGCCCGTCCACGACTCGCGCGCCCAAGTGGGGACTTCGGCATTTCGCCATGGCCGCCTCCGATTCGGTCAACTGAACCGCCCACCGGGTGAGGCAGCGCCGACACGAAACAATGTCAACGTGCGGGTAGCCGTTCGGCTCGCGGTGCAACGGGAATGCGAGCGGGCGGTTCGCGGCCTCAGTTCGCCGAAATGCGCTCGGCAGCTTCTCGGGCACTAGGTAGGCCCACCGTTCACCACCGGGCACGACATAGACCGTGACCAGCAGTTCCGACGCCGGACAATCGCACGCCAGTCGCTGCAGGACTCGCCACTTCTGCGACTTCGCCAGCTCTTTGATTCGAGGGGCCTCCAAAGCTGCCTTCGAATGTGCGTCCTTCAGTCGGGCGGCCGGCGTCGGCCTCGCGTCAACCGGTGGCAGTAACGGCACCAGCAGCTCGTAGGTGTCGACCTCATCCCCGACGGCAAACGGGTCGTTCGCATTCGGTCCCCGGCGGGCAACGATGAACCCCGGGGTGCCGCTTGGCTCGATGTTGCTCACTTCTTCTCCTTCTCGGCGTCGGTGCCCTCGGCCAGCCGCGACAGCGCCCCGGCGATCGCGGCGTCTCGGCCCTGGGCTGCGTGCTGGTATCTCATGGCGGCTGCCGGTGTCGAGTGCCCCAACCGCTGCATCAACTCGGGAACGGTCGCCCCGGCGATCGCGGCCAACGTGGCTCCGGTATGCCGTAGGTCGTGCCAGCGTGCACCGGGCACCCCGGCTGCCTCGGCTGCCGGTTTCCAGTGCAGGTTCAGCGTCGACCGCTGTAGCCACGTCTCAGTGTTCGAGGGCGAGGGAAACAGCAGCGCATCCGGCTCGGTGCCGGCGAACTCGTCTAGGTGCTTTCGGACGGCAGGCACGATGTGTGGGGGCACCACGACGTCGCGTAGGCCGTCCATCGTTTTCGGCGGCCCGACCAGCCACTCCCCCGTCATGCGCGAGACAGCGCGGCGCACCTTCACCACGACCGCTTGCCCGTCTTCGGACACGTCGAGATCGAACCGGCGTAGCTCGAGCGCTTCGCCGATGCGCAGTCCACACCACGCGGTGAGCAGCAGCAGCGCCCGTAGCCGATCAGGCATCGCAGCAGCGGCGGCGTCAACCTGGGCGGGGGTCAGCGGGGTCACCTTGTGCTGTCGGCGGGTGCGGCCGGCGTTGCGAATGTTGACCGGGTTGCGCACGATCAGTTCATCGTCGGTGGCCGTCTGCATGATCGTGCGCAGCAGCGAATACGCGCCCGACTTGGCACGCGGGCCGGTGTCGAGGTTGTCGTGCCAATCGCGGGCACGCGCCGGCGTGATCGCGGTCAGGGGCAACTCACCGAGGGACGGCAGGACGTGCCGGTCGAGGTAGCTGCGATACAGCGTGCGAGTTCGAGGCCGTAGTTCGCGGTGCTCTAGCCATCGGTCGGCGTACTCGTGCAACGTGGGCACGGTGGCGGCGTTGCGGCCCTTCGGCGGGGTCCAGCGGCCCGTTTCCAGCAGTGCCCGCTCGGACATCAGCCACGCCTCGGCATCGGCCTTGGCGGTGAAGGTGAACGGGGCCGGGTGGCGCAACGTGTCGGGGCCGATGTAGGACGCCTGCCACCGCTTCGAGGGCAGCTTGCGCAGCGCCCCGAACGATCGTCTCGCCATGTTCCGACACTCCTAACGAAGTTGCATGATGTGCTCGTGCAACAACTAGGGTATCTTGTGTCCAGACGTGACCCGAGGAAGCAACACTGAGGGGAGCGACTTCCGCAGAATTTCAGGCCCATCGTTGGCACTCCGAGGCAGTCAGGTTGTGAACTGTCGCAGGTTCGAATCCTGCCGGGGGCACTTCACGTGACGGATGACCTCATGCTCGACAGCTACTTCGGCTGATCCTTGAGACCGGACGACGACGGAGGGAACGGGCGATGGGCCGTGTGTTGTTGGGACGCGTCCGCGCCCAAGCATCATGAACCGCCTGGACCAGCGCAGGGCGTTCTGGTCCGCGGCGTCCGTCCTGGGCCTGTCGCTCTGGTCGTCGGGAGCGCCGAGCGTCCTCTATCCGCTCTACGCGGTGAAGTGGGATCTACCGCCGGTCGTGGTCACGACCGTGTTCGCGACCTATCAACTCGCGCTGATCGTGGTGCTCCCCTTGTTCGGGAATCTGTCCGACCTGTTCGGACGGCGCCGCATCATGCTCGCGGGCATCGCGCTCATGGCAGCCTCCGCGATCGTGTTCGCATTCGCACCCAACGTCGCCTTCCTCTATGTCGGACGCGTGCTGCAGGGCGCCGGGGCGGGCCTGGCAATGGGCGCCGCGACCGCGTCCCTGATCGAGAACAACACCAGCCGCAACCCTCGCTCCGCGAGCACGGTCGCCACCGTCGCGACGGCAACCGGTCTCACTTTTGCCCTGCTGCTCAGCGGCTTGTTCGCCGAATACCTCCCTCGCCCGCTGCTGTGGAGTTACATCATCCTGCTCGTCCTTGCCTTGACGGCGGGTGCGGCGGTGTGGGCCACCCCGAACGACCGACCACTGATGACGAAGCGGTGGCGACCGCAGGTACCGTTCGTCCCCGCCGGATTCCGGACCGGGTTCGTCATCTCGACGCTCTCGGTGAGCCTCGCTTACTGCGTCGGTGCGATCTTCCTGTCCCTGGGCGCCCACATGATCGACCAGTTCACCCACACCGAGAACACCGCTCTCGTCGGGAGCCTGCTGGCCGCGTCATCCGCGTGCATCGGGATCACTGGCCTTTTCCTCCCGCGGTTCCATGCCCGCGCTCTCATTTGGGCCGGCACCGCGCTCACTCTCGTGAGCCTCGCACTCATGGCGGCGGCCAGCGCTTTCGGATCGCTTCCGTTGTTCCTCGGCTGGTGCGTCGTCGGCGGGATCGCCTACGCGCTGGCGTTCACCGGCGGGCTCGGACTCATCAACGACCTGGCTCCTACGCATCACCGGGGTGCCACCCTGTCGTTCCTCTATCTGGTCGCCTACACGCTGCAGGCCGCCACCGCGATCGGCGTCGGCGCGGTCGCCACTGTCGTCTCGCTCAGCACCGCGGTGGGAGCGGCGGCGATCGTCCTCGCCGTGCTGTGCGGGGCGGTCGCGGTCTTGCTGCTCACGAGTAGACGTACCGCTACGCCGCGCACAGATCTCGCAGCGTCGTGACGCTACAAGTGCTCGCGTCGCTTTGATTCAGTTCGCTCGAGAACATCACCGAGTGGTGACAGGATGTCGCCGTGGTTTCGGCACCTGCGCCCTCCTACCTCGGGCGCAGGGCTCAACCAGCGAACGCTGCTAGGCCCCCGAAGCCTGCGGCCGGCGGTGGTGACCTTCCGCCGTAGGGCTCAACCAGCCGAAGTCGGCGGAAGCCTTCGGCGTTCAGAAGCCGCGGATGAGTGCGTAGGTGAGTCAGCCGGCGGACTTCATCTTCGCCAGCCGGGTCTTCAGCCGGTCGACGCGGTGGGAGTTGTCGTGCAGATCGATGTACCGCTCACCGAACGCGAACAGCAGGACGTCATCCAACCGGCGGACGGCGCCCGGCGGGTTGCGATAACCCATCCGCCGGTCCACGTCCGCGACGTCGATACTGCGGATCGCATCGGCGAGCTCGGTCAGCGAGGTGATCCCGAGCTCGAGGACGAGCCCCGACATCCAGGCGTAGTGCTCCGGACGCGACCAGCTGGCGTCCGCGTACTGACCGGCAAGGAACGCCGCCAACTCGCGCGGGTCGATGCGCGGGTCGACCTCGGGGTCGCCGGAGGAGGGCGCGTGCACCGGCCGTTGCAGGCGTTCGCGGATCGCCGAGAACTCGAGGTCGGCGAGCTCGAGCAGACCCGCCGCAAGACTGAAGCGACGATCGAAGTCGGAGCGGTACTCATCCGGAACCGTCCCCTTGTAACGGATGTCGTGCTCGAACTCGGCCCATGCGTGCTGCAGCACGGTACGGATCTGCACCTGTACGTGCCGGTCTCCGATCTTCGGGTGGGCCTTGCGGTCCTCGGCCGAGAGCTGGATCTGCAGGTGCCGGCTCGCGTAACCCCAGCGCCCCTCGCTCGCGGTCTCGCTGCCCATGTCCCGGTCGTCCAGCACGACTGCCTCGGTGGCCAGCAGTTGAGCGACCGCCGCGACGTCCGAACGCACGTAGGTGATGACCCGCAGACCGATCACGTCGCCGATGTCGGACATCGGGTCGGGATAGACCGGCGTACCGTCCCGCAACCGGCCGGCCTTGTCGGCGAACGACTCGACGCTCTTGGCTCGGCCGGTGACGGTCAGGTAGTTGAGGCCGGCGTCGTCCAGGATGCCGACGACGAGATCGACCGCTTCTTCAGCGGCGACGCGCAACTTCGGGTGCAGGGAGGCGTACTGCTGGGTAGCACGACGAACGACTTCCTGGTGCGGGAGCGGACGCGAACCACGGGACGACGGCATGGGTGCAGCATGTCAGGCCGGCGACCCGGACGGCGAGCACCGGTCCACAAGCCCGCCGATCGGTCGGTGCGGTGGGAGGGGCGCACGACGGATGTCCGCACCTGCAGTGACGCTCGCCGGATTCGTGCCTGCCAGGCTGTGCCGGTGAAGCCATGGATGCGCGTCGCGTTCGCGCTGTTCGTCGTCGGGTGGGGGGCCAACGAGTTCTCCCCGCTGCTGCTGGTCTACCGCGCGGAGAACGGACTCAACCCCACCTTCGTCAACGCGATGTTCGCGGCATACGTTCTCGGCCTGGTCCCGGCCCTGCTGGGTTCGGCCGCACTGGCTGGACGCTTCGGCCACCGTGCGGTGCTCCGGCCGGTCATGGTGTTCAGTGCTCTTGCCTCGGCTGTGCTGGCGATCGGTGAATCGAACTCCGTCCTGCTGTTCATCGGACGTGTGCTGTACGGCATGGCAACCGGTGCCGCCATGGCGCCGGGCTCGACCTGGGTCAAGGAACTGTCCAGCGATGCACCTGCAGGGACGGGCGCCCGTCGGGCCGCGATGTCGTTGTCGGGCGGGTTCTGCCTCGGCCCCGTGGCGGCCGGGGTGCTCGCCGAATGGGTTGCCGGCCCCAAGGTCGTCCCGTACCTCGTCCACATCGCCCTGACGGCTGTTGCCGCGGCGGTCGTGTGGAACGCTCCGATGCGCTCCCAGCATGCCCCCGACCATCTCGTCGCGATCGGCGAACCGGACGTCCCGGCGACTCGCCCGTCGCACGCGGCCCTGTCGACGCATTTCTGGGGACGCATCGCGCCGATGGCGCCGTGGGTGTTCGCCTGCCCGTCGCTGGGCATCGTCACCATCCCCGCCCTCGTCGGTCAGCACATCAGCGGCTGGTCGATCGCCTTCAGCGGCGCGATGTCGGGTGTGACGCTCGGCATCGGCGTGCTGGTGCAGCAGCCCGCCCGTGACCTGGAGGCGCAGCGTCCGGGCGTGGTCAGCCTGCTCGGCATGGTGGCCGTGCTGGTCGGAATCCCGATGGTGGCTCTCGTTGCGTGGCAACCGAATCCGCTGCTAGCAGTTGCTGCCGGAGCGGTGCTGGGGTGCGGATACGGACTCAACCTCGTCGGCGGGCTCACCCGCGTCGAGCACGCCGCCGACGCGACTCACCTGGCGATGACCAACGCGGTCTTCTACTGCCTCACCTATCTCGGCTTCTTCCTGCCGATGATCATCGCCGCGCTCGCCTCACGCTGGCAGACCCAACAGGTCATGGCCGGGCTGTGGATCGCAGCCGTGGCGAGCGCAGCGGTCGCCTTGGCCGCACGACGAGCAGCCTGAGACCGGTCAGTCAGTCTGTGAGGCGGGCCGTTCGACCTCCTGCACCAACAGGGCCAGTTCCTCGACCGCCCACTCGCAGATCTGCTGCGGGTCAGGCACCAGTTCTGGATCGGTGGTGATGCCCACATGCAGCACATCGCGGTAGCCCAGCAGGGTGATGTTGAGCCCGATCCCGTCGGCCAACACCGACAGCGGGTACATCGCCTGCAGTTCAGCGCCCGCGACGTATGCCTGCCGGCTGCCACCGGGCACGTTGGAGATGATGAGGTTGAACGGCCTGATGGTGCGGAAGATGCCGGTCTCCCACATCGCGCGAGCAGCACGGCCGAAGATCACCGGCGGCGCGAACTGCATCGCCGAGGTCAGCACCGTCGGTGGGACCGCTCCACCCTTCTTGCGTGCCGATTTCGTGAACTTCGAACTGCGCCGCAGGCGGTCCTTCGGGTCCTCGAGGTGAGTGGGCAGCGTGGCCAGCATCGCGGTGACGAAGTTGCCCTGCTCGGACCGATCCGCCGAGCGGACCGCCACCGGAACCATCGCCACGAGCGGCGTCCCGGTGACTCCCCCGTCCTGCAGCAACCATCGCCGGACGGCGCCCGCCATCACCGCCATCACCACGTCGTTCACAGACGTGCCGAACGCGTTCTTGACCGTCTTGATGTCGTCCAACGGCAGGTCGATCACGCCGAGCCGCCGACGGCGCGAAATACGTCCGTTGAAGGTGGTGACCGGTGGTCGGACCGGCAGGGAGTCGGTGACGATCTCCGGATCGGCGTCCTTTTGCCGCAACGGATTACGCGGCTTGAGTGCGCTGAGCGAGAGCATCGCCGGGGTCCACTTCGCCAGGCCGGTCACGACCGTCCATGCATCGCCCGGACGCTGCAACATCCCGATCGCCGAGCGGGCCAGCAGACCCACCGAGGACGGCGCCGGCTCCGGAACGAACTCGAACGGTTTCCCGGTCAGCTGTAGTGGCTCCAGGTCGACGAGCGCACTGAGCACCTCCATGCCGGACACCCCGTCGATCACCACGTGGTGCGTTTTGGTAATCAACGCGACGCGCCCGTCGGCGAGTCCGGTCACCAGGTACAACTCCCACAGTGGACGGCTGGTGTCGAGCGGTCGCTCGTGGATGCGCGCCGCCAACTCCATGAGTTGCTCGACCGTGCCCGGACGCGGCAGCGCACTCTCTCGCACGTGGTAACTCAGGTCGAAGTGGTCGTCGTCAACCCAGTAGGACCGGTCGAGGCCGAACGGCACCTCGGCCAGGCGCTTGCGGAAGAAGATGACCCGGTCGAGGCGCTCGGCGACGAACTGGGTGATGTGTGCCAGGTCGAACTCATCGTCGAGACCGGACGGATCCAGCAACATGATGCTGCTGATGTTGCCCGTCATGGTGGAGTTCTCGAGCCCGAGGAACGCCGCGTCGAGGGCGGAGAGTTGCTTCATGCGGCGCGTCGGATATGCGAATCCGCCCATCCGACAATGGTTTTCGCGGTGCGGTCAGGGTGCTCGATCATAGGCACGTGACCGGTGCCGTCCCACTCCTCGTACATCCAGCGAGGGTTGGCCCACTTGGCCCACCGCGCCGCCTCGACCGGCACCAACCGGTCCTGCACGCCGTGGATCAGCAGGACGGGCACCCTGATCGCCCGGTAACGGCCGAGCACGGCACCGTGCGAGACGGTTTCCTGGAACATCGACCGGGCGGCGATACCGAGTGCCTTCATCGCGTCCGGGAACCGGCGGCGAGCCTTGGCCATGTCGACATGCACGTCGAACATGTCGTTGTCCCGCGAGCCGTAGTCGGCGAAACAGATCCGCATCACATTGTCGACCTCCGCCTCCGGCGTGATCGGACGCTTACGTGCGCGGCTGTACATACCGACGGCGGCCGGAGTGAAAAGCGTTCGCAGAGAGGAGATCTGGCGTCCGGGATGACGGCGCGGGGCGGGCATCGCCGGGTTGAGCAGCACCACGCCGCGCACCAGGTCGGGGTGCGCGGACGCGACCATCGCGCAGATGAGCCCACCCATGGAGTTGCCGGCGACGAGGGCGGGCTCACCGACGACAGTCTCGATGAACTGCCGCACCAATTTGGCGTTGCTGCGCACGGTCGGCGAGCGATCCGCGGCACGGGTCAGGCCGAATCCGCCGAGATCCGGCGCGTAGACGTGGTACCCCGCGTCGCGCAGCAGAGGTCCGATCAGCATGTAGTTCAACGAATGTCCGCCGAGTCCGTGGACCAGCACGAACGGCGTGCCGTCGCCACCGAAGTCGAGGTAGTGAACCTCACCGTCGAGATCGACCGTGCGGTACTCGGCTCCACGCTCGGCCAGCGGGGCGGTGAACGGGCTCTCAGGCGACATCGGCATCTCCGTGTGGGTTGTCGGACTCGGGGAAGAAGCAACGCAGGGCACCCGGCGGCACGAACGGACGCCAGTCGTCCTCCGGTTGGGCGAGACGGTCGGCGATCGCGTAGAACATGTGCGGATCGAAGCCGATCGACAGATGACTCGAGCGCACGCGGACGCTCTCGGAGTGGTCGGTCGCAGGCTCGAGGCAGTGCTGCCACGCCACGATGCCGTCCTCCTTGGAATAGAACGACGTGGAGGGCACCGACAGCGGGTACGCACTTCGACCGGTCGCAGTGGGTTGCTCGGCATCCTGTGCGTGCAGATGAGCGAACCGGGTGAACATGGATTCGGCGCGGGATTGGCGCGGGTGCTGCAGCCGGTAGGGCGAAGCGAGCGTGATGACCTGACGGATGCACTCGGGGTGCTGGTGAGCCAGTTCGCGAGCGTAGATACCGCCCAGGCTCCACCCGATCACCGAGACCTTCGCGCGGTTGCGGCGAGCGATGCGCTGGATCGCGACCGGAAGCTCGGCGCGAACGGCGGCCGTGGGACCGACATTACGGCCCAGGTGCCAGCCGTACGGGCGCCAGCCGCGCAACCGCAGGAAGTTGCGCAAGGCGAGTGTGGACAGGTCGTTCGCACCCAACCCGGGCAGGACGAGGACCGGGTGGCCGTCTCCGGAGGCCGTGGTGGCAAGCAGCGGAACCGCCGACGCCATCAGGTGCACACCGAGGGCGACGCGCGGAACCTCGGTGGCGAGCCAGAACGCGCCCGGCGGTCGGGCGACCCGATCGGCCACCGACGCCTCGAACTTCTCGAGGGACCCCATGACTGCTCACCTCTTCACACTCGGGACGATGCAACACGTCCCGAGATCCATTGTGCTCCTTCGGATCCCGGGACGTGTGCCAACCACTTCAGTCGGTCACAGCATCGATCCGACAGAACCACAGTTCGGTGCAAAGGTGCGAGCACGAGTGCATCGGAACTACGGGCGATCAGGTCAGCGGCGTGGCCAGTTCGCGGAAGACGATCGAGCTGACCCCGTTGAGCGTGTCGCGCCCGTAGTAGAAGCCGTTCGGCGAGCGCGACAACATCGCCATCTGATAGTCGCGGCCGTACCCCTTGATCCGGCCGACCGAGTTGAGCCGGTAGCCCCCCGTCCGCGGCCCCCAGCCGTTCTTGACCTCGGCGTTCACCATGGAGGCGAAGGAGGGGTTGACCACGCCCCAGATCTGACTGGAGGTCACGTTCGACATCCAGGAGCGGACGTAGGTGCGCTCGGCAGGGGTGAGCACCGGCGTCCCGTTGACCAGGTAGGTCTCCAGCTTCAGGAAGTCCCACGGCACGGTCGTCGAATAGCCCCACCAGGTGGAACTGCCGGCAGCGCCGCCACCCCGGATCGTCGTGTACGTCAGACCGAGGAGCCGGGTCACCCGCTGGACGTTCGAGACTCCCACCTGCGCCAGCAAGGTGTCGGTCGCGGCATTGTCGCTCGAGCCCATCATCCGTCCGACGAGGGTGCGCTGGGAGGAGGTCAACGGACGCCCCTGCTCGCGGGACACCCGTAGAACCGTGCACAGGATGAGGATCTTGACCGTGCTGAGCGTCTCGTTGGAGAACGAGTTGTAGGTGTAGTGCACCCCGGTCCGGTTGTCCCACAACGAGATTCCGACCGTCCCTCCGCGAGCGCGTACATAGGAACCGATCGTCGAGTCCAAGCGCGTCTTCGTGACAGCGCTCGCGGGCGGCGCGATCGCCAAGCTCAGCGTGGGGGCCGCGGCCACACCCATCGCCCCGAGGAGAACTCGACGACGCCCGACCTGCGTTTGCTTCAGCACGTCGGAAACGTACCCCGTGCCATCGCCCGCGACCAGTACTACCATGAGTAGTACTCAGCGAGAGAGGCGAACCACGATGACCGACGACACGTTCCGACCGACCGAACTCAGCGATCTCGAGTGCTACGACTTCCTGCGCAGCCAGGAACTCGGGCGCCTGGCCTACCACCTGCTCGGTGAAGTGCACATCGTCCCCGTCAACTACGCGGTCGACGACGACAACCGGTTGATCTTCCGCACCGCGGAGGGAAGCAAGCTGTTCGGCATCACGATGAACGACGACGTCGCGTTCGAGGTCGACCAACTTCTGGGGGACGAAGCCATCAGCGTGATCGTGCGCGGGCGCGCACACCTCTTGGAGGCAGACTCCGCATACGTCGCAGAACGGGTCCGCCTGCGTCCCTGGATCAACACCCCGAAGTTCAATGTCGTCGCGATCGACCCGAACGAGGTGACCGGACGGCGGTTGCACATGCACCGGCCGTGGCGCAGCATGCGCGGCTGAGGGGTTCGGGCTGGGTACTCTGACGGCGAAACTCCCCCGCCCGGAAGGCATCCCGATGAAGCGCGCCGTCGCCGCGACCACCACCCTGCTCGCGTCCGGCCTCGGCGCCGTCCACGCCGGCCCCGCTTCGGCTTCCGTTGCGCTGCCGACCGCCGTGACGCGCACTGCTGCAGGCAACTACCTGCCGGCCGCCCCGACTCGGCTCGTCGACACGCGCATCGGACAGGGTGCTCCGATCGGTTCGGTCGACACGGGCGAATCGGTGACCGTTCGTGCAGCGGGCGTCGCGGGTATTCCCGCGACCGGAGTCCGCGCGATCGTCGTCAACCTGACTGCTGTGAAGGCGCATTCGAGAGGGTGGTTCACCGCCTTCCCGTCCGGCACCTCGCTGCCTGCGACGTCGACACTCAACTTCCGCGCCGGGTGGACCGGGTCCGTCACCGCGACCGTGCCCGTAGGTGCTGACGGCACGATCATCGTGCGTGCCGGCGCAGGCGGCGCCGATCTGCTGGTCGATGTCGTGGGCTGGTACGCCGGGACGGGCTCCACGCAGACCGGTGGGACGCTGCTGAGCCCGCAGGATCCCTACCGTCTCGACGACACCCGCTACAACAAGGGAGCGTTGAGCTCCGGCAGTACCCGCGTGGAGGAGTTCGGCTTCTACGACAGCGCGGGGTCGCGACTCAAGGCGGTCGTCGCCAACATCACGGCGGTCGCCGGGTCGACCTCCAGCGGATATCTGACGACGTGGAGCGGCACGGGTACCCGCCCGGCGACGTCCACCCTGCAGTACGCCCGCAACGAAGTCTCGCCCAACACCACGAACGTGCCGGTCACCTACCGAGGCGTCGACGCACTGGGCAACTCCCGCTACTCCTTCGGCATCACCGCGATCGGCGCGGGGTCCGTCGATGTCGTCGTCGACATCGCCGGCTTCTACACGACCGCTGCGGACGGCGTGGGCTCCGTCTTCGTGCCGGTGACGCCCACGCGGCTGGCCGACTCCCGGTTCGGCCTCGGCACGACCAAGGCTGCGCGCGGCACCAACAGCACAACGAACCTGCTGGTCCCCGGCCACCTGGTGAACACTCGTACCCAGGCCTTCGTCGGCAACCTCACCGGCACGAGAGCCACCACCGGCACGCACCTGACGATGTGGTCCGGCACGGCACCCACGGACAGCAGCACCACGAACGTCGCGCCGAACCGCGAGCGCGCCAACGGGGCTGTGGTCGTGACACCGCGCAACGACGACAACACCCGGCTGCGTTACTCGGTGTACAACCGGTACGCCTCCTGCGACTTCATCGTCGACATGACCGGTCGCTTCGACACCTCACCCGACCAGCCGGCCGGTGCGTTCAGCAGCAAGCGGATCGTGAGCCACAAGTCCTACCCGATGCCCGCGCGCTGATCCGGGCAGCGCAGAGCCGTCTCGGGCGGCTCAGTGCGGCTCAGTGCGGCTCAGTGCGGCTCAGTGCGGCTCAGAGCGCGACGTTCGCGCCCATGATCACCGTGCGCTCCTCGGGTAGCCGGAAGTACTGCACCGGAGTGGCCGCATTGTGTGCGAGGCCGATGACGACACGCTTGCGCCACTTGGGCATCGAACTGTCCTGCGACATCTGCACGCTGATCCGGGACAGGAAGTAGTAGACCTCGTCGGCGTCGAAGTCGACACCCATGTCGCGAGCGGTCTCCAACGCGGCCGGCACGTCCTGGTCGTCCATGAAGCCGAAGCGCACCGTGAGGTGGGTGATGTGGTCGAACGGGTCGCCGAGGTCGTCGATCGTCACCCGTTCGTCGAGGGGCACGTGCGGGATGTTGGCCGAGACGGTCGTGACGATGAGGACGTTCTCGTGGATCACGTGATTGAAGCTCGCGTTCTCACGCAGCGCCAACGGTGCGGTCTCCTTGCTGGGGTGCATGAAGACTGCGGTGCCGGGCACCCGCATCAATGGATCGGCGTGCAGGTCGTCCAGGAACGGCAGCAGCGGGCCCTCAAGCTTGGCGCGCCGTTCGGTGATGATGGTCTGCCCTCGGCGCCACGTGAACATCACGGTCGCCACACAGGCTGCGACGAGCAGCGGCAGCCAGCCACCGTGCGTCACCTTGGTGAGGTTCGCAGAGACGAAGATGATCTCCAGCGGGGCGAAAAGTATGAGCACCAAGGCGATTCGCCACGTCGGCCACTTCCACCGAGCGCGAGCCAGCACGAGGAACATCAGGGTCGTGATGATGAACATGCTCGTCACCGCGACGCCGTAGGCGGCAGCGAGGCGCTCGGACGACCGGAACATCAGCATGAGCACGATCACGCCACCGAACAACATCCAGTTGATGGCGGGGACGTAGATCTGACCGCCCTCGTGCTCGGACGTCTGCCGCACGGTCAGGCGCGGCAGGTAACCGAGGCGCTCGGCCTGACGTGACATCGAATAGGCACCGGAGATGACCGCCTGGGATGCGATCACGGTTGCCAGGGTCGCGAGCGCGACCAGCGGCAGGGTGGCCCAGGTCGGCGCGAGATGGAAGAACGGGCTGTCGATCTTCGTCGGGTCCTCGATGATCATGGCGGCCTGACCGAGGTAGTTGATCAGCAGGCACGGCATCACCATGAAGAACCACGCGCGCGACAAGGGCGGGCGCCCGAAATGCCCCATGTCGGCGTAGAGCGATTCCGCTCCGGTCACGGCCAGCACGACGGCGCCCATCGCGACAAACGCGACGAAGGGTTCGCCGACCAGGAAGTCGAGCGCGTACGTCGGGGACAGACCCTTCAGGACGCTCGGCTGGGCGGCGATGTGCGGGATCCCGAGCAGGGCGAGCGTGAGGAACCAGATGACCATCACCGGGCCGAACGCGCGTCCGATCTTCTCCGATCCGAAACGCTGGACGGCGAAGAGAAAGACGATGATCACCAACGCCAGCGGAAGGATCCAGTCGTGGACCTCCGGTGCCGCGACCTCCAGGCCCTCGACCGAGGACAGCACCGAGATCGCCGGCGTGATGATGCTGTCGCCGTAGAAGAGCGCCGCCCCGATCACGCCCAGGACGACGATCGTCCGGAATCTCCTGCCGCCCGGCTTCACGCTGCGCCGGGTCAGGTGCGAGAGCGCCATGATGCCGCCCTCACCGTCGTTGTCGGCGCGCAGGATGAACACGATGTATTTCACGCTGACGATGCCGGTGATCGACCAGAAGATCAGCGAGATGATGCCCAGGACGTGCGGGATCGTTGCCTTCACGTCGCCGTGGTCGATGTTGAACACCGTTTGCATCGCATACAGCGGGCTGGTGCCGATGTCGCCGAAGGCGACACCGAGGGCCGAGACAACGAGACCGAAGCCGGCCTTCTTACCGGCGGCGCCGGAGTGAGGTGCAGTCACTCGGACCATTGTGCAGGCCTACGAACCTGGGCGCAGGTCAGCATCACCTTCGTGATCCGAGCCACGGGTCGCGGCCGTTCGTCAGGCGTCGACGAAAACGTGACTGGCCACGTCGAGCGGCAGCGAGATCGGCTCCGCGCCGACCGCCTGCACCAGGACGCGGTCGCCGTCGCGGCGTGAACTGACGCGAGCGCCCGGAACGACTCCCCCGCTGGTCAACACGGCGAGGGTGTCGTGGTCGGCCTGTGCCGGTTCGCCGATGCGACGCACGACGTGGTCGGCCTCGGTGTCGGTGACGGCCGAGGTGAGCGGCACGACGCCGTCGCGGAACTTCGTCGAGGTGGCCGTCTGCCCGAGCTCCTCCAGCCCCGGGATCGGGTTGCCGAACGGCGACAGCTCCTTCTCCTGAAGCAGCTCCAAAATCTTCAGTTCGACGCGGTCGCTCATCACGTGCTCCCACCGGCACGCCTCGTCGTGGACGTACTCGAGTTCCATCCCGAGGACGTCGACCAAAAGTCGCTCGGCGATGCGGTGCTTGCGCATGACGCGGGTCGCGAGCAGCCGCCCCTGCGGCGTGAGTTCGAGGTGCCGGTCACCGGCGAGCGTGAGCAGACCGTCCCGCTCCATGCGGGCGACCGTCTGGGAGACGGTGGGGCCGGAGTGCGCGAGACGCTCGGCGATACGGGCCCGCAGCGGCACGATGCCTTCTTCCTCGAGGTCGAAGATCGTGCGCAGGTACATCTCGGTGGTATCGATCAGGTCACTCACGGTGCCCAGCCTGCCACCTACCACCGACGCAAGGGCAGTTGGTCCCGAAACTGACCGGGCGCCATGGCCTGACCGGACCGCTCGGTGAAAGGTTTCGTCATCTTTATTTGAAACCGACCCCAGATGGGGTAGAAATGTCGTCGGACGAAGAACTACCCCTTGGTTCTTCTGTCTTGGATGTCCCTCGTTGGACATCGCGGCCGGTGCGCACCCCTTGGCGTGCCGGCCGCTTCCATGCTGCTCATCGGTTTCGGGACGATGGATGGCTGATCGTCACCCGGGCATGGAACAGCCCATGGGTTCCGGCCTGATGGCCGGTGCGTGCTGGACGATGCACGCTCCCACGGGCTGCGGCGGCGGCGATGGATTCGCTCCCGCACGTCCACGGTCTGCCACTACGGCGGACCGAAGGTTGCGCTAGCGCGCAACCACCTCACGCGTCCGATAAGAAATCATGAGTCGGACCACCTCCTTTCTCGTGTACCTGCGAGCGTAGGTCGGTGATCGCCCTCGATCAACGGGTTTTTTTCCTGCCGGCCTTCGGGGCCGGTTCAGGGCTGGCGACGCTCGACGCGCCAGCAGTCGTCCGCGAGATCGCCGTCACCCTCGCGCAGGTAGACCAATCGGTCGTGCAGCCGCGAGGAGCGTCCGGCCCAGAACTCCACAGCGTGACAGTCGATGAGGTACCCGCCCCAGTTGTCGGGCAGCGGGACGTCGTCGGCGTGACCGGTGTCGGGGAACTTGAGTTCGAGTTCGCGGACGCGATCCTCCAGCACCGTGCGGTCATGGATCGGCTGGGACTGCGCCGACGCCCACGCACCGATCCGACTGCCCCATGGACGGGACTCGAAGTACGTGCGGACGGTGTCGCGGTCGAGCAGTCGTGCGGTGCCCTCGAAGCGGATGGCACGGAACATAGGTGCCCACGTCACCGTGCCGGCGATCTTCGGATTCTCCTGCAGGGCAACGGCTTTGCGCGAGTCGAGATTGGTGTAGAAGCCGGGCCCGGCAGGCTCGAGGTAGCGCATCAGCACGGTGCGGACGCTCGGCCCGCCGTCAGCGTCAACGGTGGCGATCGAGATCTGGTCGGGCTCGCGAAGGTCGGGTTCCTGCTGGCTTCGGGCGCGGGCCTGCTCGACCCAGCCGCGGACCAACTCCCACGGCGCAGCGGGAATCTGTTGTTCGTCGAGGCCTTCGCCGGCGTAGTCCCATCGGGCGATCGGTTCCATGGCCCAAAGCTACGCGCTGCCAGACTGTGCAGCGTGACCGATGTGGTGAAGATCCCCAGCGAACTCCTGCCCAGCGACGGGCGCTTCGGCAGCGGGCCCAGCAAGGTACGCCCTGAGCAGCTCGATTCACTTGCCGCACAGGCACGCTCGGTGATGGGCACCAGCCACCGCCAGGCGCCGGTGCTGGAGCTCGTGGCCCGCGTCCAGGAACGTCTCGCCTCGCTCTACGACCTCCCCGACGGGTACGAGGTCGTGCTCGGGCTGGGTGGCTCGACCACCTTCTGGGACGTCGCCGCCTGCAGCCTGGTGCGCGAGCGGTCGCAGCACGCGGTGTTCGGTGAGTTCAGCTCGAAGTTCGCGACCGTCACCACGAAGGCTCCGTTCCTCGCCGACCCCGATGTGCGTTCGGTGGAGCCCGGCGGCGTGGCCGACCTGTCCCCGGTCGACGGCGTCGACCTGTACGCGACCGCGCACAACGAGACGTCGACCGGCGCGATGATCGAGGTCGAGCGGGTGGACGCCGACGCAATCACCGTCGTCGACGGCACCTCGGCCGCGGGCGGCCTCGAACTCGACGCATCCGCCTGCGATGCCTACTACTTCGCTCCGCAGAAGTCCTTCGCCTCGGACGGTGGACTCTGGCTCGCGCTGATGTCGCCGGCTGCTCTCGAACGCGCCGCCGAGATCACCGCGCGGGGCGACCGGTGGATCCCCGACTCCCTCAACCTGCAACTCGCGATCGAGAACTCGCGCAAACACCAGACGCTCAACACTCCGGCCCTGGCGACGTTGATCATGCTCGACGAGCAGTTGGCCTGGATGCTCGAGCACGGTGGGCTCGCGGGATGTGCGAGCCGCACTTTCGACAGCAGTTCGCGTTTGTACTCCTGGGCGGACGCGTCCTCGTACGCGTCGCCGTTCATCACCGATCCGAAGCACCGTTCCCAGGTCGTCGGCACGATCGACTTCGACGAGTCCGTCGACGCGCCGGCACTCGCGAAGACGTTGCGCGGCAACGGGATCGTCGACACCGAGCCGTACCGAAAGCTCGGCCGCAACCAGTTGCGCATCGGCATGTACCCCGCCGTCGAACCCGACGACGTCACCGCGCTGACCAGGTGCATCGACTTCGTGCTGGGCTGAGTCGTTCACTCGGCCTGATGGCGCAGCCGGCGCCGCAACATGTTTGACTCGGGTTCCGTGACCAGCGATCTGAATCTCACCCGCCAAGAATGTGACGCACGGGGCGACCAGCTGAAGGTGCGAACCTACCGCGTCGAACTCGACCTCTCCGAGGCTGCGACGGACGCGGAGACCTACCGCTCGCGTTCGACGGTGGTGTTCGACTCCACCGGCACCTCAACCTGGATCGACCTGGTCACCGACGTCATTGATTCGGTCACGGTCAACGGTCGTCAGGTGTACCTGGAGGACTACGACGGCGCGCGAATCCTCCTGCGCGACTTGGAGATCGGCGAGAACACAGTCGTCGTCGACGCCCTCTGCAAGTACAGTCGCACCGGTGAGGGGCTGCACCGGTTCACCGATCCCGAGGACGGCAACACCTACCTCTACACCCACTGCGAGCCGACCGATGCGCGCCGCATGTTCGCCTGCTTCGAGCAGCCCGACCTCAAGGGCGAGTTCACCTTCGTGGTGACCGCGCCGTCGCAGTGGCTGGTGCGTTCGAACCAGCCGGAGGTGTCGTCCGAGCCCGCGGGCGAGTGCACGACCCACACGTTCGCGCCGACTCCGCCGCTGTCGAGCTACATCGTGGCCCTCATCGCGGGGCCGTACGCCGTGGTCCAGGACACCTGGAGCGTCGAGCGCGCCGACGGCAGTTCGCAGACGATCGAACTCACCGCGATGTGCCGGCGGGGAATGCTGGAGCACCTGGAGTCCGACGAGATCTTCTACACCACCAAGGCGGGGCTCGACTTCTACGACCGCGCGTACGGATTCCCTTACCCCTGGGGCGGTTCTTCTCACGGGGCCCCCGCGAAGTATCGGAGCGAGGGACGAGCGGAGAACTTCGTGGGGTGTAAGTACGACCAAGTGTTCGTGCCGGAGTACAACATCGGTGCGATGGAGAACCCCGGCCTGGTGACCTTCACCGAGGACTATCTCTTCCGTGGCGGCGCCACCACCATGCAGCGCACCTCCCGTGCCGAAGTGATCCTGCACGAAATGGCGCACATGTGGTTCGGCGACCTGGTCACCCCGAAGTGGTGGGACGACCTGTGGCTGAAGGAATCGTTCGCCGACCTGATGGGCTACCAGGTCACTCAGGAGGCGACCCGGTTCGACCAGGCGTGGTTACAGTTCGCCAGCGGACGCAAGCTCTGGGCGTACACCTACGACCAGTTGCCCAGCACCCACCCGGTCATCGCCCGGATCGACGATCTCGAGGCCGCGGCCCAGAACTTCGACGGCATCACCTACTCCAAGGGCGCAGCCGTCCTGCGCCAACTGCAGGCGATCATCGGACCGGAGTCCTTCTTCGCCGGCGCACGTGACTACTTCGCCGCGCACGCATTCGGTTCGGCGACCTTCAACGATCTGCTGACCGCCCTGCAACCGCACACCGAGCACGACCTGTGGCGCTGGGCGGACGCCTGGCTGCGCACCACGTCCCCGTCCGAACTCACCGCCGACACGTCGCGCGGTCACGGCGGCGCCGTGACCGAACTCGTCGTCCGGCAACGGTGCACCGACCGGATCACCGGCGACGAGGTCGTCCGACCGCACCAACTGCAGGTCGCCGGATACGCGCTGGGCGAGGCCGGGCTGGAGCGCACCTTCCTCGCCCCGGTCACGTTGACGGGCGAATCGGTGGAGGTGCCCGAAGCCGTCGGCAACCGAGCCGACCTGGTACTGGTCAACGCCGGCGACCTGACCTACGGCATCGGCCGCCTCGACGAGCAGTCGCAGCACGTTGCGAGCACGCACCTGTCGTCCATCACCGACGATCTCGACCGCGGCGCCGTCTGGACCGCGTTGTGGAACCTCACTCGTGACGCCCGCATCCCCGCGTCCCGCTTCGTCGACACCTTCTGCACGCAGGCACCCGCCGAGTCCAACGCGATGATCCTGCGCATCGTCGCCGGTCAGGTGCAGACCGCGGTCGGCCACTTCCTGCCGGCCGGCACCCGGGCGGCAGCGTGGGACGCGTTGGGCGGTGTGGCACGCGTGGCCCTCGCCGGCGCCGAACCCGAGTCGGATCTGCAGCGCACCTGGGCCGATCTGCTCGCGGAATTCGCGTCGCAGACCGACACGCTCGCCGGCGATGCGGCCGCGCTCGCCGACGGGAAGGTGCCGGACGGTCTGACGCTGACCGACGAACTGCGCTGGAAACTCGCCGCGTCGCTCGTCCGGCAGGGCGCCTGGGACGAGGCCGAGGTGCAGCAATTGCTCGAGCAGGACAACACGCTCATCGGTCGCACCAGTTCGCTGACCGCCCTGGCCGCTGCGCCGCAGGCCCAGGACGAGACCTGGCGACGCCTGGTCGAGGACGAACTCACGAACGACGCGCAGCGAGCGCTGCTCACCGGTTGGGGAATCAGTGATCCGGGGACGAAGTACGCGCAGCCGTACGTCGAGTTGCTCGACTCCGTGTGGGGAGACCGTGTGCAGTCGATGGCGCAGCGCTTGGTGATCGGCCTGTTCCCGGACGTGGACGCGGACGACGAGGGTCGCGCCGCACTGGGAGCGATCAGGAGTTGGTACGACGACAACCCGGGTTCACCCGCGGCGCTGCGCCGCATCGTCCTGGAGCAGATCGACCACGCCGAGCGCGCGCTGCGGGCTCAGCAGGTGACGCAGGACTGACGTCAGCCGGTGAGCGCGGCGATGCCCGCGACGATCAGCATCCCGAGCAGGACGCCGACCACCAGCAGCCGGCGGCTGTGCGGGGTCATCGCACCTGCTCGGGGTGGATCCCGGCGGCGGCCTGACGGGCCGAGACCACGTTCAGGTGCCAGGGGTGGCGCTCGAGAGTGACGGTGAGCCGGTCGGTGCGCATGACGTAGAGGATGGCAGCAACGGCGGCAAGGCCGACCGCCAGGCTGCCGACCAGGATGGTCCAGCGCGGTCCCCAGGCGTCCCCGATCCAGCCGATCATCGGTGCGCCCAGCGGTGTACCGCCGAGGAAGATCGCCATGTAGAGCGCCATCACACGTCCGCGCATCTGCGGTGAGACGGACAGCTGCACAGCGGCATTGGCGGTGGTGACGACTGTCAGCGCGCACAGGCCGGTCGGGATGAGCATCAGCCCGAAGAACCAGAACGTGGGTGCCAGACCGGCCGCCGCGGAGAAGACGGTGAAACCGATCAACGCGGTGAACAGCACCCGCAACCGCGGCTTCGGACGTCTCGCCGACATGAGCGCCGCGGCCAACGACCCGATCGCCATGACCGAACTGAGCAGTCCGTACTCGCTCGCGCCGCGACCGAAGATCGACGTCGACATCAGCGCGATGGTGATCTGGAAGTTCATGCCGAAGGTGCCGAGCATGAAGACCACGAACAGCAGCAGCTTGATGTCGCTGCGTTGCCTGACGTAGGCGAGGCCCTCGCGCACTCCCCCGCGCCCCTTGCCGCGCGGTGGCCGGGTGAGTTCGGCGCCGTGCATCATCGCGAGCGCCCCCAGGACGGCAATGAAGCTGAAGGCATTGATCACCAGAGTGAATCCGGTGCCGACCGCGGCGATCAGCAGACCGGCGATCGCGGGACCGACGAGACGGGCCCCGTTGAACGAGGCACTGTTGAGTCCGACGGCATTGGAGAGTTTGTCCGGCGGGACCATCTCGGAGACGAACGCCTGACGCGTGGGGTTGTCCAGCGCGGTCGCGACTCCCTGCAGGCCGGCCAACACGTAGACGTGCCACAACTGGGCGACATCGGTGAGCACGAGCACCGCGAGCAGCGCGGCAGTGATCGCCAGGGAGGTCTGCGACAGCGCCAACAGCTTGCGCTTGTCGAACCGGTCGGCGAACGAACCGGCCAGCGGCGCGAGCAACACGACGGGTGCGAACTGCAGGCCGGTGACGATGCCGAGCGCGGTGGAGTCGTGATCGGTGAGTTCGGTGAGGACGAGCCAGTCCTGTGCGACGCGTCCCATCCAGGTGCCGACATTGGAGACGATCGCACCGAGGGCGTAGACGCGGTAGTTGTAGATCGAGAGCGATGCGAAGGTGGGGCTCATCGAGCGACCACCCGCGCGAGGATCGCAGTAGCCTGCGCCAGCAGTTCGCACTCGTCGTCGCTGAGCTGGGCGATGCGTTCGTTCATCCAGACGTCGCGCGACCGCTTGGTCTGCAGCACCGACTCACGCCCGGCATCGGTGATGTGCACCCACGTACGGCGCTTGTCGCCGCCATCGGCGACACGGACCACGTATCCGCCCTCGACAAGACCGTCGACCGTGCGGGTCATCGAGGGTCGGCTCACGCATTCGGCTTCAGCCAGACCGCCGATCGGCAGCGGGGCGTCCATCAGTTTGCAGAGCACCGAGAACTGATGCGGCGCAACGCTTTCGACGTTCTCGAAGCGGGTGCGTCGACTGATCTTCATGCAGGTCATGCGCAGTTCGTCGGACATCGCCCGACGTTCGTCCGGGGTCATTCGGTGGGTTTCGCCTCCAGGCAAGGTAGTTAGCTCAGTTCAATAGTTTAGCTAATGATTCGCCGCACGTCGATCCCGTGGCCATAGCGTGGCGACAGTGCAATGTGGCCTGCCGGAATCGGCGTGGCCGGCAGGACGTTCAACCCTCGACACGCCTGACAGACTCGGGCCCCGGGCCAGGCAGGACGCACAGACTTCACACAGGCTCGGGCCAGCAACTGCTCAAGAGCAGCCGGTTGACTGCACGAAGACGAACAACCGAACGAGCACCGAACGAGCAAGGAGCGACCATGTCGCACGACGAGCACCCGTCCGACGCAGGACGCAACGCACCCCGACCCGCGCAGCAGGACGACGACATCACCGGCCCGCTGCCTCACGTGGACCGGCAGGATGTCCGCCCTCCCGCCGGTGACACCCGTTCCTTCCAGATGCCGGGTCAGCACCGTCCGTACGGCAACTCCCCGCACCAGCAGCCCGCACCCCAGGCGTCCGGCACCTTCGGCTCCCCCTGGGCAAACCCCGCCGGCGGTCCCGGCATGCCCGCGTACGGGCACCAGCAGGCATCGACCGCGACCGCACCGCGCCGCCGCCGTGGCGCTCCGTGGCTCGCGGTCCCGATCGCGGCCGTGCTGGCTGCCGGCCTGGCCAGTGGAACGACCTACGCGTTGACCGACGACGACGTCGCCGGCACGTCCAGCACCACGACGAAGGTCGTGCAGGCCAACCCCGCCGACTACAAGGACGCGAGCGGAGTGAACTGGTCGTCAACCGCCACCAAGGTCACCGACAGCGTCGTGTCGATCACGGTCGAGGGCGGCGGTAGCGGCGGTGAGGGCTCGGGGGTCGTGCTCGACACGAAGGGCCACATCGTCACCAACAACCACGTCGTGTCCGCAGGCGGCGGCAGCGATCCCAAGATCACCGTCACCTTCACCGACAACCTGACCTACGAGGCGAAGGTCGTCGGCAAGGACCCGAGCACCGACCTCGCCGTCATCAAGCTGAGCAAGCCGCCGTCGAACCTCAAGCCCATCTCTCTCGGTGACGACGCGACGCTCGCCGTCGGCCAGCCGGTCATGGCGATCGGCAACCCGCTCGGGCTGTCCAGCACGGTCACGACCGGAATCGTCAGCGCGCTCAACCGGCCCGTCACCGCAGGCGGCAGCGACGGTGAGAGCGAGAGCACCACCAACGCGATCCAGACCAGTGCCGCGATCAACCCGGGCAATTCCGGTGGCGCACTGGTGAATGCGAGCGGTCAGCTGATCGGCATCAACTCCTCGATCGCGACGCTCGGCAGTTCCTCGGCCGGTTCGCAGTCGGGCAACATCGGCATCGGCTTCGCGATCCCGGTCTCCGTCGTCGACTCCATCACCCAGCAGCTGATCAGCAAGGGCTCGGTCCAGCATGCCCAACTCGGTGTGAAGGCCAGTACCGGTTCGGTAAAGGTCGGCGACGCCACCGAGAGTGCCGCGAAGATCGCCGAGGTGGTGTCCGGCTCCGCCGCGGACAAGGCGGGGATCAAGGTCGGCGACGCGATCATCGCCGCCGACGGACGTCCGATCGTCTCCTCGAACGCGCTCGTGGGCTACGTCCGCGCCAAGACCGTGGGTGACAAGGTCGAGCTGACGATCGTCCGCGACGGCGACCGCAAGAAGGTCACGGTCGCGCTCGGCAAGGCGTCGAACTGATCCGTTGGGGATAACTCGAATACGTTCGGGCGATTCGACGTACCGTCCTGCGCATCGTCCACCGGTCGGGTGGACCGAGCAGGAGGAATCCCATGCACCCCAGCAAGTACGCGGTCGACAGCGACCTCGTGGCGCAGCACGGATTGGACGTCGGCACGATCGCCGGGCAGATCCAGACGGCGATGAACCTGATGGACCGCAAGCTGACGGCCCTTCAGGGCACGTGGACGGGTTCGGCGGCCACGCAGTACGCCGTGCTGCACGGCGAGTGGCAGCGCGCACAGATCAAGATGAAGGACTCGCTCGCCGACATCGGACGCACGCTCGGCACGGCCAGCAGGGCGTACTCCGCGACCGAGTCCGACGTGAAGGCTGCGTTCATGCCGCGCTGAAACCGCCGGCGTCCGCTTCGTCGGAGGCTGCCGTGCCCGGGAACGGCACGCCTGCGCCACACGCACGTGCCATCCGAAGCGTTTCCGGCGTCCCAGGTCGCGTCCGGCAGTGCCGGCGGCACCAGAAATCGATGTGTAACAGAAGGGGCGCAACCACGTTCGTGGCTGCGCCCCTTCTTTCGTGCGTCGGTCAGACGTGGGTCAGAAGCCCATTCCGCCCATGTCGTCGCCACCCGGCATCGCCGGGGCAGCCTTCTCGGGCTTGTCGGCGATGACGGCCTCGGTGGTGAGGAACAGGGCCGCGATCGAGGCTGCGTTCTGCAGCGCCGAACGGGTCACCTTGGCCGGGTCGATGATGCCGGCCTTCACCATGTCGACGTACTCGCCGGTGGCCGCGTTGAGGCCCTCACCCGGGGTGAGGTTGCGGACCTTCTCGACCACGACGCCCGGCTCGAGGCCGGCGTTGAGGGCGATCTGCTTCAGCGGAGCCTCGGCCGCGACGCGAACGATGTTCGCACCGGTGGCCTCGTCACCCTCGAGCGACAGCGAACCGAAAGCGTCCTTGGACGCCTGGATCAGCGCCACGCCACCACCGGCGACGATGCCCTCCTCGACGGCAGCCTTCGCGTTGCGGACGGCGTCCTCGATGCGGTGCTTGCGCTCCTTGAGCTCGACCTCGGTCGCGGCACCCGCCTTGATGACGGCGACGCCACCGGCGAGCTTGGCCAGGCGTTCCTGCAACTTCTCGCGGTCGTAGTCGGAGTCGCTGTTCTCGATCTCGGCGCGGATCTGCTTGACGCGACCGGCGATCTGGTCGGCGTCGCCGGCACCCTCGACGATGGTCGTCTCGTCCTTGGTGACGACGACCTTACGAGCGCGGCCGAGCAGGTCGAGTTCGGCGGTCTCGAGCTTGAGGCCGACCTCCTCTGAGATGACCTGACCACCGGTGAGGATGGCGATGTCACCGAGCATGGCCTTGCGACGGTCACCGAAGCCCGGAGCCTTGACGGCAACGGACTTGAAGGTGCCGCGGATCTTGTTGACCACCAGGGTCGACAGTGCTTCGCCGTCGACGTCCTCGGCGATGATCATCAGCGGCTTGCCGGACTGCATGACCTTCTCCAGCAGCGGCAGCAGGTCCTTGATCGAGGAGATCTTGGAGTTGACGACCAGGATGTACGGGTCGTCGAGCACCGTCTCCATGCGCTCGGTGTCGGTCACGAAGTAACCGGAGATGTAGCCCTTGTCGAAGCGCATACCCTCGGTGAGCTCCAGCTCCAGACCGAAGGTGTTGCTCTCCTCGACGGTGATGACGCCTTCCTTGCCGACCTTGTCCATGGCCTCGGCGATGAGCTCACCGATCTGGGGGTCCGCGGCGGAGATGGACGCGGTGGCAGCGATCTGCTCCTTGGTCTCGATCTCCTTGGCGTGCGACAGCAGCTGCTCGGACACAGCCGCGACAGCCGCTTCGATGCCGCGCTTGAGCGCCATCGGGTTCGCGCCGGCGGCGACGTTGCGCAGACCCTCGCGCACCATGGCCTGGGCCAGCACGGTGGCGGTGGTGGTGCCGTCACCCGCGACGTCGTCGGTCTTCTTGGCGACCTCCTTGACCAGCTCGGCGCCGATCTTCTCGTAGGGGTCCTCGAGCTCGATCTCCTTGGCGATGGACACACCGTCGTTGGTGATCGTGGGGGCGCCCCACTTCTTCTCCAGGACGACGTTGCGGCCCTTGGGGCCGAGGGTGACACGGACGGCGTCGGCGAGGGTGTTCATACCCCGCTCGAGTCCGCGACGGGCCTCCTCGTCGAAGGCAATTGTCTTGGCCATGTGGTGGTTCCTCCCACACATTGCGTATCGAGTTGGCGGCACGACGCCCGCGACGGACGAGCCGCACCGGCTGCGGACCTACGTCGTCCGCGCGATGTGACCCTCGCCGTACTGCCACTTGTTCTGTCACTCTCATGCCGAGAGTGCTAACGCCATTATTGGCACTCGCGCGGGGCGAGTGCAAACGGGACGCCGGGGAATTTTCGGCGGGCTCCCGGACACGCGAACCGGACGGCTCAACCGGCGATCGTCAGGTCGAGAACCTCGGCGTTCGGCAGGGCGGCCAAGGCTTCGCCGGTGATCAACAGCTTCGACGTGCGCACTCCCCCGCCGATCACGAACTCCCCGCCCTCGGCGACCGCCCGGTCGATGAGGATCGGCCAGTCCACCGGCAGACCGACCGGCGTGATCCCGCCGGATTTCATGCCGGTGGCCGCTTCGGTGTGCTCCTGGTCGGCGAAGGTGATCTTGCGAGCGTCCAGGTGCTTGCGGACGGTCTTGTTCACGTCGGCGCGGTCGGTGCCCCGAACGATGACGGCGGCGTACGTGGTGTTCTCACCCCGGCGCGCTTGCACGACAACACAGTTCGCGGCCGCTTCGAGGGTCACGTCGTACGCCTGGCAGAACGCGGCGGTGTCGGAGAGCGAGTCGTCGACCGGCGCGACCAGCAGACCGGGCGCGTTCGCGTCCGCGACCGTCGGCGCCACGAGGCCGGCGTGCTCCTCCAGGGGCTGCCAGTCGAGGTTTCCTCTAGCGCTGGACATGGACCACTCCTTCGTCGGACGTACGGGTTGCGACAAGATGACAACACAACCACCGAAACGAACAGAAGAGGTCTCCATGAACCGTCTCGAGGGCAAGACCGCGATCGTCACCGGAGCCAGCCGAGGCATCGGCCTGGCCATAGCCGAGCGCCTGGTCGACGAAGGCGCGAACGTCATCATCACCGCACGTGGCGAGGACACCCTCAAGGAAGCCGTCGCCGGACTCGGTGAGCGCGCGTCCTACGTCGCCGGCAAGGCGGACGACGCCGCGCACCGCGAGGAGGTCGTGCGCACCGCGATCGACAAGCACGGCAGCATCGACGTGCTGATCAACAACACCGGCATCAACCCGGTCTTCGGCAAGCTGCTCGACGTCGAGCCAGAGGTGTCGCGCAAGATCCTCGAGGTCAACGTCCTGTCCGCACTGGAGTGGGTCAAGCTGGTGCACAAGGCGTGGATGCAGGAGCACGGCGGCTCGATCGTCAATGTCGCGTCCGTCGCCGGCCTGCGACCCGCCCCGGGCATTGCGATGTACGGCGTCAGCAAGGCCGCCGTCATCCACCTCACCGAGGAACTCGCGATCGAGCTCGGCCCGGACATCCGGGTCAACGCCGTCGCACCGGCCGTCGTGAAGACGAAGTTCGCCGAGGCGCTCTACTCCGGACGCGAGGAGCAGGTGGCCAAGCCCTACCCGCTCAAGCGCCTTGGCGAGCCCGAGGACATCGGCAGCGTGGTTGCTTTCCTCGCCTCGGACGACTCCGGCTGGATGACCGGCCAGACCCTCACCGTCGACGGTGGCGTGCTGCTCAACGGCGGCGTCTGACTTCGACCCCACCCGAGAATCGGCGTGAGTTTCTGCCCTTCGCCACGTCCGGCGAAGGGCAGAAACTCACGCCGATTTGTGTGGGCTGGGCAGGCTCAAGGTGTGTCGAAACCGAACCGGCGCGCGTTGCGCTGCTTCATCCGGCTGGAACGCAGTCGGCGCAGGCGCTTGACCAACAGCGGGTCGGCCTTCATCGCCTCCGGGTTGTCGAGCAATGCGTTGAGCGCCTGGTAGTACGCGGTCGAGCCCATGCCGAGGCGGTCGCGGATCGCGTCCTCCTTGGAGCCCTGGGCGCGGAACCAGTCTCGCTCGAGCTCGAGGATCCGCCGGTCACGGTCGGTCAGCTCTGCACCCTGGGGTGCACTCGTCTGCTCCGCCGCGCTCATCGGTGACCTTTCCTCGTGGACGTCTGGTGCTCGGCTCGCCCGCTGGGGCAAGCCGAGCCGTCGCCGATTCTAGGAGCCTAATGACACCGTTGTCATTTGTGGCGGTGAGCCTGTGACGGATGTGACGAATGAGTCGAAAATGGGCCTCAGCGGGCCCCTCCGATGCCGAGTACAGCCGCGATTCCGAGGGCGGACCGCGGGTCGTACGGCGAACGCCACAGCCCGCCATGGGCCGCGCCGGCCGCCTCGGCGGCCCACACGTCGCCCTTGGCCGCGTAGCCACCGGTGCGCAGATCGTGGACGAGCATCGCCGCCATGAGGGTGTTGGCGGTGGACGGATCGAACACCTCGACGCCGAACCGGTGGGCGCCTGCGTACGCGGCAGCCAGGGCCCGGTTCTTGGTGACGCTCTTGGTGCGGGTGGGCGGCGCGATGTTCATCGAGACCAGCTGCCCGTCGGCCGCGGCGGCCGTCGCGCGCCAGCGGTGAATTCGCTTGGCCAGCAAGTAGTTCGGCCCCTGCTGCGGCACGATCGTGTCGCTGATCGCGGGGCCGTCGACGATCGGCGGGTACTGCCGCTGCAGCAATCGGCCTCCTGACAGCGCACGCAGCGGACGACGCACCGACTTCAGGAACGCCGAGTCGAGTCCTGAATTGGCTTGCGACACAGCATCGTCCGGCGCGACGAAGACGTCGGTGGGTGTGGCCAGGTAGGCGAGCGCGACGTCCGGACGTTGCGAAAGGTGCACGGCAAGGGCGTCCGTGGCGGCCGAGAGACGAAGGTTCACCCCACCGTCGGCGTACACGTAGTTGCCGAGCACCATCGGGCCTTCGACGCCCATCAGGTAGTCGCCGATGCGGCCGGTGTCGTGCAGCAGGTCGGCACCGGCATGCTGACTCGGGTCGGACGCATCCACCCCGGCCGGACCGACCGGTGCGGTGAGCGATCCCGCACCCGACCTGGCCAGGTCGAACAGCGGCGACCAGATGCCCGGGCGGGCAAGGTCGATTGCGACGACATGTCCTCCCCAGCGAAGCAGCGACCGCAACGGACCCATCTCGGCACCGGCGCCCAACACGACGAACGTGCGGTCACGGACGTCCAGCCACTCCGGATGGTCGAGCACCTGACCCACCGCGTCCCGCACCCCCGGTTCGATGACGCCGGATTCGACCCAGTCGTCCAACCGGCGACGCAGGTTGGCCCCCGAGAGCCGATCTCCCTTGTAGGGCAGGGTGAATTCGCGCTCCGGATCGCCGTCGCCGCGCACCGTCACCGACTCCAGGGCAGGCTGCGGACTGGGAGTCGCAAAGGCCTCGGCCACGCGCCGGTCGTGCCCGCCTGTCACAGGAAGCCAGCACATCCGCTCGTGCACCGCCGACAGTCCGTCGCGGGCGATCGCCATCGCCGCCTGGTGGTCGCGCGCGCCCACCTCGACCAGGCGCCGGAAGTGTCGGGGATAGCCGCGGCGCCACCCGGTGTCGCGACGGACAGCGAGAGCTCCCGGCTCGTCCACGGAGGCGAGCGCGTCGGAGACGACCCCTCGACCGAAGGCCGACGAACTGCGCTCCTCCTGCCCCTGCGCCATCTTGGCGGTGTTGCTGACCGGGAAGACGACGCCTGTGCTGGTGTTCATGAGGGCGACTCAATCACGGACTCGCCAGTAGCCCAGCGGTTTCGTTCTTCGACACCAACCGCGTCACCTGCGAATGAAGATGCGGCTCAGGCCCTGCTTGCTCGTTTTCTATATTGCTAGCATTCAAGCATGGATGAAGAAGAAAGCAAGAAGGTGCAGTTCAACGTGTACCTACCCAAGGGACTGGTCACCGAGACCAAGCACCGCGCCATCGACGAGGGCACCAGCCTGTCCGCGCTCGTCGAACGAGCCCTGACCGCCTACCTGAAGGAGTCGAAGTGATGATCACCACTCAAGCCATTCGTTTCACGAACGACGTTCCTGCCATGCGCCGGTTCTGCGAGACGCTCGGACTGGTCGCCACCGTGACCTCCGACGACAGTTGGGCGGTCATGCGGTCGGGGTCCGGAGATGTCCTGTTGCACGGGGTGAACTCCGCAGAGTCGGACGCGGTCGCCGGGCAGACCGATCTGACCTTCGAGGTCGACGATCTGGACGCCCTCGCCAAGGCCTTCGGGGACATGCCCATCGACGAGACCTACGGCCGCTCACTGCGGATCACCGACCCGGACGGCGAGCAGTTGTGGATCAACGAGAAGCAGACCGACTTCTACGGCTACACCGAGCACGAGGCCGCGCCGAGCGGTGACCTGTCGGTCTGTCCCGTCGTGTTCACCGATCCGTCCGGCCCGTGGTCGACCTTCCTGGAACGCCTCGGTCTGAGCTGCGGGGACAACGCTGTGGGCACGCCGTACCGGCAGTTCGCCGCCGACCGTGGGTTCGTCGGGTTGCATGTCGCGCGTCCCGGTGAGTTCGAGAAGTACCTCGCCGGCGTCAGTGGTTCGCGCGCCTCGCTCACCCTCACCACGACCGGCGAACCCGAAGCCCTGGCGAAGACCTTGCGCGAGGCCGGTCACGACGTTCGGGTCGACACCTCGTTCGGCACGGTGCTCGAGATCACCGACCCCGACGGCCAACTGGTGCAGGTACACGCCGCCCGGTAGCAACACAATCCGCGCAGATTCGCGGGGCCGTCAGGCCATGGTGTCGAGGATCGCGGTGATGTCGTCCTCACTGGTGAGGGGGTTGACGATCGCGAACCGGGCGAGGGTCTCGCCCTCGTGCGAGGTCGGCACCACGAACGCCTCCTCGCGCTCCAGCAGGTCGTCCGACCAGCGCTGGTAGTCGGCGGCCGACCAGCCGAGGCGGCGGAACACCACGACGGTGAGCGAACCCTCGCGCACGAGTTCGACGTACGGCCGCTTCTTGATCTCCTCGTTGGCGAACCGCGCCACCTCGAGAGTGCGTTCGATGGCCTCGGTGTAGGCGTCCGTGCCGTTGACCACGAGCGAGAACCAGAAAGGCAGGCCGCGAGCGCGACGAGTGAGGCCGATGGAGAAGTCGGAGGGGTTCCAATCGGTCGAGCCGGTGAGCACGTCCAGGTAGGAGGCGTGTTGGGTGTGCGTGGCTCGTCCGAGCATGGGTTCGCGGTAGATCAGCGCACAGCAGTCGAACGGCGCGAAGAACCACTTGTGCGGGTCGACGATGAAGGAGTTGCAGCGTTCGATGCCGTCGTACTTCTCCCGGACGCTCGGCGCCGCCAACCCGGCGCCGCCGTAGGCACCGTCGACGTGCAGCCAGATGCCGTACTGATCGCACACGTCCGCGACGGAGTCGATGTCGTCGATGATGCCGAAGTTCGTCGTGCCAGCCGTGGCGACGACGGCGAAGAAGGTGTCAGGACCGTTCTCCTCCAACACTTCTCGCAGCGTTTCGCCGGTCAGCTGCCAGTCGTCGACCGGCACCTTGACCAGTTCGGCGTCCACCACCTTGCACGCGGTCTCGATCGAGGAGTGTGAGCCGAAGGTGGCTGCAACGCGGTACGGACGCTTGTCGGTGAGCGCGCGGGCGGTGTCTCGCGCCGCGACGAGGGCGGAGAGGTTGCCGATCGTGCCGCCCTGGACGAACTGACCGCCGGCGGTCGGGGGCAGGCCCACGAGATCGGCGATCCAGCGCAGCGCTTGGTTCTCGGCGTACACCGCACCCGAGCCCTCGAGCCACGAACCGGCGTAGAGCGCGGACGCACCGACGACGAGGTCGAACATGGCTGCCTCGCGCGTCGGCGCCGAAGGAATGAACGACAGATAGCGTGGGTGGTCAATCGACAGGCACTTCGGCGCGAGCTGCTCGGTGAACAGTTCCAGCGCCGGCAGTCCGCCCATGCCCTCGCGGGTGATCGTCTGGCCCACGAGCTCCTGAAGCTCCTGCGGGGTCGCGACCCCGTCCAGCGGAACCGGGTTCAGCTTGAGTCGGTTGTCGGCGTACGCCGCGATGGCGTCGCTCAATTGCTGGGTCTTCTCGTCGAACCGGTGCACGAGCGAGCAGTCTAGGTGCGCGCGCTCGGAACGCCGAACGACCGCGGGATTGCAGGCGTCCGTTCAGTCGACCAGCCAGAACAACAGCTGGGGCGCGAGGTTCACGACGACCAGCGCGGGCACCCCGGCAACGAGCAGGATCAGGTGCAGCGGGTGGGCACGCAGACCACGGTCGACGGTGTCACCGCCGGAGCTGAAGATCTGCCACACCCATCGCAGGTACACCGCGACGCCGATCATCGCGTTGATCGCGGCGAGTACCAGCAGGAGCCACTGCCGCTCGTCCGCGACGGGGTGCAGCACCGCGACCTTCGCCAGCACTCCGCCGATCGCGGGAGGCAGACCGGCGAGAGTCAACAGACCGAGCGAGAGCAGGACGCCGGTCCACGGCTGTCGTCGTCCGAGTCCGCGCAGAGCATCGAACGCGGTGACTGCAGAGCGTCCCTGCTGGTGGGCGACCGCGGTGAGCGCGATGAAGATGCCGAGCGTGGCGACGGCGTAGATGACGACGTACGCGGCCGCGGCGTGCACCGCACGGCTGGACGAGGTGGCCAGCGGCAGCACGATCCAGCCGGCCTGGGAGACCGAGGACCACGCCAGGAAGCGCAGCGTGTCGTTCTCACGCAGCGCCATGACGTTGCCGAGCGTCATCGACAGCACCGCGATGACCGCCAGCGCGACCATGGCCGCTCCCCCGACCGCGGCGATCGGGCGGGCGACCACCAGCAACGCCCCCAGTGCAGCGATCTTGGACACCGTCGCAAGCAGCGCGGTCATCGGGACGGACGCACCCGCGTACCCCTCGGGAGTCCACGCGTGAAAGGGCACGAGCGACAGCTTGAACCCGACACCGGCGACGATCAGCATCAGCGCGACGGCGAGCATCGGGCGGGTGTCAGGGTTGTCGATCGCGACCTGCACGGTGTCGGCGTCGAAGGTGGCCGAACCGGTGGCGGCGAACCACATCGCCACACCCATCGCCGTCACCGCGAAGGAGACCAGCGACGTCGTCAGCAGGTTGAGCGCGCCGTCCACCGCCGTGCGGCGGGCGCGGACGGCGACCAGCGCGATGGTGGGGACGGTCGCGAGTTCGAGCATCACCAGCCACGCGGGGAGGTCGCGGGCGGCGACGACGCCCGTGGCGCCCGCGGTCACGGACAGCAGGGCCGACACCTGAATCACACTGTGCGACTTCGCGATCCGGATCGGCGCCGCGAGCAACGTGACGACGAGTGCCGAGAGCAGCGCGGCTGCCTGCAGACCCGCCGAGACGTTGTCGACGACGTAGAAGCAGTTGCCCTCCGGTTGACACAACGAGGTGGCCGGATCGTCGAACACCCGCGTCAGCGAAGGGACGGTGCTCGCGGTGGCCGCGGCCAGGGCGAGGGCCGCCACGACGAAGTGGACGGTGCGTCGGCGGGGCACGACTGCGTCGATCACCAGGACGAGGACGGCTGTGACCGCCGGGATGATCACCGGGAGCAGCGGCAGCCAGTACACGTGGATGTTCATCGGATTGCTCCCGACTGATCGACGGCAGGGGCCATCAGATCGAGCAGCCCGGTCGGCCAGACGCCCAGCACCGCGATGGCGATGATCAGCGTCGCGATGACCGTCCACTCCAACGCGGACGCATCACGCCAGGGCGCGGGCTCGGGCACCACGCGTTCGCTGCGGTCGGATGAGCCGCCCCAGACGGTGCGCGCGACGCGCAGTGCGTACGCGGCGCCGAGCACGGCACCGATCGCGGCCACGGCGGCCAGCACCTTGAACAGCGTCCGATCGGATGCCGGTTGCCAAGCGGCGAGGAGGGTGAGCAACTCGGACCAGAAGCCGGCCAGCGGCGGCAGACCGAGGGAGGCGGCGAGGCCGAAAAGCAGAGCGAAACCCAGGCGGGGGCTGACGTCGCGGACGGCCTCCCGAGGCACGTCCAGGCGGTCGTCGTGCCAGCGCTGCTTGAGCCCACCGACCACTGCGAACAGCAGCGCCGAGATGAGTCCGTGGCTGATGTTGCCGAAGAGAGCCGCCTTGAGACCGAGTTCGGTGCCGGTCGCGAGCGCCAGCATCACGACGCCCATGTGGGCCACCGAGGAGTAAGCGATCAGGCGTTTGAGTGACGGTTCGACCAGGCAGACCAGACCGGCCCAGATGATGCCGATGACCGCCAGCACGCCGACGAGGGGTGCGAGCGTCTGCCAGCCTTCGCGCAAGGGTGCGACGAGCAACCGGATGACGCCGTAGGTGCCGAGCTTCAGCAGGACGGCCGCCAGCAGCATCGAGCCGCCGGTGGGTGCGGCGGTGTGTGCGGCGGGCAGCCAGGAATGCAGCGGCCACAGCGGCACCTTGACTGCGAACCCGGCCAGCAGCATCGCGGCGATGGCGGTCTGCTGGGGTGCGTTGAGGGAGACGCCCCGGGCGAGTTCGGTGAGGTCGGCGGTGCCGGAGGCGAAGACGAGCGCCAGGATTCCGGCGAGCATCAGCGTCGAGCCGAGCACCGTGTAGAGCACGAACATGAGCGCCGCGCGGCGGGTGCTCTCGCGGTCCCGCTGGTCGCCGAAGACCGCAATCAACACCCACATCGGCACGAGGACCATCTCGAAGGCGATGAAGAACAGGATCGCGTCGCGGGCCAGGAAGCCGAGCAGGGCGCCGCCGACCACGATCAGCAGACAGCCGAAATACGTTGCGTCCGAACCAGATCGGTCATCAATCCGGCGGTGCAGCATCGCGAGCAGACCGATCGCGGCGGTGAGGACGATCAGCGGAATGCTGATGCCGTCGACACCGAGGTGGAAGCGCAGGCCGAGCGAGGGCACCCATTGCCGGTCGAAATCCGGTCGCTGGATCGACACCACGACGGCGAGGGCGGTGGTCGCAGCCGCGGCGAGCGCCGCGATCGCGAAGGCAGAGGTCTCGCCGACGGCGCGTGGCCAGCGTCCGCCGCCCACGAGCGCGAATCCGGTGACGAGTGGCACCAGCACGAGAGCCAGCAGGATGATCACCACAGCGTCACCCCCAGCACTCCGGCCAGCACGACGCCGCAGGCGAGGGCGACCAGACCGACCGACGGGGCGCCGGTGTGCACGCGTCCGCTGCGGGTGGCGAGGGTGAGCGCACCGGTGCCCAGGGCGCGAACCCCGCGCTCCAGCATCGCGTCCGCGCGGGCGACCACGCCGGCGAGCATCTCGACCGGCCGGGCGACCAGCGCGAGGTAGAGCCGGTCGACGTCGGCGCCGCGGGAGGCGAACGTACGCAGGTACAACGGCAGGCGGGACGCGGCGTCCCCGAAGGTGGTGCGTACCGACAGCGCCCGCACCAGCAACCCGGCGGCGGCGATCGCGAGCAGCCCTGCGGCCACGATCAGCCACTGCGGGTGCATGTAGTCGATGTCGAGCCAGGGGCTCAGGATGAGCGCGCCGCCGCCGATGCTGATCAACGCCAGCAGGCCCAGACCCATCCGGGTCGGCCACGGCGGACGCGGCAGGACGACTTCCGGTTCGGGCTCAGGCTCGGGCTCGCGGCGCAGCGGGCGACCGAACTCGTCCACCGGTTCACCCTCGACCAGCAGGTCCATCAGGCCGACTTCCTGCACCGAGTGCGAGTCGTCGAGCACGTCCATGACGAAGTGGCGCTGCAGCACCGTCTGGTGGGTCAGGACCAGCCAGGCGCGCATCGCGTACGCGGCGGTGAGCGGGATGACCAGCACGAGCGCTACGGCGGCCACGTAGGAGGACTGCCGTCCGTCGGCAACGCCCTTGAAGACCTCGTCGACGATGAGGTCCTTGGACACGAAGCCGAACAGCGGCGGGATGCCGACGAGCGCCAGCAGGCCGCTGCCGACGAGCCAACGGGTCTTGTGGTGAGTGGTGACTGCGCCGGACATGCGCTCGACGATCGTGCCGCCGACCAGCACCGCGAGCCAGCCGACCATCAGGAAGAGCAACGCCTTGAAGCCGGCGTGCGCGAGCAGGTGCAGCACGACGACGTCCGGCCTGACCGCGTCCGGAAGACCGGCGAGGCCGGTGAGCATGAGCCCCATCTGCGAGACGGTCGACCAGGCGAGCAGCTTCTTCAGGTCGTGCTGCAAGAAGGCCAGCAGCGCACCGACGACGGTCGTGATCCCGGCGAGGATCGCGAGTGCGAGCGTGGCCCTCGGGGCGACCAGGAAGAGCGGGTGCAGGACGCTGACCAGGTAGGTGCCGGCCGCGACCATCGTGGCCGCGTGGATGAGGGCGGACGCGGGCGTCGGGCCTTCCATCGCGTCGGCCAGCCAGTCCTGGAAGGGAACCAGCGCGGACTTCCCGGCGACGCCGCACAAGATGCACAGCAACGCCACCGTGAGCGAGCGCTGCGGGTGGGCGCTCCAGAACTCGATGATGCCCGGGATGGAGGTCGTCTTCGCCCAACTCGCGAGCGCGACGAGCCCGATGTAGAACGGCGCATCGGCCAGACGAGTCACCAGGAACGCCTTGTAGGACGCGCGACGGGCCTTCGCCCGCTCGGATTCGTGGCCGATGAGGACGTAGGAGCACCAGCCCATCAGCTCCCAGCCGATGAGGGTCAGCACCACGTCACCGCTGAGCACAACCAATTGCATGGCGGCGGTGAAGAGCGCGACGGTCGCAGCGAACGAGCGGTACCGCGGGTCGTTGTAGAGGTACCAACGCCCGAACATCTGCACGACCAGCGACACCAGCGCCACCGCGCAGGCCATGAGAATGCCGAGTCGGGTGACGTGCAGTTGGAGCGGCAGCGTGAGTTCGGCTGAACTGATCGGGACGCCGACGGTCGGCACGCTCGACCGCAGCCCACCGCGCATCGACTGCCAGACCAGCCAGGCCGGCGCGAGCAGACCGAGGAAACCGGTGATCCGGACGATCCACGCGGCGACCGCGTTCGGGCTGCGGAACAGCAGCACCAACAAGGCGCCGAGGGTGGGCAGCAGGATCGCCAGGTGACTGGGTTGGAGCATCAGGTCGAGCGCACCCGTGGTGGTGTCGAGTAAGGGGTCCTCGCGAAGTATCGGAGCGATGGACGAGTGGAGAACTTCGTGGGGTGTCTTCACTCGTCGTCACCTCGAGCAGCGGTGACATCGATGTTGCCGCGTGCGCGGTAGGCGAGCACGACGAGCCCGAGCGCCACGGCGATCTCGGCGGCGGCGATCGTGATGAGGAAGACGGTGAGCGTCTGACCGGCCAGGACGGTGTCGGAGAACTTCACCCCGGCGGTGATCAGCAGAAGACCCGCGGCACCGAGCATGAGCTCGACCCCGATCAGCACCAGCACGGCGTTGCGCCGGGCGAGCACGCCGTACAGACCGACGCCGAAGAGTGCCGCCGACAGCGCGAGCGGCAACCACAGGTGGATCACGCGTCCACCTCGTCGTCGTCGTACACCTCGTCGAGTTGCATGCGGGACAGCATGATTGCGGTGACCAGCGCGATCAGCAGCAACAACGACAAGAGTTCGAACGGCCACGACCAGGTGGCGAAGATCTGGGTGGCCAGTTGCTCGGTGGTGTTCGGTCGCAGGCTGACCTTGCCGGTGCCGAACCCGGTGATCAGCGCGGCACCGATGAGGGTCGCGGTGGCGGCACTGAGCACGAGCGCAGCGGCGCGTTGGACGCGTGGGGTGTCGTGCGCCTTCGAGCGACCGATGGGTGCGCGGGTCAGCATGAGTGCGAACAGGATCAGCACGACGACCGCGCCGACGTAGACCACCAACTGCACCAGTGCGACGAACTCGGCACCGAGCACGAGGTAGCAACCGGCGAGGGTGCCGAGGCTGACCACGAGCCACAAGGCCGAGTGCAGGATGTGCTTGGTCGTCACGGCGAGGACCGCACTGGCCAGGCAGAGCACTCCGACGATGGTGAAGAAGACGTCGTGTGTGGTCACGAATCCGCCTCTGGTCCATCGGTCTTCGTCAGGTCGGCACCGGGGTCGATCGCTGCCGGTGGCGGGACGGTGGCCATCCACTCCCCCAGCCGGTCCTTCTCGTGCAGCAGGTCGCGGATGTCGGTCTCGGCGTACTCGAACTCCGGGCTCCAGAACAGCGCGTCGAACGGGCACACCTCGATGCAGATGCCGCAGTACATGCACAGGCTGAAGTCGATAGCGAACCGGTCGAGCACGTTCTGTTGACGCGCGCGACCTCCCTCGGTGGCCGGCGGGATCGTCTCCTTGTGCGAGTCGATGTAGATGCACCAGTCGGGGCATTCGCGGGCGCAGAGCATGCACGAGGTGCAATTGTCGGCCTGCAGCGCGATCACTCCGCGCGAGCGGGGCGGCAGGGCCGGCTTCTCGTCCGGATAGTGCTGGGTGTCGGCCGGGCGCATGGCGGTCTTGGCGGTGGTGGCCATCCCGGAGATGAGTCCAGGGATGAAACCGGACTTCTTCTTCTCGGTCACAGTTTGTCTCCGATCAGAACGACACCGACCGCGGTGATCGCGACCTGGAACAGGGCGAGCGGCACGAGGCCGAGCCAGGCGAACCGCTGCAGCTGGTCCTCCCGCAGGCGCGGCCACGAGACACGGATCCAGATGATCAACACCGCGATCACGAAACCCTTGAGCAGCGTCCAGACCCAGGCGAGGACGCCGTCGAACGGTCCGGTCCAGCCGCCGAGGTAGAGCACCGCGAACAGCAGCGACATCACGACGATGCCGGCGTACTCGGCGAGCAGGAAGAGGGCGAACCGCAACCCGGTGTACTCGGTGTACGGACCGAGCACGAGTTCGGAGTCGGCGACCGGCATGTCGAACGGGGGACGCTGCAGCTCGGCCGTGGCGGCGATGAGGAAGACGATCGCTCCGGGCAGCTGCCACAGCAGCCACCAGGGGGTCCACGCGTGGGCGATCTCCACCAGGGACAGCGAGCCGGCGGCCATCGCGAAGGAGGCGCAGGCGAGCAGGAGCGGCAACTCGTAGGAGACCAGTTGGGCGGCCGAGCGCAGCCCGCCGAGCAGGGAGTACTTGTTGCCGGACGCCCACCCGGCCATCAGCGTCCCGACCGTGCCGATCGCGCTGACCGCGAGCACCACGAGCAGGGATGCCGGAACGTTGGCGGCGATCGTGCCGGGCCCGAGCGGAATCACCGCGAGCGCCATCATGTAGCTGACCAGCCCGAGCGCAGGCGCGGTTCGGAACACTCCACGATCGGCGGCGTACGGGGTGATGTCCTCCTTCTGGACGAACTTCACCCCGTCGGCGACCAGTTGGGCCCAGCCGTGAAAACCACCGGCGTACATCGGACCGACCCGGCCCTGCATGTGGCCCATCGTCTTGTGCTCGGTCTGACCGATGACCAGCGGCAGTACGAGGAACGCCGCCAGCACGGCGGCGCTGCGCAGAATCACCTCGATCGCGACGTCCATCAGCGGGGTCCCCAGCTCTCGTCCGGGACGCCGGGCGGTTGCAGCTTGCGACGCGGCGCGCGACCGGCTTTCGCGGCGTGGGCGGTCGCGCCCTCGCCGGGCTCCTTCGCGCCGGGCCACTGCTTGGAAACACGGCTGGCCAGCACGAACGACTTACGCAGCGGGGTGCCCTCGAAACCTTCCGGCAGCAGCAGCGGACGCATCCCGCGTCCGGAGGCGTCGGTGAAGCCGGTGAAGTCGATACCGAACATCTCGTGGGTCTCGCGCTCGTGCCAGGCCGCACCCGGCCATACCCAGGTCAGGCTCGGCAGCGACGTGCCGTCGGGGACGCGGGTGTGCAGGAAGGCTTCACGCAGGGCGCCGGGGGTGATGTCGTACACGTGCAGCACGACGTCGAAGCCCGGCTCCTCGACGTCGTCGAGGTGGTCGACCGCGGTGAGGAAGTCGAAGAAGTCGAAGCCTTCGGCCCAGAGCTTGCCGGCTTGCTCCACCCATGTCGAGCGTTCGCAGATGGTGGTCAATTCGTCAGTCATCCGCGCCGCCCGTCGGCGGTTTGACGACCGGGCGCTGCAGCGCGCTCGCCGCGGTGCGGTTGTCGGCGTACCGGGCAGCCTTGGCACGCAACGCTTTCGTGCTCACCCGCTCACTCGCGATCTTCTCCTGCAACACCAGGATTCCCTGCAGGAGGGCTTCCGGGCGCGGCGGGCACCCGGGTACGTAGACGTCGACCGGGATCAGCTGGTCGACACCCTTGGTGACGCAGTACGAATCCCAGTACGGGCCACCGGAGTTGGAGCATGCACCGAACGAGATGACGTACTTGGGTTCCGGCATCTGGTCGTACAGCCGGCGGATCGCGGGCGCCATCTTGTCGGTGACGGTGCCGCTGACCACCATGAGGTCGGCCTGCCTCGGTCCGGGTGCGAACGGGATGACACCGAACCGGATGAAGTCGTGCCGTGACATGGACGCAGCGATGAATTCGATGGCGCAGCAGGCCAATCCGAAGTTGAAGACCCAGAGCGAGTAGCGGCGTCCCCAGTTCAAGACGATGCGCATCGGCTTGGGCGCGGCCGACTGCATGGGTCCGACCGTGGGCATGGGCAGGTCAGTCGACATCGTTCACCCAACTGAGCACGCCGCGGCGGGCCGCGTGCGCGAGCCCGACCAGCAGGACGCTGATGAAGATGCCCATCTCGACCAGACTGGTCATTCCCAGGCGGCTGTCGCGCAGCACGAGAGCCCAAGGGAACAGATAGACGGTGTCGATCGCGAACACCAGGTAGAGGAAGGCGTACGCCAAGTAGCGGACCTTGGTCTGCGCCCAGCCCGTGCCGACCGGGTCGACGCCCGATTCATAGGTCGCCAGTTTCGCAGGGTTCGGATCGACCGGCGCAAGCAGACGGCGCGCGATCATCGCGGCCACGAACAGCAGGATTCCGGCGACACCGACCCCACCGAGCACGAGGTAGCCACTGAGTCCGGAACGCACCCGAGCAGACTAACCAAGTTGCCCGAAGTCCCCATGAACCGCCACGGATGACGGACAATCCCGCACCGGCGCGTTGCCTTGGATCACGCTCGAGACCACCCGAACGCTGCTCGTGGTGACGCCGCCGAGCCTGATCACGCTGCCGAGGCGTTCTTGTGGTGGTGCCAGGTGACGGCGTTGTCGGTGACGGTGGCGGTGAGGTGGTCGCGGTGGACGATGCGGTGGTGGGTGGTGCACAGCAGGGCGGAGTTGTTGAGGGAGGTTTCGCCGCCTGCCCACCAGGCCACGACGTGGTGGACTTCGCACATGACGGGTGGTCGGGTGCATCCGTCGTAGGTGCAGTGTTTGTCGCGTTGGATCACGGTTCTTCGGAGTTCTTTGTCGACCAACCGGACCTTGCGTCCGACATTCAACGGTTGAGACTTGGAGCCGAGGACCATCGGGATGATCTCCGCATCGCAGGCGAGTTGTCGGATCGTGTCGGGGGTGACACCTACCCCGGTGTCGGTGACCCCGAGTCCGGCGAGGGCTTTGGCGAGCACCTCGTAGTCGATGGTCACGACCAGCCGGGCCGAACCGAACGTCTTGATGCTGCCGTCACCGTCGATCCCTTGGGCGCCCATGGCGATCAGCGTGAGTAGCGCGTCCGCGCGTCGTTTACCCGGGGACCGGGTGTCCGGTGCACCCGTCTTCGCAGCACCCTCGTTGTGGCGGTGGTTCGGCTCGTCACAGCAATCGGTGACCGGCGCCGGGGCGGACAACGCACCGATGGCGTGCTTCACGATTTCTGCGTGGTCGGGTGACAGGTCCGCGATCAACCGGACCATGCCCTCGGGCAGGTTCATCCAGGTCAACGATTCGTGTGGCCGGACGGCGTCTTCCGTGTCGTCCAGGACTTCATCACCGAACGTCGCGATGATTCGTTTGGTCAGTTCGTGGACTGCTTTGGCGCCGGAGCCGGGTTCCAGGCCGAGGAACCAGCCGAACACTTCACCCCGGTCCGCACCCGGTAGGACCGCTTTGATCTTGTCGATGTTGTCCAACGCGGTCTTGGCGATGGTGGTGTTCACGCTTGCGGTGCACACCGCGTCCGCCAGCACCTTATTCAGCGGGGACCGGCACGCATCGGCGAGTTTGCCGATCCGGGCCGCATGCGCCGGCTCGATCCCCGACCGCAACGCGGTCGAGTCGACCGCTTCCCCGGCGACGCCGGCCGGGTCACTGGTGGGTTCGCTGCTCGCCGAGGCCACGGGCACCAGAGGGCCTGCCACCGACAGGGTCTGCGCGCCCAACAACCCGTGCACGGGTTCACCGGTCGACAAGCGTTGCACCCACTGGGACGCGTCCGCGGCGGTGGACCGGTCGATCACACCCCGCCCGATCGCGTCCGTCGTCAATGCGACCAGGGAGGCCTCGGCCTGCTGCATCATCACCACCAACGACTGCGCGGTCGCTGTGAGTTCGACATCGGTCAGGTTCGACGACACCTTCCCAAGGCGCCACACCGACGCCAACGCGTCGGTCGCGGTGGCAGCGCACTTGGCTGCCTCACCGGGGTATGAGGTGGTCTCGAACATGTCTTCATCGTACAGGTGTTCGAACTCGCACGGAAGGCTTTTCACACCCCAATTTCGCTCGCCTACAACGAAATTCGCTACCCGCTGGTATCCACAGCCCCCGTCCGAGCACGCAGTTATCCACAGCGCGACTCCTGCCGTTGACAAAGGTGCCTGACCACGCACGCCACCTCTCGGCCGAGTCTTTCCACCGCCGGAACGACCACGAAACATCCCCGACACATCCGCTTGTCAGAGTCACCGGTCATGCACCTGATGCCCTCCGACACCGAGAAGCTGCTGCTGGCCGTGGCCGGCATGGTGGCCCGCGACCGGCTCGCGCGCGGGGTGAAGCTCAACCACCCCGAGTCCGTAGCACTGCTGTCGACCTGGGTGATCGAACACGCTCGTGACGGAGCGTCGGTGACGCAATTGATGGAGGAAGGGCGCGAGGTGCTCACGGCCGACCAGGTGATGAACGGCGTCGCCGAGATGATTCACGACGTCCAGGTCGAGGCGACTTTCCCGGACGGACGCAAGCTGGTCACCTTGCACCACCCCGTGCAAGGCGGGTCGGGCGAAGCGCCCGGCGCAACCAGACCGGCGCAGACCGAGCGAGAAATCAATCCGCGTCCGGCCGACGAGCGCATCTCGCTCACCCTCTCGAACACCGGTGACCGTCCGATCCAAGTCGGCTCGCACTTCCACCTGCCCGACACCAATCCGGCACTCGAGTTCGATCGCGCTGCGGCGCAGGGGTTCCGGCTCGATGTGCCGAGCGGCACGTCCGTCCGATTCGAACCGGGCGTTTCCCGCGAGGTGAGCGCCGTCAGCCTGCGCGGCGAACGCGTGGTGGCCGGCCTGCAGGTGAAGCAGAACGCGCGATGACGAGCATCAGCGCCCGCAAGTACGTCGACCTCTACGGACCGACCACCGGCGATCAGGTGCGTCTCGGCGACACCGACCTGTGGATCGAGATCGAACGCGACCTCACCGCCGAACGACCCGACGGCTCGATCAGCTACGGCGACGAAGCGGTCTTCGGGGGTGGCAAGTCGATCCGGGAATCGATGGCGCAGGGGTCGACCACCAGCGCCGACGGCGCGCCCGACACCGTCATCACCGGCGTCACCGTGCTCGACCACGCCGGCATCGTCCGCGCGGACGTCGGCATCAAGGACGGACGGATCGTCGCTCTCGGACGGGCCGGCAACCCGGACGTGACGGACGGCGTCCACCCGGCGCTGCGCATCGGCCCGTCGACCGACATCATCAGCGGCGAACACAAGATCCTGACCGCCGGCGGCATCGACCTGCACGTGCACTTCCTGTCGACCAGCCAGGTGCACGAGGCCCTCGCCGCGGGACTCACCACGCTGGGCGGCGGCGGCACCGGGCCGTCGGAGGGTTCCAAGGCCACCACGGTCACACCCGGACCCTGGCACCTGCGCAATGTGCTGCAGGGCCTGGACCACCTGCCCATCAACGTGCTGCTCATGGGTAAGGGAAATACCGTGAGCCACAACGGTTTACGCGAACAGGCCGAGGCCGGAGCTGCTGCCTACAAGGTGCACGAGGACTGGGGTTCGACCCCCGCCGCGATCGACGCCGCCCTGCGAGCAGCCGACGAGTTCGGTCTGCAGGTCGCACTCCACAGCGACTCGTTGAACGAAGCCGGGTACGTCGACTCGACGCTGCGCGCGATCGGCGGACGCACCATCCACGCCTTCCACACCGAGGGCGCCGGCGGCGGTCACGCGCCCGACATCATGTCGATCGCCTCACACCCGAATGTCCTTCCGGGATCGACGAATCCGACGCTTCCGCACACCGTCAACACCGTCGCCGAGCACCTCGACATGCTGATGGTCTGCCATCACCTCAACCCGTCCGTACCGGAGGACCTGGCGTTCGCCGAGTCGCGGATCCGGGCCACGACGATCGCCGCCGAGGACCTGCTGCACGACCTCGGCGCCCTGTCGATGACCTCCTCGGACGCCCAGGCGATGGGACGCATCGGCGAGGTGATCACCCGCACCTGGCAGGTCGCGCACGTGATGAAGCACCGCGTCGGATCCCTCGGCGGCGCGGCAGACAATCTGCGAGCGCGCAGGTACGTGGCGAAGTACACGATCAACCCGGCGATCGCGCACGGCATCGACCACCTTGTCGGCTCGGTCGAGGCCGGCAAGCTCGCCGACCTCGTGCTGTGGGACCCGGCTTTCTTCGGCATCCGCCCTGCTGTGGTCGTCAAGAGCGGCGCCATCGTGCGCGCCGCACTCGGCGATCCGAACGCGTCCATCCCGACCCCGCAACCTGTTCTCATGCGGCCCGCACTGACCGCCGAGGCCGCCCACGGCATCACGTTCGTGGGCCCCCTGGCCACGGACATCGGTCATCGCTACGGGCTTCGCCACGAGATCCAGCCCGTACGCAACACCCGCGAGGTGACCAAGGCCGACATGGTGCTCAACGACGCCTGTCCACGCATCGACATCGATCCGGAGACCTTCACGATCGCGATCGACGGTGCGGTTGTGAAGCCGTCACCGGCTACCGAACTCCCACTCGCACAGCGTTATTCACTCTTCTGATGTCCAGTCACGCACTGCTGCTCGCCGATGCGCGTCTGCCCACCGGCGGCCATACCCAATCCGGCGCCCTCGAGCCGGCCCTTCTGGCAGGAATGCCCGAGGCCGAGATCGAACAATTCCTCGTCACTCGCCTGCGCACCAGCATTCGGGTGGACGCGGCGACGGCGGTGGTGACCCGCGCCGACCCTGAACGTGTCGAGGACGTCATCAGCGCCTGGAACGCACGCACGCCCAGCCACGTGGTGCGCGAGGCGTCCTGCCAGGCTGCCCGCGGCTACCTTCGGCTCGGCGTACGCGGCGGGCTGGACGCTCGCTGGAATCGCCGCACGGACGTCCCTCGTCCGGTCGCCGTCGGTCTGCTCGCCGCACATTGGAGACTGGACGCCGAGGAGACCGCCCGCGTCGTGTGCCATGACGAGGTGCAGGCGGTTGCGTCCGCCGCCCTGAAACTCGCGCCACTCGACCCGATCGACACCGTCGGCTGGTCGCTCGGCGTTGCCGACGAGATCGACGAAGTGGTCGACGCGGTACGCGAACTGACCTCGCCCGACCACATCCCGGCTGCAACCGCCCCGCTGTTGGAGCTGTGGCAGCACGCCCATCCCACTCACACCAGGAGACTCTTCCGTGCCTGAAATCATGCTCGAAAACCCCACTCGCGCAATGCGACTCGGCGTTGCCGGACCGGTCGGCACCGGCAAGTCGTCACTCATCGGACTGCTCTGCCGCGAACTCGGCACCCAGCTCGACCTCGGTGTGATCACCAACGACATCTACACCGACGAGGACGCCCGGATGCTCCGAAGCGCAGGAGTCCTGGACGCCGACCGGATCCGTGCCGTGGAGACCGGGGCGTGCCCGCACACCGCGATCCGGGACGACATCACGGCCAATGCGACCGCCGTCGAGGATCTCGAATCCGATTACCCCGGAATGGAACTCGTGTTGATCGAGTCAGGCGGCGACAACCTCACCGCAACCTTCAGCCCGGCCCTCGTCGATGCGCAGATCTTCGTGCTCGACGTCGCGGGAGGCGGCGACGTCGTCCGCAAGGGCGGCCCTGGCATCGCCCGTGCCGACCTGTTGATCGTCAACAAGACCGATCTCGCGCCGTTCGTCGGCGTCGATGCGCAACTGATGCGGCACGAGGGCGAGGTAGCCCGCGACGGCCGACCGGTGATCGCCCTGTCGCGCAACGATCCGGCGTCCGTGCAGTCCCTCACCGACTGGGTACTCACCACCCTCGCCGCCTACCGGGCGGGCGACCACCAGGCGATCGACCCGGGTCCGATGGCTCCGCATTCGCACGCCGACGGCACCACCCACGAACACGCGGGCGCCGGTGCCCACAGTCACTGAACCGCGCACCACCCGCATCGAGGTACACCCCGCAGGAGACACCGTCCGGACGAGGTTGCGCACCGGTGTCCTGTCGCCGCGCATCACCCACCAGCAAGGTCACCGGCTGAGCGTCACCCTGGTCGCGACCGAGGCCCTACTTCTCGGCGGTGACCACGTCGTGCTCGAGGTCGTGGTGGGTGAGGGTGTACGACTCGACCTCACAGACGTCGCCGCCACCGTGGCGTACGACGGCCAGGGACACAGCGCTCGTTGGACGACGCGCCTCACCGTCGCATCCGGCGCGAGCCTGCACTGGTGGGGCGAGCCGCTCGTGGTGTGCGACGGTGCAATCGTGCACCGCTCATTGCATGCAGCCGTGGCCGAAGGAGGCGAACTACTCATGCGCGACGCCGTCCGTCTGGGCAGGCACGGTGAGCACGGCGGCGAACTGCACTGCGAGACCCTCATCGAGCACGCCGCCCGGCCTGCCGTTGTGGAACACCTCGTTCTCGACGATTCCCATCGCGACCTGCCCGGGTATCTGGGCGAGCACCGCACGATCGACACGGTCACGATCGTCGGCCGACGCCCATCCCCGGCGACCGACATCTTCGAACTCGCTTCCCCCGGAGCGATCCATCGCACATACGAATCGCCTCGGCAACGAGGCATTTTCGCGCGCTGGCAGTGACCAGTCGACGTCCGGCGCCTTGGTGTCGGCACTCGGACTGCCGGCCACCAGATCGCCGAGATCACCAGCGAGACGATCACCGCCGATCGCACACCCGAGATCGTGCTGTCGAGTTCACGGGACGAGAGCGCGAGCGGCTGCCTGCCCGCGTCCTGGACGTACGTGTCCCACCAACCCACACGTTGACCCTGTGCGCGCACTCACCCTCGACGTATGTATAACGTGACGTTAAGAATTCCATAACGCGGACGGATTCCGGTGTTTCTCGGACACAGGCGTACCGTTGTGGGAGTTAGCACGTCCTAACTCGCGAACCAATCTCCGCGAACGCGAACCTCGAAGAAGACGGGTCCAGTGAGCAGCAAGCAGTCCCAAGCACTCGACCGTGTGGTCATTCGTTTCGCCGGCGACTCCGGCGACGGCATGCAGTTGACCGGTGACCGATTCACCGCCGAGACGGCCTCGCTCGGCAACGACCTGTCGACGTTGCCCAACTTCCCCGCCGAGATCCGCGCGCCCCAGGGCACGCTGCCGGGTGTCTCCAGCTTCCAGCTGCACTTCGCCGACCACGACGTGCTCACCCCGGGTGACGCACCCGACGTGCTCGTGGCGATGAATCCCGCTGCACTCAAAGCGAATCTGGGTGATCTGCCACGCGGCGCGACGGTCATCGTCAACACCGACGAGTTCACCAAGCGCAACCTGGCCAAGGTCGGTTACACCACCAGCCCGTTGGACGATGAATCCCTCGCCTCGTGGCAGGTGCACCCTGTCCCGCTGACCTCGATCACCGTCGAGGCGCTGCAGGAGTTCGAGAGCCTGAGCCGCAAGGACAAGGAACGCGCGAAGAACATGTTCGCGCTCGGCCTGCTGTCGTGGATGTACTCGCGTCCGCTGGAGGGCACCGAGAAGTTCCTGTCCACCAAGTTCGCCAAGTTGCCCGACATCCTCGCCGCCAACATCAAGGCACTGCACGCCGGTCACGCGTACGGCGAGACGACCGAGGCGTTCGGAGTCCAGTACGAGATCGCGCCGGCCCCGATGCCGCAGGGCACCTACCGCAACATCACCGGAAACGTAGCTCTCGCCTACGGGTTGGTGGCTGCGTCGCACCGTGCGGGCATCCCGCTGACACTCGGCAGCTACCCGATCACGCCGGCGTCCGATCTGCTGCACACTCTGTCGGGGCTCAAGCGCTTCAACGTCATGACGCTGCAGGCCGAGGACGAGATCGCCGCTGTCGGTGCCGCACTCGGCGCGTCGTTCGGTGGGTCGCTCGGTGTCACCACGACCAGCGGACCCGGCCTCGCGCTCAAGGCCGAGACCATCGGCCTCGCGGTCTCCCTCGAACTGCCCCTGGTGATCGTCGACGTGCAGCGCGGTGGCCCGTCCACCGGCCTGCCGACCAAGACCGAACAATCAGACCTGCTGCAGGCGATGTTCGGCCGCAACGGCGAGTCCCCCGTGGCCGTCATCGCGCCGTGCACCCCGATCGACTGCTTCGACGCCGCGCTGGACGCCGTTCGCATGGCCACGAAGTACCGCACCCCGGTCATCGTGCTGTCCGACGGTTACCTGGCGAATGGTTCCGAGCCGTGGCTGGTGCCATCCGTGGACGAACTGCCCGATCTGACAGTCGAATTCACCACCGAGCCCAACGACGTGGACGCCGACGGCAAACCGGTCTTCCACGGCTACAAGCGCGATCCGGAGACGCTCGCTCGGCCGTGGGCCGTGCCCGGCACGCCCGGTCTCGAGCACCGCGTCGGCGGTATCGAGAAGGCCGACATCACCGGCAACATCAGCTACGACCCGGCCAACCACGACCACATGGTGCGCACCCGCGCCGCCAAGATCGCCGGCATCGAGGTGCCCGACATCGAGGTCGACGACCCGAGCGGCAAGGCCAAGGTGTTGGTGCTCGGCTGGGGTTCGACCTACGGACCGATCCAGGCCGCGGCACGGCTGGTGCGTGCCGGCGGCGCCGAACTGGCCACCGCACACGTCCGCCACCTCAACCCGTTCCCGGCGAACCTCGAAGCCGTGCTCAAGGCATACGACCGGGTGATCGTGCCGGAGATGAACCTCGGCCAGCTCGCGATGCTGCTGCGCAGCAAGTACCTCGTCGACATCAAGTCGCACACCGCCGTCCGCGGATTGCCTTTCACCGCAACCGAACTCGCCACCGTCATCACCGAACACCTCGAGGAGGTCTCGCAGTGAGCATCGACCTGGGCATGCCCGCCACCATCGGCGGCGGCACCGCCGGCGTCCCGACCACCGACGCGAAGCAGACCAAGAAGGACTTCACCTCCGATCAGGAAGTGCGCTGGTGCCCTGGCTGCGGCGATTACGCGATCCTCGCCGCCGTCCAGGGCTTCCTTCCCGAACTCGGCCTCAAGCGCGAGAACATCGTGTTCGTCTCCGGCATCGGTTGCTCCAGCCGTTTCCCGTACTACCTCGACACCTACGGCATGCACTCGATCCACGGCCGCGCCCCGGCCATCGCGACCGGGCTCGCCACCTCGCGCGGTGACCTGTCGGTGTGGGTCGTGACCGGTGACGGCGACGCGCTGTCGATCGGTGGCAACCACCTGATCCATGCGCTGCGCCGCAACGTGAACATGACGATCCTGTTGTTCAACAACAAGATCTACGGCCTCACCAAGGGTCAGTACTCCCCCACCTCGGACGTCGGTGCCGTGACGAAGTCGTCGCCCGCCGGTTCGGTGGACCGGCCGTTCAACCCGGTCTCGCTGGCGCTCGGAGCCGAGGGCACGTTCGTCGCCCGCACCATGGACTCCGACCGCAAGCACCTCACCGAGACGCTGAAAGCGGCTGCGGCACACCGCGGTACGTCGCTGGTGGAGATCTACCAAAACTGCCCGATCTTCAACGACGGCGCCTTCGAACTGCTGAAGGACCGTGACGAGGCGACCGCGCGCCTGCTGCACCTCGTGGCCGGCGAACCCGTCCGTGCCGGCACCGGCGACGACGTCCGCGTGGTCGTCAGCGCCGAGAACGGTTCTCTCGCCGTCGTTCCCGAGGCGGACGCCGATCCGAATCGCATCGTCCACCACGACCCCACCGACCTCGGTCTCGCGTTCGCGCTGTCCCGCCTGGACGACCCGTCGTTCGCACATGTACCGATGGGCATCTTCCGCCAGGTCGAGGTGCCGACGTACGACGACGGTGTACGCGCCCAGATCGACCAGGCAACCGGCGGCGAACAGGTGGCCGACGCCGACCTGCAGCAACTGCTGTCCGGTGCCGACACCTGGGACGTCAACGCCCGCTGAACCTCTTCTGCTGATTCCGTATCACCTTCCGGCGGCCGGCTTTTTGAGGTGTCGGGTTTTCAGGCGGCTACGAAGGAGACGGGATGGCCGGTTTTCGGTGCTCGTTGCGTCCTCGGGTGGTTTGCCCGTAGGCGGTTTCGTATCGCCTTCCGGCGGCCGGCTTTTCGAGGTGTCCGGTTTTCAAGCGGCTTGAGGGAGGCGGGATGGTGCGTTTTCGGCATTCGCGCGTCCTCAGGTCGTCAACGATGCGCACCTTATGTACAGGTGCGCAGGTTGCGTACACATGCCCGCGCTGCGTCCGGATGCGCACGTTATAACGTGCGCATCCGGACGCAGCCTGGGCGCTTGTACGTTTCCTGCGCAGACTTTCCGGACGTGCGCCCGTCAGGTAGTGAGGTGGGACAGCAAGGCCGCGGCCCCTCCCGTCCAAAGCCTGCTTGAAAGCTGGACACCTCGAAAGGCCCCCGCCGGAAGGCGATACGGAACCGCCTGAAACAGCACCGTCACGCAGCCCGAACCACTCGTTGCCGGGGTTCTCGTTCGAACTCACCGGGTTTCGGCGCACGGTCACCAACGCTTCAGCGGCCCTCGAACCTCGGCGTTTCGCGCGCGAGTGACGCCTCGATACCCGCCGCCGCGTCGGCGGTCTGCATGAGTCGCGCGGTCGCCACCCGGAAATCCGCTGCGCAGGCCAGCCCGAGTCCACCGCCGACCGCGGCACCTTGCACCGCCGCCACCACCGGAATCTCGAGCGCGAAGATTCGTTTGCCCGCTTCGTACAACGCCGAGATCGCGCCGTACGGGTCGGCCCGGATCTGTCCGGCGGCGAAGTCGGCGCCGGCGCAGAAGTGCTTGCCCGCCGACGCCAGCACGATGGCCCGTACACCCGCGTCCTGAGCGTGCTTCCCCGCGTCTGCGATCGAGTCGAGTAATTCGCGATCGAAATGGTTGGCCGGCGGACGGTTCCACTCGATCAACGCGACGTGGTCGTCGATGGTGAGGTTCACGCTCATGACACCCATCCTTCCGGTCGCGGATCAGCGGCTGAAGCCGGTTCAATGAGCAGCCGATCGATGCCCTACCGTTCACTGGTGCGGCGCGAACGGGACGAGGTCAGCAAGGGCACGGTCTACGGGTTCGCGGCTTACCTGCTCTGGGGCGCGTTTCCGCTCTACTTTCACCAGCTGCTGCCGGCGGGCGCCTGGGAGATCCTGGTCCATCGCATCCTATGGACGCTCGTCGTCTGCGCGATCGGCGTCGTGGTGTTGCGGCGAACCGCGTTCATCCGCAAGCTGATTCGCGACAAGCGGCGAATGGCACTGGTGACGATCGCCAGCCTGCTCATCGCGACCAACTGGCTGGTCTACGTCTACGCGGTCAACACCGGACGCACCAGCCAAGCGTCCCTCGGCTACTTCCTCAACCCGTTGGTGACGATCGCACTCGGCGTGGTCGTGCTGCGCGAGAAGCTGCGCCCGTTGCAGTGGATCGCCGTCGCGATCGGCGCGGTGGCCTGCCTGTACCTCACCGTCGAGGGCGGCACGTTCCCGTGGATCTCACTGGTGCTCGCGTGCAGCTTCGCCTCCTACGGTCTGGCGAAGAAGCGCATCGGCGGATCACTGTCGGCGTTCGAGAGCCTGGCGGCCGAGACGGCCATCCTGTCCCCGATCGCGCTGGTCGCACTCTTCCTGCTCGCCGCACGCGGCGACACCACGTTCGGCTCCGAGGGCGCCGGTCACACGCTGTGGCTCGCGTCGTCCGGCATCGCGACCGCCATCCCGTTGCTGCTGTTCGCTGCCGCCGCGTCACGCGTCCCGCTGGTCACCATCGGGCTGCTGCAGTTCGTCACGCCGGTGCTGCAACTGCTCTGTGCGGTGCTGTTCCTCGGCGAACACCTGTCAACCGCACGCTGGATCGGCTTCGCGATCGTCTGGCTGGCCCTCGCCGTCCTCAGCGCCGACTCGCTCGCCAGCGCCGGCCGCTCCCGATGGTCGGCGAGGTCGGCGCGAAACGCAGCCGTCTGAGAGACCTGCACGTCCGAAGCGGTTCGATGTTCCAGTCGCTTCGTTCGCTGCAGGGGTTTCGGCGATACGCCTTCGTCGCTCAGGCGTACGGCTCAACCAGCAGAGATGATCAGGCGCCGAGGACGCGGTCGAGGTAGGGGTTGGTGAACACCCGCTGCGGGTCGAGTCGGTCACGCACGGCCACGAAGTCGTCGAACTTCGGGTACACCTTGCGCAGATCGTCGGCGCCGAGCTCGTGCATCTTGCCCCAGTGCGGGCGCGCCTCGTAGTCGCGAAGGATGTCCCAGAACGCCGCGAAGTACTCCTCGTGCGGACGCGTGCGGAACTGGTGCACGGCGATGTACGCCGACTCGCGGTCGTAGGAGGTCGACAGCCAGACGTCGTCCGGCCCCGTGAAGCGCACTTCGACCGGGAAGCAGGTGGCCGACGGGTGCGCGCGGTGCCTCTCGTCCAGCCGCTGCAACACCTCGACGGCGTCGGCTCGGGGCACGGAGAACTCGGTCTCGCGGAAGACCACGTCGCGCTCGGTCGGGTACACGATGTGCGACCAGTCGGTGTAGGTCTTGGCCGAGAGTGCGCGAGCGGAAACCTGGTTGATCAACGACGTCGCCCGCGGAACACGTCCGGCGAAACGGTTGACCGCCTCGAACACCTTGTTCGACAGCAGATCGTTCTCCAGTCGGTCCTTCCACGCGGGCATCGGTGCACGCCTGGACTCCTCGCGGTGGCGCGAATTCGTCTTTGTCAGAACGCGATCGGTGTCGGGAAACCAAAAGAACTCGAAGTGGTCGTGGGCGGCGATGCGCTCGTCGACCTCTGCCAGAACCGTCCGGAAGGACGCCGGCTCCTCCTGCGCGGTCAGCAGGTAGCGGGGCTCGCACTGGTACTCGATCGCGGTGATCACACCGAGCGAGCCGAGGGTCAGCGCGACGGCCGGCAGGAGCTGCGAATTCTCGCAGTCGCAGACGCGCAGCAACGTGCCGTCGGCGAGCACCAACTCCACGCCGCGCACCATGCCGGAGAACCCGGTGAAACCGACACCGGTGCCGTGCGTACCCGTCGAGGTCGCGCCCGAGAGCGTCTGCCGGTCGTAGTCGCCCTGGTTCGGCAGACCGAGGCCTGCTTCGTGCAGCGCGACCACGGCGTCCTTGAGGCGTGTGCCCGCACGCACCCACGCCCGTCCGGTGGAAGCGTCCGCGCTGATGAGCCCACTGATGCGCTCCATCCGCAACTGAATGTCGACCGGTTGGCCGATCGCGGTGAAGGAGTGGCTCGCGCCGATCGGCTTGACCTTGCGACCGGAGGCGAGCGCCTCCGCGCAGATCTGCTGGATGTGCTCGACGTCGCGGACCTCGACGATCTCGACGTCGGCCGTGGCGGTACCGCTCCAGTTGCTCCACTCAGCCAAAGTTCTTCCCTTCGCCGCGATAGGTCGGGACGCGACCTGTCACCTGCCCGTCGCTGATCAGCACGATCTCGTCGAAACGCTCACACATCTCACCGGCCTTCGCGTGCCGGAACCACACCAGATCACCGAGTTCGAGATCGCGGGCAGCCTTGCCGCGCAACGGACTCTGCACCTCGCCGGCGCCCTCCTGCAGGAAGTAGGACAGTCCGGACGGGTGGGTCGGGGTGGGCAGGCGCGAGCGGTCGGCCGCACCGGAGGCGAGGTAGCCGCCACTGAAGGTGACGACGACGTCGGCGCGCGGCTTGCGCGTCACCGGCGAGACGAACCATGCCGCGGGTTCCACCTGTAGGTCGTCGAAGCCGTCGAAACTTGCGGGCGAGAAAAGGCCTGAGCCTGCTGCGAGTTCGGTGATCGCCGGGTCGAGATGGGTGGTGTGCAGGCTGCCGGTGCCGCCGCCGTTCACGAACTCCAGGGACGCGTGCTCCTCGACCGCTGATCGGATCGCGCCGCGGTCACGGGTGAGCTGATCGAGCGACAGCTTCTTCACGATCCGCATGCCGGCCTTGTTGTCGGGCACTCCGGCGACCTGCGCCTCGTAGAACATCATTCCGACCAGCGCGAGACCGGGAGTTGCGGCCGCGTGCGCTGCGAGGCGGCCCGCCTCGTCCGCGGTGTGCACGCTGGATCGGTGCGCACCGATCGACAGCGCCACCAGCCGCAGCGAGCAGTCGACGTCGATCGAAACCCGCAGCGGCACGTCCTGAGCGAACCGGGCCAGCCAGTCGATGTGCTCGGGCAGATCGACCATGAACGTGATCGCTGCGGCCAGCGTGGGGTCGGCTGCAACGGTCCGCACCGATTCCTCGTCCACGGTCGGGTACGCGACCACGACATCGTCGATTCCGTTGCGTACCAACCAGATCGCCTCGGCCACTGAGTAGCCCAGCACTCCCTGGTAGCCCTTGAAGGACAGCGCGCGTTCGATCAGCGATCGCACCCGGATCGACTTGGATGCGACCCGGATCGGCATTCCACCGGAACGGCGGAGCATGCCCGCGGCGTTGGCGTCGAAACGATCCAGATCGACGACAGCGGTCGGGACACCGGCCTTCGTCAGCGCTCTCCAGGGCTCGGTCAATCGGACCCCGCGAGCAAGGTGTCGATCGTCATTCCGAAGATGACGGCGTAGCCGTCGAGCACCTCGAGGGCCGCCTCGTCGTCGCCGTCGGCGATCCAAGCAAGGGCGACACCGTCGGTGACGGCAATGATCATGCGGGCCAGCGTCTGGCTCGGCAGCGGCAACTGCGGCACGGAGTCCAGCAGGCGCTGCTCGATGAACCGGGCGACGGTCGCGAAGGAACGCTGGAACATCATCTTCGCCAGCTCGGGGCCAGGCTCCTCCTGGCGCACCAGGTGGGTTGCGAGCTCGTAGATCAGCCGCTGGCGGTCACGGTTGCCGCCGGCCTCGACCCAGTACGCCCGGAAGGCCGCGCGGATGATCTCGGTGTAGTCGTCGGGCGCGATTGCGCTGAGGTCGACCTCGAGAGTCGGCTGCGCGATCGACTCGACCACGGCCTCCAGCAGAGCGCGCTTGGATCCGAAGCAGTAGTGGACCGTGCCCAGGGAGACCCCTGCTTCGGCGGCGATGCGGCGGACCGTCGCCGCTTCCAGGCCTTCGTTGAGCGAGACCCGAATGGCCGCCTCGACCAGTTCGGTACGACGAATGGCCGCGGGAGTGCGTGACATGGGGTTCTCCTTCTCCCGGTCTTGAACGGCCGTTCAAGACAATACCCGGTGATTCCTGGATATTTCAGCACTCTTGATCTTGACGGGTGTCAACCGGCTCCGAACCGGCGCGTAGCACTATCCGCTCGACCACCGGGCCGAGTCCGCTCGGCTCAGGCAGAGCGTTCGGCAACTCCCTCGGGCAGCGCCCGCAGCGTCTGCACTGCATCGCTGTCCCCCAGCCCGTCCAAGAGCGCCCGAGCCGATGCCGCCACGGCGACGGTGTGCTCACGCGCCTGTTGCAGCGCCGGGTGGGCACGCAGCAACGCCAGCGCCTCGGCGTGCTCCGCGGGATCGGTGAGCGGCCGGGATACCAACTCCTTGAGCCGATCATCGGCAGGGTCGGTCGACGCCAACGCGTACAGCACCGGCAACGTGCGCACGCCCTCGCGCAGGTCGGTGCCCGCGGGTTTACCCGAGACGTCCGAACTCACGTCGAGCACGTCGTCGGCCAGTTGGAAGACCATGCCGACCAGTTCGCCGTACTTGGTGAGCGTCTCGACGACGTCGTCCGCAGCGCCGCTGAACATCGCACCGTAGCGAGCCGCGGTCGCGATCAACGAGCCCGTCTTGTCGGCGAGCACGTCGAGGTAGTGCGCCATCGGATCGGCATCGGCCGGGGCCTGACGGTCGTCCTCGATCTGACCGGTGCACAGCCGGACGAACGTTTCGGCCTGAATGCGGACCGCATCCGGTCCGAGCCCGGCCATGATCGCCGACGCCTTGCCGAACAGCAGGTCGCCGATCAAGATCGCGGTCGAGTTGTCGTACTCGGCGTTCGCGCTGGGGACACCGCGACGCAGGTCGGCCTCATCCATCACGTCGTCGTGGTACAGCGAGGCGAGGTGGGTTAGTTCGACACCCACCGCCGCGTCGACCACCTGCTCATTGCGTCCGTCACCGAGTTCGCAGGCCAGCAGCGTCAGCAACGGGCGGAACCGCTTGCCGCCCGCCTCGACCAGGTGCTTGGAAGCCCCGGCGATGAACGGGTCGTCATGCTGGACGACCTCCCGCAGCCGCGCGTCGACCTGTGTGAGTCCCTCGGCGAGCCGGGTCGCGAGCTCTTCGCTCGCGCCCGGCACACCGATGGTGGACGTGTCGGTAGGGCTCGTGGACATGCTCATGACCGGATCAGCGCAGGAACTGCGAGGCGTGGCCCGCGATGTCCAGCAACGGTCCCGGCAGCACACCGAGCGCCAGCGTGATCGCCGTACCGGCGGCCACCGCGACGGCGGTCAGCGGCGACGGCATCGCCACCTGGACACCCTCGGCCGGCTCGGAGAAGAACATCAGCACGATGACGCGGACGTAGACGAACGCGGTGATCGCGGAGACGATCACGGCCACGACGACCAACCACACCGAGCCGTGCTTGACGGCCGGCGCGAACAACGCGAACTTGCTGGTGAAGCCCGACGTCAGCGGGATACCCGCGAACGAGAGCATCAGGAAACCGAACACACCGGCCAGGATCGGGCTGCGACGGCCGAGGCCCGCCCACTCCGACAGGTGCGTCGCCTCGACGCCCGATTTACGCACCAGCGCCACGACCGCGAAGGCGGTGATGGTCGCAGCGCCGTAGGTTGCGACGTAGAACTGCACACCGGCGACCGAATCCTTGTCGAGCGCGGTCAGCGCGAGCAGCAGGAAGCCTGCGTGCGAGATCGAGCTGTAGGCCAACAGACGCTTCATGTCGGTCTGGGTGATCGACAGCACCGCACCGACGACCATCGTCAGCAGCGCGACGATCACCATGACCGGCTGCCAGGTCCACCGCATCGAGTCGAACGCGACATAGAAGACGCGCAGCAACGCACCGAAGGCGGCGGCCTTCGTACACGCGGCCATGAAGCCCGAGACAGGGGTCGGGGCACCCTGGTAGACGTCCGGCGTCCAGGAGTGGAACGGCACCGCACCGACCTTGAACAGCAGGCCCACCGCGATCAGGATGATGCCGAGGACGAGGACGGAGTCCTGGCCGCTCTGGGTGCCGACGGCGTTGGAGATCGACGCCAGGTCGAGCGTGCCCGCGAAGCCGTAGATCATCGCCGAACCGAACAGGAAGAACGCCGAGGAGAAGGCTCCCAGCAGGAAGTACTTCAGGGCGGCCTCCTGCGACAGCAGGCGACGGCGACGAGCCAGACCGGTGATGATGTACAGCGGCAGCGAGAGCACCTCGAGCGCGACGAACATCGTCAGCAGGTTGTTGGTCGAGGGGAACATCATCATTCCGGCGACCGCGAACAGCGTCAGCGGGAAGACCTCGGTGGTGGTGGCGCCCAGGCGCTCGGCCTGAGCCTCCTGCGGCGAACCGGGCACCGATGCGCCGGACTGGGTGAACGCGTCCGCACCGTCGGAGGTGAAGCGCTCGGCCATGACCAGGACGGCCAGGAACGACAGCACCAGGATCGTGCCCTGCATCATCAGCGCCGGGCCGTCGATCACCAGGGCGCGACCGGCGGTCACACCCTGGTGATCACGCGCGACGGTCACCAGCAGGACGAACGCGGCCACCAGGCCGATGAGGGTCACGGCGAGCTGCGCCGCGTACCTGGCCTTGCGGGGCGCGAACGCCTCGATCAGCACACCCACCATCGCCGCACCGAAGATCACGAACATCGGCAGCAGCGCCGAGTACTCGATCTGCGCCTGCGTGAAGGTATTGGGATCCATTACTTGGCGCTCCCGTCAACGGCCGCACCGGTCTTCGGAGCGGGGTCGGTCACCCCGACGTGCTGCAGCGTCTGCGTCACGGCGGGCTTCAACATGTCAAGGGCCGGCTTGGGGTACACACCCAGACCGATCAGGAAGGCGATCAGGACTGCGGCGACGACCTTCTCGCGGACGTCGAGGTCGCGCACGGCGGCGAACCGCTCCCCCTCCGGCTTCGGACCGGTCATCAGGTGCTTGTACATCAGCAGGATGTAGATCGCGGCCAGGATGACGCCCACCGCGGCGATCGACGCAGCCAGCCAGTACTTGCCGAAGGTGCCCACCATGACCAGGAACTCCGAGACGAAGGAGTTCAGACCCGGCAACGCCAGACCGGACAGACCGGCGATCAGGAATACACCGGCGAGTACCGGGGTGACCCGCTGCCAACCGCCGTAGTCGGGGATGTTCTGGCTGCGACCGCGCACCACGAGGAAGCCGGCGAACAGGAACAACGCACCGGTGGTGAAACCGTGGTTGATCATGTAGAGGTTCGCGCCGACGTGCGAGGTGCTGGTCATCGCGAAGATGCCGAGCACGATGAAGCCGAAGTGGCTCACCGAGGTGTAGGCGATCAGGCGCATCATGTCGGTCTGGCCGATCGCCACGATCGCCGCGTAGATGATCGAGAAGACCGCCAGCGTGATGACCACGGGCGTCGCCCACTTGGACGCGTCCGGGAACAGCTGCAGGCAGAACCGGATCATTCCGTAGGTGCCGACCTTGTCGAGCACACCGACGAGCAGGACGGCGACGGCCGGCTTGGACTCGGCGGCGGCGTCCGGCAACCAGGTGTGCACCGGCGCCATCGGGGCCTTCACCGCGAACGCGATGAAGAAGCCGACGAACAACCACTTCTGGGTATCGAGCGGGATGTCGATCCCGGTCAGCCGGCTGACCAGGAAGCCGTGTTCCCCGCCGGGACCGGCCTGGAACAGGCCGATGACCGCGACGAGCATGACGAGTCCACTGGCGAGGGAGAAGATCAGGAATTTCACTGCGGCGTACTGGCGGCGCGGGCCGCCGAACTGGCCGATCAGGAAGTAGACCGGGATCAGCATCGCCTCGAAGAAGACGTAGAACAGGAAGACGTCCGTGGCGGCGAAGACACCGACCATGAAGGTGGCCAGCACGAGAAGCAGCGCGTAGTACGCCTTCTGCCGGCCGGGGGTGTCGTCCTCGACATCGCGCCAGGCGGCCAGGATCGCGATCGGCACCAGCACCAGGCTCATCAGGATGAGCGCGAGCGCAATGCCGTCGACACCGAGCGCGTAGGAGACACCGAACTGCTTGATCCAGGTGTGCGTCTCCGTCAGCTGGAACTGCTGACCGCTGCCGCCGGTCTTGAACTGGGTCGCCGCGGCGATGCCCAGACCGAGGGTGATCAGCGAGAACACCAGCGCGACCAGGCGCGCCGAGGCCGCGGCTGCCTTCGGCAGGCAGCCGATGACGATGGCGCCGACCAACGGCACGACGCCGATCGTCGTCAACCAGGGGAAGTTGGACATCAGTTGATCACCCACAGCAGACCGAGGATCGCGACGATGCCCACGAGCATCGTTGTCGCGTAGGAGCGGACAAAACCGTTCTGCAGCTTCGCCAGGCGCGAGGAGCTGCCGCCGATCATCGCGGCCGTGCCGCCGACGGCGCCGTCGAAGCCCTTGTTGTCGGCGAAGACCAGCGAGCGGGTCAGGTGCAGGCCGGGACGAGCGAACGCGGCCTCGTTGAGGTCGTCCTGGAACAGGTCGCGACGCGCGGCACGCGTGGCGAACGAACCGACCGGCGGCGTCACGGGGACGTCGTCGCGCCAGTAGCGCATCCACGCCAGGGCCACACCCACGGCGACGAACAGGATCGTCAGCGCCATGATCACCGGGATCGCGATGACCGGGTGCTCACCCTCAGGGTGGGCGCCGACCACCGGCTCCAGCCAGTGCGGGAAGTCCAGCAGCGTGAGGGCCAGACCGAGGAAGGCCGAACCGACCGCGAGGATCATCATCGGCACCGTCATCGACAGCGGCGACTCGTGCGGGTGGACGTCGTCGGTCCAGCGGCGCTTGCCGTGGAAGGTCATGAAGAACAGACGCGACATGTAGAACGCGGTGATACCCGCGCACAGCAGCGTCGCCCCACCGAAGACCCACGGACGCCAGCCCTCACCGATGAACGCGGCCTCGATGATCTTGTCCTTGGACCAGAAACCGGACAGACCCGGCACACCGATGATCGCCAGCCAGCCGAGGCCGAAGGTGATCCAGGTGATCTTCATGACCGAGGACAGCCCGCCGAAGCGGCGCATGTCGACCTGATCGTTCATTCCGTGCATGACCGAACCGGCACCGAGGAACATGCCCGCCTTGAAGAAGCCGTGCGTGACCAGGTGGAAGATCGCGAACGCGTACCCGACCGGGCCGAGACCGGCGGCCAGGATCATGTAACCGATCTGCGACATCGTCGAGGCGGCCAGCGCCTTCTTGATGTCGTCCTTGGCACATCCCACGATCGCACCGAACATCAACGTGATCGCACCCACGATGCAGACCGCGAGACGGGCATCCGGGGTGGCGTCGTAGATGACATTGCTGCGGACGATGAGGTACACACCCGCGGTCACCATGGTGGCCGCGTGGATCAGCGCCGAGACCGGCGTCGGGCCGGCCATCGCATCGCCCAGCCAGGCCTGCAGCGGGAACTGCGCCGACTTACCGCAGGCAGCGACCAGCAGGAAGATTCCCATCGCGGTGAGCGCGCCCTTGCCGGCTCCGGCGACCTGCTCGTTGACTCCGGCGAAGTCGACGCGGCCGAAGGTGGCGAACATCGTGAACATCGCCAGCAGCAGACCGAAGTCACCGACACGGTTCATGATGAACGCCTTGTTGGCGGCGGTCGCGTACGCCGGGTTCCAGTTCCAGAAACCGATCAGCAGGTAGGAGGCCAGACCCACGCCTTCCCAGCCGAGGAACAGACCGACGTAGGAGTCGGCGAGCACCAGCGTCAGCATCGCGGCGATGAAGAGGTTCAGGTAGGCGAAGAACCGGCGCTTGTCCGGGTCGTGCTCCATGTAACCCAGGGAGTACACGTGGATCAGCGAGCCGACGAAGGTGATCAGCATGACGAAGGTCATCGACAGCTGGTCCATCAGCAGGCCGAAGTCGACGTTCAGCGCGCCGGCGTCGATCCACGAGAACAGCTTCAGGTGAGCTGCGCGGTCGTGGCTGTCCTTGCCGAGCATGCCGAGCAGGACCGCGAGGCCGACGCCGAAGGAGGCCCAGGACAGCACGGTCGCCAGCAGCGGACCGATCTTGTCCAGCTTGCGTCCGCCGAGCAGCAGCACGGCAGCACCCAGCAGCGGCAACGCGATCATCAGCCAGCCCAGGGACGCGATGCCATCGGCGGCGTGTGCGGTCTGCGCCTCGCCGGACGCCAGGACGGCGCCCTGGACAGAGGTCGTGAGGAAGTTCAACTCAAGTCACCGTTCCCTTAGAACTTCAGCAAGTTCGCGTCGTCGACGGAGGCCGAGCGGCGCGCCCGGAAGATCGCCATGATGATCGCCAGGCCGACCACGACCTCGGCGGCCGCGACCACCATCACGAACAGTGCGATGGCCTGCCCGTCGACCGTGCCGTGCATGCGCGCGAAGGTGACGAACGCCAGGTTCGCCGCGTTGAGCATCAGCTCGACGCCCATGAAGACGATGATCGCGTTGCGCCGCAGCAGCACCGTCGCCGCGCCGATCGCGAACAGGATCACCGACAGGTAGATGTAGACCATGGGGCTCATCGGTCCGTACCTCCGTCGTAACGAGTCATGTCGCCGGTCTCGCCCTCAAGCTCCTTGCTCGCGGCGACCAGCTCACCGGTGGAGGCCACCTGGCCACGGGCCTTGAGGACGCGCGACACCGACTTCTCGGCGATCGATCCGTCGGGCAGCAGTGCCGGGGTGTCGACCGCGTTGTGGCGGGCGTAGACACCCGGCACCGGCAGACCCGCGACGTCCTTGCCGCTCTTGATGCGAGCTCGCGACCAGTCGGCCTGGGTCGGCTTGGCGGTCAGGCGCTCACGGTGCGCGAGCACCATCGAGCCGAGGGCGGCGGTGATCAGCAGCGCCGAGGTGACCTCGAAGGTCCACACGTACTGGCCGAAGATCAGGTTGGCCATACTGCTGACGTTGCCCTGCTCGTTGACCTTGTCCAGGCCGGTGAACGGACCGAAGTTCGCCTTGGCGACCGCGGCGACGCCGAGTGCGGCCAGCGCGAGGCCCAGCAGCAGACCGGCGACCCGCTGACCCTTGATCGTCTCGACCAGGGAGTCGGAACTGTCGACACCGACCAGCATGACGACGAACAGGAACAGCATCATCACGGCGCCGGAGTACACGAAGATCTGGATGACACCCAGGAACTCGGCGTTCTGAGCGATGTAGAAGACACCCATCCCGACCATCGTCAGGGCCATCCCCATCGCGGCGTGCACCGCCTTGCGGGCGAACAACAGAGCGAGCGCACCGAAGACGGTCAGCGGTGCGAGGAAGAAGAAGAGCGTCGACTCGGCTCCACCGAGGTTGCTCACGGGCGTCCCTCCCCTGCGTAGCGGCCGGCCTCGTGGTGCTCGACCGGGGTTTCGTGGGGCTCGTCGACGACGGTGTCGCCGCCGCGCTGCTCGACCCACTCGCGCTGCTCGTCCGTGGCGCCCTGCACCTTGCCCTGGTAGTAGTCGCGCTCCTCCATGCCCTCGACCATCGGGTGCGGCGCGGGCAGCATGCCCGACAGCACCGGAGCCAGCAGCTGCTCCTTGGTGAAGATGAGGTCGGCGCGGTTGTTGTCGGCCAGTTCGTACTCGTTGGTCATCGTCAGCGCGCGCGTCGGGCAGGCCTCGATGCACAGGCCGCAGAAGATACAGCGCAGGTAGTTGATCTGGTAAACGCGGCCGTACCGTTCGCCGGGGCTGAAGCGCTCACCTTCGGCGTCATTGTTGTTCGCGCCTTCCACGAAGATCGCGTCGGCCGGGCAGGCCCACGCGCACAGCTCGCAGCCGACGCACTTCTCCAGCCCGTCCGGGTGACGGTTGAGCTGGTGACGCCCGTGGAAGCGCAGCTGGGTCGGCCGCTTCTCCTCCGGGTACTCCTGCGTCTCGATCTTGCGGAACATGGTTGCGAAGGTGACGCCGAAGCCCGCGATGGGCGCGAACAGGTCGGAGAGGAATCCGCCCTTCTCGCCGTCGTCGTCAGGCTTTTTCTGGTCAGCCACGGGACTCCTCCTGGAGGGTGGTGTCGGTGCTGTGGGCGCTCGACCGGACGCTCGAGGAGGTCAGGCTGGGCGCGGGTTCGACCAGGCGCTGGCCCGGCAGAGGCGGTACGGGGTGACCGCCGGCGAACGGATCGATCTCGTCCGGCACGTGCCGGACCTCGGTCTCCTTGCGTGCCTGCTTGGCATCCCAAGCCCATGCGGCACCGAGGACGGCGAGCGCGATCAGGCTGGTGACCAACAGCGTTGCCCGCGGGATGTCGAAGCCGGCGAAGGAGATCCGGTTGTCACCGAGGAAGCCGAGCTGGGAGGCGCGGATGAACGCGACCGCGACGACCCAGAGCAGGGTGACCGGGATGAGCACCTTCCAGCCGAGCCTCATGAACTGGTCGTACCGGACACGCGGCAACGAACCACGCAGCCAGACGAAGAAGAACATGAACGTCCACAGTTTCAGGCTGAACCACAACAGGCCCCACCAGCCGCCGTTGAGCATGCCGTCACCGATCATCGCGATGAACGGGGGCGCCTGCCAGCCGCCGAGGAACAGCGTGGTCGCCAACGCGGAGACGGTGAACATGTTGACGTACTCACCCAGGAAGAACATCGCGAACTTCAGTGAGGAGTACTCGGTGTGGAAACCACCGGTGAGCTCGCCCTCACCCTCGGCGAGGTCGAACGGCAGACGGTTGGTCTCACCGACCATGGTGATCAGGTAGACGAAGAAGGAGAAGAACGCCGGGATGATGTACCACAGGCTCTTCTGCGCGTAGACGATCTGACTGGTCGACATCGAGCCGGCGTACAGGAACACCGCGACCAGCGCGAGGCCCATCGCGATCTCGTAGGAGATGACCTGGGCCGAGGAACGCAGGCCACCCAGCAGCGGGTAGGTCGAACCGGAGGACCAACCGGCGAGCAGGATGCCGTACACACCCACACCCGCCACCGCGAGCACGAGCAGCACCGCCACCGGAGTGTCGGTCAGCTGCAGCGGGGTGCGGTGACCGAACATCCACACCTCGTTCGACAGCGGGATGATCGCGAACGCGACGAACGCCATCGCACCGGCGATCATCGGAGCCAGCATGAACATCAGCTTGTCGGCGTTCTTGGGGGTGACGTCTTCCTTCAGCGCCAGTTTCACACCGTCGGCCAGCGTCTGCAGCAAACCGAAGGGGCCGGCACGGTTCGGGCCCGGACGCTGCTGCATCCGGCCGATGACGCGACGCTCGAACCAGATGACGATCAGCGTGTTCACCAGCAGGAACACGAACAGCAGGACTGCCTTGACCAGCGACAGCCACCAAGGGGTGTCGCTGAAGTCGGCCACCGGGTTGTCGGTGGCGGCCGGGAGGGCCGTCAGGAGGTGAGCCACGGAGTTCACTCAGGCACCTGCCTTGCGCAGTGCGACGGCCGCACCGGCGTCGACGTCAAGCGTCGAACGCACCGTGCTTTCGTCGGAGTTGGTCGGCACCCAGACCACGTGGTCGGGCATGGCGGTGATCAACACCGGGAGGGTGATGGCACCGGACTTGGTGGAGACCTGCACCAGATCGCCGTCGACCACGCCCGCGCCGGACGCGGTGGCCTGCGACATGCGAGCCACCGCCGGACGGCGGGTGCCGGCCAGGAACGGTTCGCCGTCCTGGAGCACTCCGTTGTCGAGCAGCTGCGCCCAGGTGGCCAGGATCGCCTCGCCGACCAGCGGACGCGGGGCGCCGCCGGCCTTGGCACGCGGACGCACCGCACGGGTGCCGGTCCACGGACCGAGTTCGTCCATCTCCGCGCGGATCTGGTCGATCGTGCGGGTGCCGAGGAACTCGCCCATCTCGGCGGCGAGCAGGTCGAGCACGCGGTAGTCGCTCATCGACTGGGTGTCGATCGCACGCTGGAACGGGCGGACGCGGCCTTCCCAGTTGACATAGGCGCCGGACTTCTCCTGCTGCGGGGCGACCGGCAGGATCACGTCGGCGTACTGCGCGACCTCGCTGTCGCGAATCTCCAAGGAGACCACGAACGCGTTGGTCAGACCCTGGCGAACGGTTCCCTGACCGGTGAGGTCGCGCGGCTCGACGCCGGCCACGACGAGCGCGGACAGGTCGCCGGACGCGGCAGCGGCCAGCATCGAGCCGGTGTCACGGCCCGGCGTCGAGGGCAGGTCGCCCTCACCCCAGACGGTCGCGACCTGATCGCGGGCAGCGGCGTCGGTGACATCGCGGCCACCGGGCAGCAGGGTCGGGAACGCACCGACTTCGAGCGCACCGCGCTCCCCCGCCCGACGCGGGACCCAGGCCAGGCGGCCCTTCTTGGACGCGGCGAATGCGGCGGCCGCGGACAGCGCACCCGGCGAAGCGGCCATGCGCTCACCCACGAGCACGATCACGTCACCCTCGATCGGGTTCGACTTGGCCAGTTCGGTGTTGAGGTCGCCCAGGGCGTCCAGCACCTCCGCCTCGGTGCCCGGAGCGGTCGGCACCAACGTGCCACCCATCTTCTCCAGACCGCGGCTGGCGTAGGAGGCCAGCGAGAGCACGTTGACGTTGTTCTTGCGGAAGCCCTTGCGCAGGCGCAGGAACACGATCGGCGACTCGTCCTCGGGCTCGAAGCCCACGAGCACGACGTTCTTCGCGTTCTCCAGGTCGGCGTGCGTGACCGCGCCACCGGCGGGACCGGTCGCGACCACGGCGTGTGCCAGGAACTCGGCCTCCTCGGCCGAGTGCGGGCGGGCGCGGAAGTCGACGTCGTTGGTGTTGAGCACCAGACGGGCGAACTTGCCGTACGCGTACGCGTCCTCGGCCGACAGGCGGCCACCCGTCAGCACACCGACGCCCTGGGCGGCACGGGCCCTGGCGAGACCGTCCGCGGCGGCGGCGATGGCCTCGGGCCAGCCGGCGACGCGCAGTTCACCATTCTCGTCGCGCACCATCGGCGTCTCGAGGCGGTTCTTGGTGGCGTACTGGAAGGCCCAGCGACCCTTGTCGCAGTTCCATTCCTCGTTGACCAGGACGTCGTCCATCGCCATGCGGCGCAGCACCACACCGCGGCGCTGGTCGGTACGCAGCGAGCAACCGCTGGCGCAGTGCTCACACACGCTCGGCGTCGAGACCAGGTCGAACGGACGCGAGCGGAAGCGGTACATCGCGCTGGTCAGTGCACCCACCGGGCAGATCTGCACGGTGTTGCCGGAGAAGTAGCTCTCGAAGGGCTGCTCCTCGTAGATGCCGACCTGCTGCAGCGCACCACGCTCGATCAGGGCGATGAACGGGTCACCGGCGACCTGGTCGGAGAAGCGGGTGCAGCGGGCGCACAGCACGCAACGCTCACGGTCGAGCAGCACCTGGCTGGAGATGTTGATCGGCTTGGGGTAGGTGCGCTTGATGTCCTCGAAGCGCGACCGGGCGCGGCCGTTGCTCATCGCCTGGTTCTGCAGGGGGCACTCGCCGCCCTTGTCACACACCGGGCAGTCGAGCGGGTGGTTGATCAGCAGCAGCTCCATGACGCCCTGCTGTGCCTTGTCGGCGACCGGGCTGGTCTGCTGCGTCTTGACCTCCATGCCGTCGCTGACCTCGAGGGTGCAGGACGCCTGCGGCTTCGGCATCGGCTTCAGCGAGCCGTCGGGACCCTTGGTCGAGACGTCGACCAGGCACTGGCGGCAGGCGCCGACCGGGTCGAGCAGCGGGTGGTCGCAGAAGCGCGGGATCTGGATGCCGAGCTTCTCCGCGGCGCGGATGACCAGGGTGCCCTTGGGCACGCTGACGTCCACGCCGTCGATGGTCAGGGTGATCTCGTCGGCCGCGATCGGGGGCGCAGCGTTGCCGCCCTTGTCGACGGCGTTGCCGCCGGCCGAGGGAGAGGTGACGGTCGTCATGCGGACACGGTCTCCTTCGTGTTGAACAGCACCGAGCGCTCGTGCGGGAACATCTCCCACCACGGCGTGTGCATACCGGCCTCGAACTCGTCGCGGAAGTACTTCACCGCGGAGGTGACCGGGCTGGTGGCTCCGTCGCCCAGAGCACAGAAGCTCCGGCCGAGGATGTTGTCGCAGATGTCGAGGAGCTTCTCGATGTCGTCCTGGGTGCCACGACCGTTCTCGAGGCGGGTCATGATCTGCTTCAGCCAGAACGTGCCCTCGCGGCACGGGGTGCACTTGCCGCAGGACTCGTGCGCGTAGAAGTCGATCCAGCGGCTGACTGCGCGGACGACCGAGACGGTCTCGTCGAAGATCTGCAGGGCGCGGGTACCGAGCATCGAACCCTCGGCGGCCACCGACTCGAAGTCGAGCGGGACGTCCCAGTGCTTGTCGGTGAAGATCGGCGTGGACGAGCCACCCGGCGTCCAGAACTTCAGCTTGTGACCGCCCCGGATACCGCCGGCCATGTCGACGAGTTCGCGCAGGGTGATGCCCATCGGCGCCTCGTACTGACCCGGACGCGTGACGTGACCCGACAGCGAGAAGATGCCGAAACCGGTCGACTTCTCGGTGCCCATTGCCTTGAACCAGTCACTGCCGTGCAACAGGATCGGCGGCACGGACGCGATCGACTCGACGTTGTTGACGACGGTCGGACGCGCGTACAGACCGGCGACGGCCGGGAACGGCGGCTTCAGGCGCGGCTGGCCACGACGGCCCTCGAGCGAGTCGAGCAGCGCGGTCTCCTCACCACAGATGTAGGCACCGGCGCCGGCGTGCACGGTGACATCGAGATCGAACCCGGAGCCGTGGATGTTCTTGCCGAGGTGCCCGGCGGCGTACGCCTCCTCCACCGCGCGCAGCAGGCGCCGGTAGACGTGGACGACCTCACCGCGCAGGTAGATGAACGCGTGGTTGCAACCGATCGCGAACGACGTGATCGCCACACCCTCGATGAGGAAGTGCGGCGCGGCCATCATCAACGGGATGTCCTTGCAGGTGCCCGGCTCGGACTCGTCGGCGTTGACCACGAGGTAGCGGGGGCCGCCGTCCGGCTTGGGCAGGAAGCCCCACTTCATACCGGTCGGGAAACCGGCGCCGCCGCGTCCGCGCAGGCCGGAGTCCTTCGTCATGTTGACGAGTTCTTCCTGGCTCATGCCGAACGCCTTCTTCAGCGCCTGGTAGCCCTCGTTGTCCTCGTAGGTCGCCAGGGTCCAGGACTGCGGTGCGTCCCAGAACTTGGTCAGGATCGGGGTCAGCGTCGTGGCCATCAGTTGTCACCCTTCGCGGACTCTGCGGTGCCATGACCTTCGGCGCCCGAGTGGGCCTCCCCCGGCTGCGGCTGGCGACCGCCGGCCTCGGCAGTGGCCTGGTCGTCGGAATCGACGTCCTGCGCGCTGCCCGGTGCGGTCCAGTTGTGCTGCTTGGCAACCTTAAGACCCTCCAGGGACGCGGGGCCCGCGCCGACACCCTCGTCCGCAAGGCCGTCGGAGAACCCGGCGAGCGTACGCGAGACCTGCTTGAAGGTGCAGACCTTGTTCGGGCCACGGCTCGGACGCACGTCCTTGCCGGCCCGCAGGTCGTCGGCGACCTGCTTGGTGACCTCGGGGGTCATGTAGTCGAAGAACTCCCAGTTGGCCATGACCACCGGGGCGTAGTCGCACGCGGCATTGCACTCGACGCGTTCGAGGGTGATCCTGCCGTCGGGCGTCGTCTCGTCGTGGCCGATGCCGAGGTGCTCGGACAGTTCGTCGAAGATCTGGTCGCCGCCCATGATCGCGCACAGCGTGTTGGTGCAGACGCCGATCGTGTAGTCGCCGTTGGGGTGGCGCTTGTACTGGGTGTAGAACGTGGCCACACCCGACACCTCGGCGTCGGTGAGGTCGAGCTTCTCGGCGCAGAAGGTGACGCCGCGGCCGGTGATGTAACCGTCGACCGACTGGATCAGGTGCAGCATCGGCAGCAGCGCGGACCGCTTCTGCGGGTAGCGGGCCACGATCGCGTCGGCGTCGGCGTGCAATTGAGCCAGCTGCTCGTCGGTGTACGGCTCGGCGCTGGCGTGCAGTGGGGTCTTCTCGTGGAGCGGGCTCTCGGCGCTCATCAGCGGTCGACGCCTCCCATCACAGGGTCGATCGAGGCAACGGCGACGATGACGTCGGCGACGGCGCCGCCCTCACTCATCGCGGCCGCGGCCTGCAGGTTGTTGAACGACGGGTCACGGAAGTGCACCCGGTGCGGACGCGTGCCGCCGGTGGAGACGACGTGGCAGCCGAGTTCGCCCTTGGGCGATTCGATCGCGACGTATGCCTGTCCTGCCGGCACCCGGAATCCTTCGGTGACCAGCTTGAAGTGGTGGATCAGCGACTCCATGGACTCGCCCATGATCTCGCGGATGTGGTCGAGGCTGTTGCCCTGACCGTCGCTGCCGACGGCCAGCTGCGCCGGCCAGGCGATCTTCTTGTCGGCGACCATGACCGGGCCCGGGTTGTTCTCCAAGCGCTCGATGGCCTGCTCGACGATGCGGATCGACTGGTACATCTCATCGATGCGCACCCGCAGTCGTCCGTAGGCGTCGCAGGTGTCGCGCACGGCGACCTCGAAGTCGTAGGTCTCGTAACCGCAGTACGGCTCGGTCTTGCGCAGGTCGTGCGGCAGACCCGCCGAGCGCAGGATCGGGCCGGTAATGCCGAGGGCCGTGCAGCCGGTGAGGTCGAGGTAGCCGACGTCGACCATGCGGCCCTTGAGGATCGGGTTCTCGTTCAGCAGCGCCTCGAGTTCGCCGATGCCCCTGCTCAGCTTCGGCAGCATCTCGCGCACTGCGTCGATGGTGCCGACCGGGAGATCCTGAGCCACACCGCCGGGACGGATGTAAGCGTGGTTCATGCGCAGACCACTAACCATCTCGAAGATCCGCAGGATGCGCTCTCGCTCACGGAAGCCGATGGTCATGACGGTGGTCGCGCCGAGCTCCATCCCGCCGGTCGCCAGGGCAACCAGGTGGGAGGTGATCCGGTTGAACTCCATCATCATCACGCGGATGGTGTTGGCACGCTCCGGGATTTGGTCGGTGATGCCGAGCACCTTCTCGACCGCGAGGCAGTAGGCCGCCTCGTTGAACAGCGGCATCACGTAGTCCATACGCGTGCAGAACGTGACGCCCTGCACCCAGGTGCGGAACTCCATGTTCTTCTCGATGCCGGTGTGCAAGTAGCCGATTCCGGCGCGAGCCTCGGTGACGGTCTCGCCGTCGAGTTCGAGGATCAGGCGAAGGACGCCGTGCGTCGAGGGGTGCTGCGGACCCATGTTGACGACGATCCGCTCCTCGTTGAGGGCGGACGCCTCCTCCGCGACGGAGTCCCAGTCGCCGCCGGTCGCGTTGATGACCGGGGTGTCGTCGTCGACGTCGTTGTTTGAGGCGCCGAAGGGGTCGCGTTCGTTCGTGGCGGTCGACATCAGTTGTAGCTCCTGCGCTCGTCGGCCGGCGGAATGGTGGCGCCCTTGTACTCCACCGGGATTCCGCCGAGCGGGTAGTCCTTGCGCTGCGGGTGGCCGGGCCAGTCGTCCGGCATCAGGATGCGGGTCAGTGCGGGGTGACCGTCGAAGATCAGTCCGAACATGTCCCAGGTCTCGCGCTCGTGCCAGTCGGCACCGGGCCACACCGAGGTGATACTCGGGATGTGCGGGTTGCTCTCGGGGGCCGTCACCTCGAGGCGGATTCGCTTGCTGCCGTTGGTGATCGACAGCAGGTGGTAGACCGCGTGCAACTCCGCGCCTGCCTCCTGCGGGTAGTGCACGCCGGAAACACCGGCGCACATCTCGAAGCGCAGCGAGGGCTCGTCGCGAAGCGTCTGCGCCACGATCGGCAGGTGCTCACGGTTCACGAAGAGGGTCAGTTCCCCGCGGTCGACCACAACTCGCTGGATCGCGTCGGCGAACGAGGCTCCCCCGCGTTTGTCGACCGCTGCAGCCAGATCGTCGGCGAACTTGTCGAACCAGCCGCCGTACGGACGCTGCGCCTCGCCGGGGAAGAGCACCTTGCGCTCAAGACCGCCGTAGCCGGTGGTGTCGTTGCCCATCGACGAACCGAACATGCCCTGGCGCTTCGCGACGACGACGGGACCGCCGCCCTCGCGGGTGTCGAGTACGCGGCCGTCCTCCTGGGCGATCTCGGTCTCGGGCTTCTGCTCGGTGGGCGCCGGGACGACCGGACCGTTCACCGGATCCTGGGGGACGTCCTTCTTCTCGTTGTCGTTCACGCGAGAAGGCCCTTCATCTGGTGGGTGGGGGTGGCTTCCATGGCGGCGCGCTCGGCGGCACGGGCGGCCTCGACGCGGTTGACGCCGAGCGGGCTCGACTGCACCTGCTTGTGCAGTTCGAGGATCGCGTTCAGCAGCATCTCCGGACGCGGCGGGCAGCCGGGCAGATAGATGTCGACCGGGACGATGTGGTCGACACCCTGCACGATCGCGTAGTTGTTGAACATGCCGCCGGAGCTGGCGCACACGCCCATCGAGATGACCCACTTCGGCTCAGGCATCTGGTCGTAGACCTGGCGCACGACGGGAGCCATCTTCTGGCTGACGCGGCCGGCGACAATCATCAGGTCGGCCTGGCGCGGGGTGGCTGAGAAGCGCTCCATACCGAAGCGGGCGATGTCGTAGTCGGGCGTGCCGACGGCCATCATCTCGATCGCGCAGCAAGCCAGACCGAAGGTGGCGGGCCACATCGAACTCTTGCGCATGTAGCCGGCGACGTTCTCGACGGTCGACAGCAGGAAGCCTGCGGGGAGCTTCTCTTCAATACCCATGTTTCGGACCTCAGTCCCAGTCGAGGCCGCCGCGGCGCCACACGTATGCGTAGGCCACGAAGACGGTCAGGATGAACAGCACCATTTCGACCAGGGCGAACAGGCCCATGCGGTCGAAGGAGACAGCGAACGGGTAGAGGAACACCGATTCGATGTCGAAGATAATGAAGAGCATCGCGGTCAGGTAGTACTTGATCGGGACGCGTCCGCCGCCGTCGGCGTGCGGGGTGGGCTGGATGCCGCACTCGTACGCGTCCGCCTTGGCGCGGTTGTATCGCTTCGGGCCGGCGAGTGCACCGGCGACGACCGAGAACACCGCGAAGAACAGACCGATGGCCGCGAAGAACAACAGCGGTGCATACGAGTAGTTCGTCATCCCTTGCATCGGGCCGACTCCTTCCAGGCGCTCATGATCGAGCGACGCTCCATGGTATTCACGCTCATGCTGCCGGGGTCACCCGTGTCAGGGCTGCCAGCAGCCGGTCGTCGGCGTTGCGGCCGTGGGTGTCACCGAGGTTTGCCATCAACTTCACCGCGAACCGCATCGTCGTCGCGCGGGGTACCGCGTACTTCACGGCCCAGCGCTCGAGGTGCGGGTTGCCGATCATCTTGGCGAACCAACGACCCATTGTGTAGTACCCGCCCAGCGCGCCGCTCACGGCGTCCGGGTAGGAAGCCAGGACCTGCTCGCGACCGGCGGCATCGCAGCGCGCGAAGGCCTGGACGACAACCTGCGCAGCGAGGCGGCCGGACTCCAGCGCGGCAGCGATGCCCTCGCCGGTGAACGGGTTGGTGCAGGCTCCTGCGTCGCCGACGAGCAGCAGCCCGTCTGCGTACAACGGCCCGCGGGTCAGACCCGCCGGAAGGCGCGTGCCCTCGATCTCGCCCTGCATCGTGGAGTCGTCGAAGGTCCACTCGGACGGCATCGTCGCCACCCAGCGCTTCAGGGCGTTCGCGGCGTCGGCCGGCGCAATGTCCTCGCGAACGGTGAGTCCGACGGTGCTCGTGCCGTCGCCCAGGCCATGGATCCAGCCGCGGCCACGCATCGGCTCACCGCCGTCCGGCGTCGGGAGTTCGACCCAGGATTCCAGGTGGTCGTCGTTGCTGCGCGGACTGGCGTACGTGGCGCAGACCGCGTACATCTCGGGTTGCTCCGACTCGTGACCGGCTACTTGCGCCAGGACCGACCCGGCACCGTCGGCCGCAATGACCAGCGGCGTGTCGAAGCCGACCTTCGCGCCCTCGTCGTCGATGCGCCGAGCCTCGACGCCGACGATCCTGCCGTTCGAGTCCTTGATCGGCCCGGTGACCTCGACCCCGTGCAGCACGCGGGCGCCCTTGGCCGCGGCGTGCTCGGCGAGGGCTTGGTCGAGTTCGCGCCGGCTGCGCACGAAACCGTACGGCGGGAAGGCGGCCTCGTCCGGCCAGGCGACCTGCAGTCGCATGCCGCCACCGATGATCCGCACACCCTTGGTGCGCACCCATCCGTCGGTGGGGACGCCGAGGGTGATCAGTTCGCGAACCGCGCGCGGAGACAGAGCCTCGCCACGGTTGTTGCCGCGGTCGGTGTCGTGGGGGAAAGTGGCCTTCTCCAGCACCAGCACGTCGAGTCCGGCCTGGGCCAGGTGCGCTGCGGTCGCCGAACCTGCGGGGCCTGCGCCGACGACGATGACGTCAGCGGTTCCCTCCGCCGCATGATGCGGGGCAGCCTGGCTCACAGTGGTGTTCCTCGGTGCTTCTGGGTCTGCTTGTGAAGACGTTCACTAACCCGTGCACTCTACGTCGCAGCCCTCGAATTTCCCTACTAAGGCGACCCTAAACACCGCCGGTCGAGCTACATCCGCAAACGCCACCGGTCGAGCTACATCCGCAACCGCCGCCGGTCGAGCTACATCCGCAACCACCGCTGGTCGAGCCGCACCCTGCGAACGCCGCTGGTAGAGCCGCACCCAAAACGCCGCTGGTAGAGCCGCACCCAAAACGCCGATGGTAGAGCCGCACCCAAAAACGCCGCTGGTAGAGCCGCACCCAAAACGCCGCTGGTAGAGCCGCACGCCTGACGAAGGAAGGCGTGCGCGCCGAAACCAAGGCGCAGACGGGACGAGAACCCGGCCACTCGTGCTCCGGACCGCGAAGAACTCAGGCCTTGGTGCCCCGGTGCAGCGCGACGATCCCGCCGGTGAGGTTCTTCCACTCCACGTCGCTCCAGCCGGCCTGCTGCAACTGCGCGCCCATCCCGGCCTGGTCGGGCCAGGCCTGGATCGACTCGGCCAGGTACACGTACGACTCGGCGTTCGAGCCGACCGGCTTGGCGATGCGCGGCAGCGCACCCATCAAGTACTCGGAGTACACCTTGCGGAAAACCGGGTTCGTCGGCGTCGAGAACTCACAGATGAGGACGCGTCCGCCGGGCTTGGTGACGCGGTGGAACTCCGCGAGCGCCTTCACCGAGTTCTCGACATTGCGCAGACCGAAGCTCATCGTGACCGCGTCGAACGTGTTGTCCGGGAACGGCAGGTTCATCGCGTCCGCCGCGGTGAAGGCCATGTCGGCGCGACGCTTCTTGCCGACGCGCAGCATGCCGAGCGAGAAGTCGGCGGGCACGACCTGTGCACCGACCGCCTCGAACGGCTCGCTCGACGTGCCGGTACCGGCAGCGATGTCGAGGATGAGTTCGCCACGTTTGGGTGCGACGGCGTCCACCACCTGCTTGCGCCAGCGGCGGTCCTGCCCCATCGACATGACGTCGTTGGTGATGTCGTAGCGGGCTGCCACGTCATCGAACATCCGGGCGACGTCGGAGGGGCGCTTGTCGAGGCTGGCGCGATTCATGTGCCCATCTTGACGCACGCGGTGACCGTATTACTCGTCGGTCGGCGTACGCTCCTTGCTCGTGACCTTCCCGCTCGCCGACGCCACCCCGCCGACCCTGGTGGCCCGGACGACGCAGATCCCCGACCCGATCGACCTGTCGCTGCTGGTGCCCGACGACGTCGCACCGCAGGACATCGTCTGCTGGTTGCGGGGCGGCGAAGGACTCATCGGCTGGGGCCGGGCCGCCTCGATCACCACCAGCGGTGCCGACCGGTTCGACGCCGCCACACAGTGGTGGCAGGACATCGCCGCGAGCGCCGTGGTCCGCACCGATCTCGACCTCCCGGGCACGGGACCCATCGCATTCGGCACCTTCGCGTTCAGTCGCCGCTCGGGTCAGACCAGCACGCTGGTCGTGCCCGAGGTGGTCGTCGGACGACGGGAGGGCCGCTGCTGGATCACCCAGATCGCGACGGCCGATCGCTTGCCCGGTACCCCCGCCCTGGTGGAGCGCCACGAGCCGCGCACGACCGGCGAGACGACCTTCGAATCAGGGTCCCTGAGCCGCGACGAGTGGGCGGACGCGGTCGCCGAGTCCGTGCAGCGCATCCAGCACGGCGACCTGGACAAGGTGGTCATGGCGCGCGACGTCGTGGCTCGCAGCGCAACCCCGATCGACCCTCGCCGGCTGCTGCACCGCCTGTCGCAGACCTACTCCAACACGTGGACCTTCGCCGTCGACGGCATGCTCGGGGCAACCCCGGAGATGCTGCTGCGCCGCGAAAAGGGCCTGGTCACCTCGCGTGTTCTCGCCGGCACCATCCGCCGCAGCGGCGACGACGAGCACGACCTCGGCCTGGCCGCCGGTTTGGCCCGGTCCTCCAAGGACCTCGAAGAACACGAGTACGCCGTGCGCTCGGTCGCCGAGGCGCTGCGTCCGCACTGCAAGTCGATGAACGTGCCCGAGTCCCCGTTCGTGCTGCACCTGCCCAACGTGATGCACCTGGCCACCGACGTCACCGGCGTGCTGCGCAACGGCACGCCGTCACTGGCGCTCGCTGCCGCGCTGCACCCGTCCGCGGCGGTGTGCGGCACGCCGACCGGCATGGCAGCCGAGGTCATCCACGAACTCGAGCGGATGGACCGCGGACGCTACGCCGGCCCGGTCGGTTGGCTCGACGCCGATGGTGACGGCGAGTGGGGCATCGCCCTGCGCAGCGGCATGCTCGACCCCGAAGACCCCTGTCGAATAAGGCTTTTCGCCGGCTGCGGCATTGTCGCCGGAAGCATCCCCGAGGCCGAACTGGCCGAGTCGGACGCCAAGCTGCTGCCGATGCGCAGCGCCCTCGCCGACGACTGACCACCGCTGGTCGAGCCCGCGCCGCTGGTCGAGCCCTGCGGATGACGAAGGTTTGTACTGAGCCGTCGCGAGGCACGAGCGACGTGTCGAAGTGAATCCGCAGGCGCCGAAACCACGGTGACCGCGAACGCCAACCCGATCACGACCCCGACGCTGGTCGAGCCCTTACCGCCGGTTGAGCCCTGCGGATGACGAAGGAATCCGCAGGCGCCGAAACCACGTGACCGCGAACGCCAACCCGGCCACACCCCGACGCTGGTCGAGCCCTTACCGCTGGTTGAGCCCTGCGGATGACGAAGGAATCCGCAGGCGCCGAAACCACGTGACCGCGAACGCCAACCCGATCACAACCCCGACGCTGGTCGAGCCCTTACCGCCGGTTGAGCCCTGCGGATGACGAAGGAATCCGCAGGCGCCGAAACCACGGTGACCGCGAACGCCAACCCGATCACAACCCCGACGCTGGTCGAGCAAGCCCAGCGTTCTCGGAGGTTCTCCGACCGTGCCAGGTCGGTGACAGACCGGGCGCGCAGCTTGGTCTCAACGAGACCACGAGGAGCGTCATGCAGACCACGACAACCATGATCCCTGTGATTCAGCACTGGGGCACTGCCCTCCCGGCGCCCACCGACATCTTCTCGGTGCGGCCTCATGACCCTCATGCACCTCGACTGCCGACCTCGTGATGACCCGCGTCCAGCAGATCGTCGGCGGCTCGGATTCTTCTGCCGCACCCGAACCCTTGACGCTGACGCCATGTTGACGTCATAGTGATGTCTATGGACATCACTCCGTACATCGAAGGAATGCGGCAGGACCTGCTCGCTGCCGCCCGTGCCGCCGGGGAGGACGGCGAGAAGTTCGTCGCCGAACGCCTCTCGTACGCCATCGACGCATCCGCGCGACTGGCCATCATGGAGGCGGTCAGCGCCGCTGCCGCCGAGATCACGGCCAAGATGCCGTCGGGTTCGGTCGATGTGAAACTGGTCGGTCGCGACCTCGACTTCGCGATCAACGCGCCGCTGCCGAGTCCGCCCACTCCCCCGTCGCCCCCTCACCTGGACAAGGACGCCGAACCCGAGGACGAAGGCGGCCTGGCCCGCGTCACGGTACGCCTGCCCGAGGCGGTCAAGGCCAAGGCCGAGGCTCGCGCCGAGGCTGCCAACCAGTCGCTGAACACGTGGATCGTCAACGCAATTCGCGTTTCCACGATCAAGGACGGGTTCCAGATGGACCCCAGCGAACTGATCAACCACTTCCTCGGTCAGGACCCGTTCACCGGACGAAAGGGCAGCCGACACATGAAGGGTTGGAACTGATCATGCGACACGAACAGTTCGAGGCCCGCGAACCTGTCGAGCTGTACGTGGAGATCCAGGGCGGCTCGGTCCACCTGGACGCCACGAGATCCACCGACGTCTCGGTCGAGATCGAAGGCACTCACGCGGACGAGGTGCTGGTCGAGCAGCGCGGTCGCTCGCTGCGCGTGGTCACCCCGCGGCCGCGGGGCCTGGGCGGCGGACGCGAATGGGCCGTCGACCTGCGCATCCGCGTTCCGGGCGACAGTGACGTCATTGTGCAGTCAGGTAGCGCGCCGGTGACCCAGCAGGGTGAGCTGCGCTCGATGCAGTGCAAGGCCGGATCAGGCCACGTGGTGCTCGACCGGGTCGGACGCGAGACCCTCGTCGACACCGGTTCGGGCCGGATCACGGTGGCTCATCTGCAGGGCGACGCCCGACTGCGCACCGGGTCCGGTGGCGTCCGAGCCGGACGCCTCGACGGTGAGGCGATCATCGCCACCGGCTCCGGCGACGTCAGCATCAACGACTTGCTCGGCGAACTCTCGTTCAAGGCCGGCTCCGGAAGCCTGTCGATCGAGCGGGCTCGGGGCAAGGTGCGGGGACGCACCGGCAGTGGCGACGTGTCCGTAGGTCGCCTCCAGCACGGCGAGATCGATGCCAAGACCGGCAGTGGTTCGGTCAGCGTGCACGTCCCCGAAGGCACTCCGGTCTGGACGGACGTGGTCTCCGGACGTCCGGTGGAGTCGACGCTGCCTTCCGCCGGCGAACCGGCCCCCGGCCAAGACTTCGTCAAGCTCAGCGCTCGCACCGGCAGCGGCACCGTCCGCCTTGCACCGAGCGAGAGTTCGGATCACCAGGAGCACGTCTGAACAACCCGAAAGTCCGCAGAATCGGCGAGTTGGTCTACTGGTTCTGCGGACTTTTCGTTGCCGGAGCGCTCAGTCAAGCCCGGCAAGGAAGGCCTTGGCCCGCTCCATGAGCAAGGCCGCCGCCTGCGGGTCGTAGGCGTCGAGAGAGCTGTCGGCGAACAGGTGTTGATCGCCCGGGTAGACGAACAGCTCTGCATTGGACTCAGATTCGGTGAGCTCACGTGCTGCGGGCAGGTCCTCGTCGAAGTACTCATCGCCTTCCTTGCCGTGGATCTGCACGGGCAGCCCGGGCGGCCATGCTCCGAACTCGCTGACCGGCAGGCAGGAGTACATGAACAGGGCGCCGCGTGCGCCGGATCGGGTCTGGGCCAGCTGCTGGGCGATCGCCACACCGAACGAGAAGCCCGCATACACGAGATCGGTTCCGTACTCCTGGGCAGCAGCGACGCCTCGCTCGCCCAACTGCTCGAACCCCACCTCCTTCGCATAGGCGAAGCCGTGCTCGACGCTGGGGAATGTCCGCCCCTCGAACAGGTCGGGTGAGTGCACCGTGTGCCCGGCCTCGCGTAGCTCGTCGGCAAAGGCACGGACGCCGTCGGTCAGGCCCTGGATGTGGTGGTAGAGCAGCACGTCGGTCATGAGCAACAGCTTTCTCGAGGCAATGATCCACATTTTTGGAACGTTCGACGATGCTAGTCTGACCGGCCGAACCCGCCGCCGATCGCGGCGCAATGCCGCTGGACTTCAACGACTTCGAGGTCGCCGCGCAGGAATCCGGCCCCGCCTACGAACGCGGCAAGCTGTGGGGCTTCATCCGGCACGCCCGCCTTTCGCAGGACCAGGCGTCGCAGTGCTGGCACCGGATGGCTGAACTCGTCGAGGAGTTCGACCGGATGCCGCGCTCGGGTGACACGGTGTACGGATTCGCCATCGGCGTGTATCCGACGAATCACCCGTCTCTGCCATCGGCCGACTGAGCGCGATCAGTCCAGTTCGGCCAGCGCGTGTCGGGCGACCTCCGCAAGACGTTCGTGCAGAGGACGCTCGGCGGAACGCTCGATGCGTACCTCCAGCACCCGAACCCCCTTGCCGGGGTTGGCGATTCGATCGACGAGCGTGTCGCGGTCGGTGACGAGCTCGTACTGCGTGCTGCGCGCCTGACACACCAGCTCGAGGTTGGCGCCGGTCGGCGTTCCGAAGATGCGCTCGAAGGAATCGGTCAAGTGGTTCTGGCCCGGCTCCAAGGTGCTGAAGATGCCACCGCCGTCGTCGTTAAGCACGACGATTGTCAAGTCCGGCTTGTCGTTGTCCGGGCCGATCAGCAACGCGTTGCCGTCGTGCAGGAACGTGAGATCGCCCATCAGTGCGTACGTCGGTCGTTCCGGACGCGAGAGCGCGACACCCGCGGCGGTCGACACCATGCCGTCGATGCCTGCCAAACCGCGATTGGCTACCGAAACCACCTCTCGCGCAATGCGATTGGGGTTTCGCGCAAGATCGAGGTCTCGGACGATGTTGGACGGGCCGACCACGATCGCAGAGCCGTCGGGCAGGTTGTGCACCACCGTCCGGGCGACGGCCATGCCGGAAGGCCAGCTGCCCTCGATGAGCGGTGTCGCGGCCTCGGACAGCGCAGTGCTGGCACGACGCCACCGGGCGCTCCACGCGCGGTCCGCGCAACTGGCGACCGCCGTCCGGCTGCGCTCGATGTCCTCCCACGCGTGCACGCGGCGCGTGTGGTGACTCGAGCCCGCCCACGAGGTGCCGGCGGTGACGACCTCGACCGAGACGTCCGGATGGCGCAGCAGCTTGCCCACCTCCCGATCGAGGGTGGTGCGTCCGGCCACAAGGACGCGTTCTGGCCGGTTGCGCTCCAGCCATTCGGTGGCACGCAGGATCAGCGCCCCGTGCGGGGTGACCCGTCCACGGTGGTACTGACCGAACGGTTCGGCGATGACCGGCCAGCCCGCCGCGTCCGCGAGCTCGGCGACCTCGGCGGCCATCGACGGCTCGGGCAGGTCACCCAGCACGACCAGCGTGCGCGGCACGGGGGCGATGCCGGGCCCGGCAGCCACAGCGCGGTGGCTGTCGACCTGGCGGATGTTGAGCCAGGACTCACCGCGCGGCAGACCGCTGAGGTCCTCCGGCCAGTCCTCACTGTCGACGTCCGGCACCAGTGGGGCGCGCAGCGGAATGTTCAGGTGCACCGGGCCGGCGTCGCCCGCGGGTACGCCGGTCGCTTCGGCGAGGGCACGTCCGACGATCGAACGCCACCAATCCTGTTGACCTGCACGCCTTTCGGGTACGCCGAACTCGTAGAACCAGCGGGTGGAGTTGCCGAAGATCTTCACCTGGTCGGTGGTCTGGTTGGCACCGACAGCGCGCATCTCCGGCGGCCGGTCGGCCGAGAGGACGAGCATCGGCACCTGGGCATGGTGCGCCTCGAGGACGGCCGGGTGCAGGTTGGCCACCGCGGTGCCGCTGGTGGTGATGAGCGGCACCGGGATCCGACGGATCTTCGCCATGCCGAGGGCGAGAAACCCCGCCGACCGTTCGTCGATGCGCACGTGCAGCCGAAGTCGTCCGGCCTTCTCGGCCTCGAGCGCGGCGTACGCCAGCGGCGCCGATCGGGAGCCGGGAGCCAGGACGATGTCACGCACGCCGTGCCGGACGAGCTCGTCGATCAGCACGGTCGCGAAGGCCATGGAGGGGTTCACGGCGTCATTCTCCCGTAACGCCCCACGACGCCGACCAGGTCTGTCCGGGTTGCAGCTCGATAAGGCCCTCGCCGGTGTTGAAAGCGTTGGCCGGACAGGTCATCGGCTCGACCGCGACGCCGGTGCGCCGGGCGTTGCCACCGGGCAGCGAGTCACCGGTGAAGGCTTGCGCGTAGCCGAACGCGTCCGCATCGGCCCAGAGCGTCGTCGCGTGTTCGTCGGTCCGCACCGTGATGCGCCAGTGACCGTCCTCCGCGCGCAGACCGGTGTACGCGTGGTCCAGCAGCGTATCGGCGATCGACCGCGCGGTCGAGAAGTCGAGCTCGGCCGGCACCGGCAAGGTGCCCTTAGGGATGAGGCGGTCGTCCACGTCGATGACGGTGCCGGCAGGCAGTTCGAGGATCAGCTGGTCGACCGTGTCCTCCCCGGCCGTGAGGTAGGGGTGTGCGCCGTAACCGAAGGGCACCGCTGCACGGCCGGCGTTCGTTGCAGCAGGCGTGACGGTGAGGCCGTTCTCGCCGATCGAGTACGTGACGGTCAGCTCGAGGATCCCGTCCCAACCCTGTTGCGGCAGCAGCGAACAACCAACGACCACTCGATCGTCACTCTGCTCCACCAGGTGCCAGGTCGCCCAACGAGTGAGTCCGTGGGAGGCGTTCGATCGTGCCGGTTCGGACAGCGCCAACTGCTGATCCTTGCCCGCGTAGGTGTACTTGCCGTCGCGAATACGGTTGGGCCACGGCATCAGGTGCTGACCCCGTCCGGCATCGGCCTTTGCGTCGACCGGGTAGCCGTGCAGCAGTGGCCTTCCACCCGAGCGGTATTCGCGGATTCCTCCACCCGCCTGGACGACGACGAGTTCCTGGTCGTGGGCCTTCAGGGTCCACTGCTGCCCGCTGGGTGCGCGATCACTCATGACGCCCAATCAAGCACATCGCGCCGTCGTACGCACGGGATGACTAACGTGGTCTGGTGCCCACCCACCGCAGCCTCGCCGACGACGTCCGGTCCCGGACACCGCAAGAACTGCGCGATCTTGTCGTGGCCCGGCCCGATCTGCTTCACCCCGGCACGTCCGACCTGGCCGGGCTGGCGGCACGAGCCGCGACCCGCAGCAGTGTGCAACGTGCCGTGGACGCCCTGCCCGCTGACGCCTTGCGCGTCCTGGACGCCCTGGTTGCTTCGTCGGGTAAGCTTGCGGGCGCAGCGGCCCGCCTGGCTGTCGAGGTCGATGCCATCACCGACTTCGCGGACGACCTGTGGACCCGGGCACTGGTGTGGCGCAACGGTGACCGGTTGACCGCAACCCGCGAGGTCGCCCAGCTCCTCGCCGAAGTCGATCTGGACCAGGCCCCGTTCCACCACCCCGTGGTCGGGACACCCGGGGGCGGCCAGAAGGCCGCCGACGCGCACGCCGGACATGCGGCGCTCGACCTGGTGTGGCAGGTCGAAGCGCTCGCCGAACACTGGGAAGCGGCACCGCCACGAGTGATGAGCAAGGGCGGGGTGTCCGTCCGCGACCACAAGGGTCTCGCCGGGCATCTCGACACGACGATCGAACACAGCGCATTCATCGCCGAACTCGCCCACGCTGCAGGGCTGCTCGCACCCGACGCAGAGATCGATCCGACCTGGTTGCCCACCCCCGCCTACGACGACTGGCTACAGGAACCGCCCGCCTCGCGTTGGGTCGCGCTCGCTCGGGCGTGGTGGACAATGCTGCGCGCGCCGTCCCTCGTCGCGTCCAGAGACCCGGGCGGGTCGGTCGTCAATCTGCTCGGGGATGCTTCCGTGTGGCCGATGATGCGCCAGCGCAGACACGACGTGCTGTCGGTGCTCCTCGACCTGTCCGCTGAGGTCGCGGTGTCGGTGGACGACGTCGATGTCCTGTTGCGCTGGCACCGCCCCCTGCGCCTGCCGCCCGGGGTACCGACTCGCGCGGATGTCGTTGTGCAAGAGGCGGAATGGTTGGGACTGGTCGCCGACGGACGACTGAGTTCGGTCGGACGAGCCATGGCCGCCGACCGGCTGGACGACTCCGTGGCCGCGCCGCTGTTGCCCGCCCTGATCGATCACATTCTCGTGCAGGCTGATCTGACGGCGATCGCGCCCGGCCCGCTGACGGACGATCTGCGACGCCTCATGCACACCGTGGCCGACGTCGAATCTCGCGGTGGGGCAACTGTTTTCCGGATCACCGACCGCTCGATGAACCGAGCGCTCGATGCAGGGCATTCGGCTGCCGGCCTGCGCGAACAGTTGCGCTGCGCGAGTCTCACCCCGTTGCCGCAGTCGCTTGAGTACCTGATCGACGACGCCGCACGACGGCACGGCGTGACTCGCGTTGGGGCTGCATCGTCGTACGTGCGTAGTGACGACGAGTCGTTGCTGAACGCCCTCGTGGCCGACTCGGCCGCAGAACCGTTGCAACTGCTGCGAATTGCCCCGACCGTCCTGGTCTCGCGGCTGCCGGCTGCTCGACTTCTCAGTCTCCTGCGCGAGATCGGCTACTCCACCCTCGCCGAGGACGCGTCCGGCGCCGTGACCGTCATCGGCAGTGAACCGGCCCGGGCGCCGTCGCCCCGTCCGTCCGCGTCTGTCACTCGCACCACGGTCGAGGAGTCCGCAGCGGAGCAGTTCGTCGAGAAGCTGCTGCAGGCGTCCGGGACCGAAGCCCCCGCCACCGGCGACCCGGCAGTGACCGTCGACGTGCTGTTGGACGCTGCGGCCACCGGCGTGCCCGTCCGGGTCGGCTATGTCGACACATCGGGGAACATACGACGGATCACCATGCGCCCGCGCTCGGTCGACGCAGGGCGGGTGACCGGCACCGTCGGCGAGAACGTGCGGACGATCAGCGTGCACCGCATCACCGCAGTCAACCCTGCCTGAGGGATCGACACCAGCACGCACCCACGGCCGGCGACGCGTCTCGAACAACGAACGACAACTTCATACATGCGCGGATGACGTAGCATTTATCGAATGAAGCGATCTCCGGAGCCGGCGCGCACGACCGACGATCACGGCGGCGCCATAGCTCAACGCGCGAGCGCACCTGACGGTTCCGGTCGCCTGTCCGGGCTGGACGCAGCTCGCGGCTTCGCATTGATCGGCATGGTCATCGTCAACACTGGACCGGTCGACGCCGGCGGCATCATCGGCCGCCTGTACATGGCGCCCTACGGCCGCGCTTCGATCCTTTTCGTCGTGCTGGCGGGCATCAGCATGGTTCTGTTCTTCAACTCCCGCCGGAAGGACGCCCGCCGGTGGCCAACGCTCTTCTGGCGGGCCGGACTCTTCCTGGTCGGCGGGCTGGCCCTTCAGCTTCTGACCGACGATGTCGGAGTGATCCTGCCCATGTACGGCGCCCTGTTCGTACTGGCCCTTCTCCTGCAGTTCGCTTCCACCCGGACGCTGCTGGCGACGGCTGTCGGTCTGGCGATCGTCGGACCGATCATCATCGTCGCGCACGTGGTGACCGCGGGCGGGCGGCACATGACGGCCCCGGCGGCGCTCACGGATGGCGTGAGCGTCATCGCACACAGTTTGCTGCTGAGTGGCCCGTACCCGCTGCTGAGCTGGACGGTGCCCTTCGTCGTCGGAATGTGGGTGGCGCGCCACAACATCCGTGACCGGCGGGTGACCGGACAGATGCTGCTGTGGGGCGGCGCAGCGGCGATCACCGGCCTCACCATTGCGACCGCAGCCCGATTCGTCGGGGGTCAGACGCTCGACGACGGCTGGGGACGATTGCTCACCGGAGCCGCGCACGGCCAGATGCCGCTGTGGTTGCTCAGCAGCATCGGCGGAGCGATCTTCGTCATCGGATTCTCGCTGCGGTATTGGGGCCTCATCCGGCCACTCGGCACGACGCTTGCAGCCCTGGGTCGGCTCGCTCTTACGTTGTACGTCGCCCACATCCTCGTCATAGCTGTCACCGGCCGGGCGACGCAGTTGTATCCCGGTATTCGGCTCGCGGCGGCCCTGGTCGTCGGACTCACCGTTCTCGCCCTGCTCTGGCCGCGGTCATGGGGGCTCGGGCCGATGGAGCGGCTCATCCGTGGCAAGTGGCTGCGTTCCATATCGACGGCAAAGGTTTCCTGAAATGAACTCCTCCGACCGATCAACGCCGGGCAGCACCAGCCGTCGCTCGGTTCTGAGCATGCTCGCGGCGGGTGCCACAGGGCTGGCGCTCACCGCCTGCGACCGCGATCCGGAGCAGAAGGCGGGGTCCGACACCTCGGGCGCCCCGAAGCCCGGCGCCCCCTCGTCTCCTACCCTGAAGAATTTCGGCGTGAGTTCTGGGCATCCGAAGGCAACCGAGGCCGGCATGTCGATCCTGCGCCGCCGCGGGAACGCGATCGACGCCGCCATCGCAACCGCCTTCGCGGACGCCGTGATGCAGCCGGCGTCGTCCGGTATCGGCGGCGGAGGCGTGACCATCGTCGTCCGCGGTGACGAGCGCAAGAACCACGACTACCGCGAGGTGGTCGCCAACAACGGGAAGATTCCCGCCTCCGGCGCGGGCACACCGGGCTTCGTGGCCGGAATGAGCTATCTCCACGACACCTACGGCTCGATGAAATGGGCCGCTCTGTTGGAACCGGCGATCGGACTCGCGGACGACGGAGCCGAGGTCTCGCGTTACCTTGCGGACACCCTGGCCCGCCCGCTCGGCAACCGGGTCACCCGCACACTGCGCCACTTCCGGCGGGACGACGGAACTCCCCTTCGCGAGGGCGATGTGCTGATCCAGAAGGACCTCGCCGACGCCATGCGCCTACTCGCGGACGGAGGGTCCGACGCGTTCTACCGCGGGCCGCTCACGGACTCCCTCATCAAGGTCCCTGGAATCGACGACGAGTCGTTGGTCAGCTACCAAATCCAACACTCGACGCCGGCCGGCGGCCGGCTCGGCAAGTACGAGTTCCTCTCGGGAGCTCCGGCATTGCCGGGCGCTGCGATCGTTCAGCTGACACAGATCGCGCAAGCGCTCGGCATCGCCGAGGTCGCCCCGAATTCGGCGGAATTCATCGACATCCAGTCTCGGGCCTGGCAGGTGGCCGACCGATCGGTGCAACGTTGGTTCGGCGACCCCGACTTCGTCGACGTCCCGGTCGACGCCTTGACCGACCCCGAGAACAACACAGCAATCGCGAAGGCTTTGCCGCGCAAGCCCCTCGCTCGCACCAGCGGCAGCTACAGCGGAGCCCCCAACACCACCCACATCAGCGTGGTCGACCGTGACGGCATGGCGGTGTCCATGACGAACACGATCACCAACTACTGGGGATCGGGCCAGTACGTCCGCGGCTTCTTCATGAACGACCAACTCAAACGATTCCGGGACATCGGCACCGGATCGGCCAATCGTCCTGAGCCGGGTCGGCGATCGGTGACCTGGAGTTCTCCGTCCATGGTGTTGGACGGCGAGGGACGACCGGTGCTGCCCATCGGGGCACCGGGCGGCCGACAGATCCCGAACACCACTGCTTCTGTGGTGATGCGTTGGGCCCTTCTGGGACAAACGCTCGAACAGGCTGTCCCGGCGCCACGATTCATTCTCGACAACGGTCTGCTGAAGCTGGAGTCCGGCGCATTGCAACAGGATCTGAACCGCATGGGATATCGGACGCGTGTCGTACCGGCTGCTGACCGCGCCAACTGGGGCTCGGTGCAGGCGCTGGCGATCGATTGGTCGTCAGGCACGGTCAGCGGCGTCGCGGACACGCGCCGGTCGGCCGGCTACGCGATCGGCTCCTGATTCCGCCGCCTGAAAAACAGACCTTGCCACGAACCCTAGGATGGCCGGATGCCGAGTCCGTCGAAGTCATCCGTGGGTGAAGCGCCCGGCCACCCTCCGATCCCGAGCGAGGACCAGGTGGACGCCGCCGTCCGCTCGCTGGCTCTGTTGGCCGAACCGACGCGACTTCGCATGCTGTGGACGCTCAAGGATGGACCGAGGGACGTCACGACATTGGCCGAGGCGGCCTCGGTGCGGGCCGCCACTGCGAGCCAACATCTTGCCAAACTGCGCCTCGGCCAGCTGGTGACCACGACGAAGGACGGCCGGCACGTGATGTACCAACTCAGCGGTGGTCACGTGCACTCCCTGCTGATTGAGGCCATGGCCCATGCCGATCACCAGGTGACCGGCGAGCCATTGCACGACTAAGACTCGCACATCTTCATATCTTCATACATAATGAGCCAATGTTGCATTCGGCTCATGCGCACAAGCACACCCACCTGAAACGACCGCGGTTGTCCGCGCTGCGCCACGGACTGTCCCACCTCTTCGGTGGTCACTCCCACGATGTCGCCGACCAGATCGACGATGCACTCGAGGCCGACGCCGCCGGACGCCGCGCACTCTGGATCAGTCTCGGGTTGCTCGCGCTCACCGCGGCGTTCCAGGGCGTGGTCGTGGTGTTCACCGGCTCGGTGGCACTGCTCGGCGACACACTGCACAACGTCGGCGACGCGCTCACCGCCATCCCGATCCTGGTGGCCTTCTCGCTCGCCCGGCGCCCGGCCACCAGAAGGTTCACCTACGGCCTCGCACGGGCGGAGGACCTCGCCGGACTCTTCGTCGTCGTGATGATCGCTCTGTCCGGTCTGCTCACCGTATGGGAAGCCGTTCGCCGACTCATCGAGCCCCGCGCCGTCGACAACCTCGGCGTGCTCGCACTCGCCGGGTTCATCGGCTTCCTCGGTAACGAGGTGGTGGCGCAGTACCGCATCCGAGTCGGCCGGCGCATCGGCTCAGCCGCATTGGTCGCTGACGGACTGCACGCCCGCACGGACGGCTTCACCAGCCTCGCCGTCGTGTTGAGCGCGGCCGGTCTCGCGCTCGGGTGGACGTGGGCGGACGCCGTCATCGGAATCCTGATCGCAGTCGCGATCTTCGGGGTTCTCCGGTCGGCCTTCTCCCAGGTGGCGACGCGACTGTTGGACGGCGTCGACCCTGAGCTCACCGAGACCGCCGAAGACGTGCTCGATCGCACTGTCGGGCTTGACGCGGTCGATCGACTGCAACTGCGCTGGCTCGGTCACGCCTTGTACGTCGAGGTGGACCTGGTCGGATCCGACATCGCGACGGCGGACCTCTCGGCACAACTCGAGCGAGCCCTCCCCCGCGTCGGCTCGGTACGGATCCGATGGGTCACCGAGATCCGCTCTGCCGGCGCCACCTCGTGGCGGCCGACCCGTTGAGTCAGACCGGCGGGACCGAGGCGTTCAACGTCCGCCCGTTGGTTGAAGCGCCTATAGATCGTCAAGCGGTACTGAGCCATTCGCGGTAGCGGTTGACGACCTCGGGAGTAACGAATTTCCGCGTTCTGTGCAGCTGATGGTCATGGGGCTGAGGCCGAGGGCGTGGGCTTGCGGGTGTTGGAGGAAGCCATCACGGGCACCACGCAACTGGAGTCACTTGCACAAACTGTTCAGGCCGTCGCGATGGCTCGTTACGCGGCGATCGATGAAGAACTGGTCGACTCCGACACCGGTGTCACCGCGAAGGTCGCGCACGCCCTCGGTCACCAAGCGTCGTTCGCGGACACCGAGCTGGCGGCTGCGTGTCAGATGGCTCCCCGCACCGCATCGAGCAAGATGAGCAACTCCATCGACGCGTGCACCAAGACCCCGGGTTTGCTGGCTGCCGCGGTGGAAGAGTCGCTCCCGTTCTGGAAGGTGTCGCTGGTTGCGTCGGAACTGGTGAACGCCTCACCCGAGACATCCCACCGGGGTCTGGGTTCGACCCTCCGACATCGCCGGGATGGCCGAACTGTGCGCCGTCGGTCCCGCCGACCAGATCGCCCGCATCTACGGCGCCGTCGACCAGTTGGCTGATCAACGCTCGAAGAACCCTCCCACCGGTGAAGGCGAGAGGGCGGAACCGAAGCCGACGCTCGGACAACTCCGCCTCGGGGCGCTGCACGACCTCGTCACCGCCGGCGCCGACGTGACCTACCAGGTCGTCATCCAGGTCCCTGTCGTTCGTGAAGAGCAACAGGCTGCAACCGCGGCCCGACGAGCCACCGACGACCCCGCCCGTGAAGAAGATGCCTCCCCGGATGATGGTCCACCATCACCGGGGCAGTCCGCGTCCTCCCCGCGCGGCCCGGATACCGCTGATGAACCCACCGACACTTCCGGTGCTGAATCCGGCTCAACAGCACGCGAATCGGACCACTGCTACACAACGGGGTGGGCTCGCATTGCCGGGATCGGGTTCATCCCATCCCGAGTCCTCGACGCGTTGATCGACCAGTTCGGCTGCCGCCTGACCAGAGCACTGGTCGACGCCGACACCGGTGCCACCTGTGAAACCTCGACGACCGCCTACGAGCCGACACCCAGGATCAGGGAGTACGTGCAACAACGCGACCAGACCTGCCGGTTCCCCATGTGCACCCGCGCCGCGATCCGCTGCGGCATCGACCACGTCGTCGAATGGCCGGACGGGCCGACCGCCGGGCACAACCTCGCCGCCCTCTGCCGGCACCATCACGACGCGAAGACGAAGAAGCACTGGGACTACGAGATGAGCGACGACGGAGTCTGCACCTGGACCTCACGCACCGGCCGCACCTACATCACCTACCCAGACTCCGTTCACGACGCTTCCTGAACTCAGCCCCGTGTGGCCGGTACGTTCACGGTCACCGGGTTTCGGCGCATGCATTCATCCGAGCGAACTCGCCAGGCGTCATTCCGGTCGCCGTCTTGAAGTCGCGCGAGAAGTGCGCCTGGTCGGCATAACCGAGCACGGCGGCGACGTCCGCCAACGACCCCGAACTCTCACGCAGGCGATCGGCCGCCTCGTGCAACCGGCGACGATGGATCAACCAGAGCGGCGTCAACCCCAGCCGCCGGTTGCACAAACGCTGCAGCGAGCGCTCGTTCAAGTCGAAGCGGCGACACAGTTCCACGACGCTCGTGATCGACAGGTCCGTCTCCGCGGCCTCGGTCAGGTCGTTGATCAGCAAAGACTCCTCGTCGAGGGGCAGCAGTGGCTCGAGCCGCTCCTGCACCAGCGTTCGTCCCTCCGCATGGGCGCCGATATCGTCCGGGTCAGCAGCCATCAGTTCGCGCAGCTTCACCGTGAGTCCCGGGAACACCTCATCCAACTGGATGGACTGATCGGTGATCGTGCTGACCGGGCGGCCGAGTAGCAGCGACCCTGCGGCCGGAGTGAACATCGCACCGAACCCCCACGATCGGCCCTCCAGCACCGTCCTCGACAGACCACGCGTCGGGCCGCCGAAGCGCGAGTACGCTGGCGTCGTGATGAGCAGACAGACGGGGTACTGCAGCACCTTCTGCACCGACTGCTCCGGCACGTCCCACACCGGAATCCAGTAGCGACGCAGCAGACCGCGCAAATGCTCAGGCGCCCCGTAGCGATGAATCGTGAACGAGCGGTCGGACGGGTCGCGCAGGTGAGCGCGCTCGATGTCGTCCGCGGCTCTGGCCATGTGTCGGAAATTATCAAGACCGGCCCGCGCACGCTGCCCTAACGTCACGGTCAAGACCGACGAAGGAGAAGGTCATGACACAGATCCAGCAGACCTGGACCCAGCACGAAGAACCGTTCAGCAAGGTCGTCGCCTCGATCACCGACTGGGACGCCGCGAGCCCGTGCGAGGGGTGGAGCGCCCGCGACGTGTTGCACCACGTCATGGAGACCGAGCGTGACTTCCTCGGAAAGCAGGGCCACGAACTTCCCGCAGCGGCAACGGCTGAGGATCCCGCCGCTGCGTGGCACGAGCACAACCAGACGGTGACCGACCTGCTCGGCGATCAGTCAGTCGCGGACAAGCAGTTCGACGGCTACTTCGGACCGACCACCGTCGGCGAGACCCTGGCCCGTTTCTACGGCTTCGACCTGCTCGTGCACCGCTGGGACCTCGCCCGATCGCAGGGCGCCGACGAGCAGTTCACGGACGCCGAACTCGACGAGATCGACTCTGCTGTGGACGGATTCGGTGATCATGCGTACGTTCCCGGAATCTTCGCCGACCCGGTGAAGGTGCCCGAGGACGCAGACCGCACCACCAAGGTGCTCGCCCGCACCGGCCGGAAGGTCTGATCCCACGGCGGTGGTGAACACTGACCCGCATGGCTTCGTTGTTCTACCTCGTGGGTCCGCCCGCTGTCGGAAAACTCACGGTCGCCCGGTGCCTCGAGCAGCGCACCGGCGCGATCGTCGTCGACAACCACCTGATCAACGACCCGGTCTTCGTGCCGATGGGCGTGCACCGCGGCGAAGGCATCGAAACGACGAACGAGCTACGCGGACGCGTCCTCGACATCGTGCACGAAGCGATCAGGCTCGCACCGACGCGGTTCAGCCACGTCCTGACTCACTGGCTGCCCGACAAGCCCAAGAACGCCGAACTGGTCGAACGCGTCCGCGCGTCGGCCGCAGCCAGGCAGGCGCGGTTCGTTCCCGTGTGGCTCACCGCTGATGTCGAAACCCTCGCGGGGCGGGTCACCGAGCCGGATCGATCGCAGCGCGCCAAGCTGGTCGATGCGGAGATCCTGCGACAGCTGGCAGCCGTGCCGAACCTTCCACCACCGCCGGACGCCTTGGTGATCGACTCGACGTCCCTCACCGCTGACGAGGTCGCCGATCGAATCGTCCAGCACGTCGAGCGGCGCGATCGCTAGGACCTGAGCACCTTCTCCATCGGCCGGCCCTTCGCCAACTCGTCGACCAACTTGTCGAGGTAGCGGATGTCGCGCATCAGCGGGTCCTCGACCTCCTGGACCTTCACTCCGCACACCGAGCCGGTGATCTGCGAGACGTTCGGGTTGACCGACGCCGCAGCGAAGAACTCCTCGAAGGTCGTCTCGTCGACGAGGTGCTTGTCGAGAGCCGCCGCGTCGAAGCCGGTGAGCCACTCGATCACCTCACGCAGCTCGGCCTCGGTACGGCCCTTCTTCTCGACCTTCGTCACGTAGTGCGGATACACCGACGCGACGCTGGTGGTGAAGATGCGCGACATCAGAAGATCCGCACCTGGTCCTGCGGCGCGAGGTACATGCCGTCGCCCGGCTGCACGTCGAACGCCTCATGGAACTCGCGCAGGTTCCGTGCGATGTTCGCGCGGCAGTTGGCCGGCGCGTGCGGGTCGATCGCGATCAGACGCTTCGCCTCGTCCGGACGCGCCTTGCCGCACCACACCTGGCTCCACCCGAGGAAGAAACGCTGGTTACCGGTGAATCCGTCCAGTTCCGGAGCCGGATTCTCCTCCTGCGCAATGGAATACGCCTTGAAGCCAATCGTCAGACCACCGAGGTCGCCGATGTTCTCGCCGACGGTCAGTCCACCGTTGACCTTGATGTCGGGGGCATCGGCCGGTGACTCCTGGTCGAACTGGTCGATGAGCTTCTTGGCACGCTCCTCGAAACGCTCGCGGTCTTCCGGGGTCCACCAGTCGGTGAGCGAACCGTCGCCGTCGAAGCGCGAACCCTGGTCATCGAAGCCGTGCCCGATCTCGTGACCGATCACAGCACCGATGCCGCCGTAGTTGACCGCGTCGTCCGCGTCGACGTCGAAGAACGGCGGCTGCAGGATCGCGGCCGGGAAGACGATCTCGTTCATCATCGGGTGGTAGTACGCGTTGACCGTCTGCGGGGTCATCAACCATTCGGTGCGATCGATCGGCTGACCGATGCGGCCGAGCTGTCGGTTGAGTTCGAACTCGGCCGATCGAGCAAGGTTTCCGAGCAGGTCGTCCGCGTCGATCTCGAGCGCGCGGTAGTCACGCCACTTGTCCGGGTAACCGATCTTCGGGGTGAACTGCGCCAGCTTTCCGAGCGCGCGTTCACGAGTCGCGGGCGACATCCATTCGAGGCTCTCGAAGTCGCGGCGGTACGCCTCGATGAGGTTCGCGACGAGTTCCTGCATGCGCTCCTTGGCGCGCGGCGGGAAATGCTCGTCGACGTACAACTGCCCGACGACCTCACCGATGCACGACTCGACGACCGCGACGCCGCGCTTCCACCGCTGCTTCAACTTCGGGGTGCCGCTGAGCACCCTGCCGTTGAACGCGAAGCTCTCGTCGACGATGTCCTGATGGAGGTACGGCGCCTGGTTGCTGATGACCATCCACGACAGCCACGCCTTCCAGTCGTCCAGGTCGTGGTCGACCAATGCGGTGGACAGACCGGACAGGTACGACGGTTCTGCGACGACCACGTCCGCGAATGCTCCGGACGGCGCCCCGATCGCGGAAACCCAAGCATCCCAATCGAACTCGGGGGCCAGATCCTTCAGTTCGGCAAGCGAGTACTTGTTGTAGGTCTTCAGAGCGTCGCGGGTCGAGACGACGTCCCAGTGATGAGTCGCGAGGCGGGTCTCCAGCGCGAACACACGGCGCGCGAAATCGGCAGGATCGGCAACGCGCGCCAACTCGACCATCCGCTCGAGATGCCCCTGGTACTTCTCGCGCACCTCGGCGTACTTGTCCTCGCGGTAGTACGACTCGTCCGGCAGGCCGAGACCGCTCTGCGTGAGGTAGGCGATGTACCTGTCCGGGTCCTTGGCGTCGGCGGTGACGTAGAAGGCGATCGCGCTCCACACTCCGCGACGGGTGAGTTCGCCCATGAGCCCGGCCAGCTGGCTCGTCGACTGCAAACCGCGGATCTGCTCCAGCCGCGGCTGGATCGGGTCGGCACCGGCGGCCTCGATCGACTCGGTGTCCATGAACGAGGTGAACAGGTCGCCGACCTTGCGCTCCCCCGTGCCAGGCGCGGCGTCGGAGGCGGCGGCCCGCTCGATGATCACTCGGACAGCTGCCTCGGACGCCTCGCGCAGCGCGTCGAAGGCGCCGTATCGCGCACGGTCGTCGGGAATCTCGGTGCTGCGGACCCAGTAATTGTTGACGAACCCGAACAGGTCGTCCTGCACGCGGGTTTCGGAATCGAAGGTCGAAGTCAGGCCAGAACGCATACGTCGACCCTAACCCCGCCGAGTGGCCGGGCTATGGACGAGTGGCCGGGATATCGCCCGGCCACCCGTTCATAGCCCGGCCACTCGGTGGGTCAGGCAGTGCCGAGGGCGCGGACGACGCGGGACGGCGACGGGCGGCCGAGTTGGTCGGCCATCCAGACACTGGTGGCGACGAGTTTGTCGAGGTCGACCCCGGTCTCGATGCCGAGTCCGCGACACATCCACACGAGGTCCTCGGTGGCCAGGTTGCCGGTCGCCGACTTCGCGTAGGGGCACCCACCCAATCCGCCGGTGGACGCATCCACCACCCGAACCCCGCGCTGCAGCGCGACGAGCGTGTTCGACAGTGCCTGCCCGTAGGTGTCGTGGAAATGGACGCCGATCCGGTCGATCCCGATTCCGCCGTCTCCCAACGCATCCAGTAGTCGAGCAACATGACCCGGGGTACCGACGCCGATGGTGTCGCCGATGCTGAGTTGATCGCACCCGAGCTCCATCAGGCGCGCGCAGACGTCGACGACCTGCTCGATCGGCACCGGTCCTTCCCACGGGTCGCCGAAGCACATCGAGACGTACCCGCGCACCCACAGGTCGTCGTCCTTGGCCCGCTTCACCACGGGGGCGAACATGTCGAGTGACTCCTCGACGGAGCGGTTAAGGTTCTTTCCAGCGAAGGTCTCCGTGGCTGAACCGAACACCGCGATCGACTTCACCCCGGCCGCGAGCGCGTTGTCGAGACCCCGCTCGTTCGGCACCAGTACCGGCCGGGTCGGACGGCGCGCCTCCTGCCCAAGCGAGTCCACCAGTTCGGTCGCGTCGGCCAACTGCGGGATCCAGGACGGCGGCACGAAGCTGGTCGTCTCGATCGTGTCGAGGCCGGCGTCGATCATCCGGCGGATGAACTCGGCCTTCACCGCGGTGGGCACGACACTCTTCTCGTTCTGCAGTCCGTCGCGGGCACCGACCTCGTAGATCGTGATGCTGTCGGGCAATCCGTCGGCTGGTTCGACCATCGGCAGGCTCATGTGAGCATCGTCTCACCCACCGTCCGCGCCCTGAACCCGCCGGGAATCGGCGGGCTTCCCGCCTGGTTAGCCTGAAACGTGCCCACCGACGTCCCCGGACCCCTCATCGTCCAGAGCGACAAGACCGTCCTGCTCGAGGTCGACCACCCGCTCGCCCGCGAAGCACGTGCGGCGATCGCGCCGTTCGCCGAGTTGGAACGTGCGCCCGAGCACATCCACACCTACCGGGTGACGCCGCTCGGCCTGTGGAACGCGCGCGCCGCCGGACACGACGCCGAACAGGTGGTGGACGCGCTCGTCCGGTACAGCCGCTACCCGGTGCCGAACGCGCTGCTCATCGACCTCGCCGAGACGATGGATCGCTACGGACGTCTGACCCTGCGCAAGCAGGACATCGCCGGCGAACAGAAGCTCGTGCTGGTGACGACCGACCGGGCAGTGCTCACGGAAGTGTTGCGCAACAAGAAGATTCAGCCACTCGTCGGCGACCGGATCGACGACGACAGCGTTCTGGTGCACCCGTCCGAACGAGGCGCGATCAAGCAACAACTCATCAAGCTCGGCTGGCCCGCCGAGGACGAAGCCGGCTACGTCAACGGCGAGGCGCACCCGATCGAACTGGCCGAAGACGGCTGGAGTCTGCGCGATTACCAGCAGCACGCGGTGGACGGTTTCTGGCACGGCGGCTCCGGCGTCGTCGTGCTCCCCTGCGGTGCCGGCAAGACCCTCGTCGGCGCGGGTGCCATGGCGAAATCGCGCACCACCACGTTGATCCTGGTGACCAACACGGTGAGCGCTCGGCAATGGAAGGACGAACTGCTGCGCCGCACCTCCCTCACCGAGGACGAGATCGGCGAGTACAGCGGGGCCCGCAAGGAGATCCGGCCGGTCACCATTGCGACCTACCAGGTGCTGACCTTGAAGCGGAAGGGCGTGCACCCGCACCTGGAACTGCTGGACGCCCGCGACTGGGGGCTCATCGTCTACGACGAGGTGCACCTGTTGCCCGCGCCGATCTTCCGGATGACCGCCGACCTGCAGGCCCGTCGCCGCCTCGGTCTCACCGCGACGTTGGTACGCGAGGACGGGCGTGAAGAGGACGTCTTCAGCCTCATCGGCCCCAAGCGTTTCGATGCGCCGTGGAAGGAGATCGAGGCGCAGGGCTACATCGCGCCCGCCGACTGCGTCGAGGTGCGGGTCAGTCTGTCCGAGAGCGAGCGCCTGGCGTACGCGTCCAGCGATGCGGACGAGCGCTACCGGTTCGCGTCCTGTGCACCGGTGAAGGACAAGGTCGTCCAGCAGCTCGTCGACAAGCACCGCGGTGAACCGACCCTGGTCATCGGCCAGTACCTCGACCAACTGGAGTCGCTCGCCGGACGCCTGGACGCCGACCTGATCACCGGCGAGACGTCGGTTTCGGTGCGGCAGAAGCTGTTCCAGCAGTTCCGCGACGGTGAGATCTCGTTGCTGGTGGTCAGCAAGGTGGCAAACTTCTCGATCGACCTGCCGGAGGCGTCCGTCGCGATCCAGGTCAGCGGCACCTTCGGTTCACGCCAGGAGGAAGCCCAACGCCTCGGACGCGTGCTGCGCCCGAAGACCGACGGACGCACCGCGCATTTCTACACGGTCGTCACCCGCGACACCGTGGACGCCGACTTCGCCGCCCACCGGCAGCGCTTCCTGGCCGAACAGGGCTACGCCTACCGGATCACCGACGCCGAGGACCTGTGAACGTCATGAGGGACGAGGCGTGGTTGCCCCGTCCCTCATGACACTCGGTCGCGCGGTCAGTTGACCCCGAAGATCTGACGGATCGGGTCGATCGCGAAGTACAGGAAGAAACAGAACGAGATGATCCACAGGATCACCGGGATCTCACGCCACTTGCCCTTGATGATCTTGATCAGCAGGTAGGCGAGCGTGCCCGCACCGATACCGACGGTGATCGAGTAGGTCAGCGGCATGAGCGCGATGGTCAGGAACGCCGGCAGCGCGATGTCGATGTCGCGCCAGTTGATCTCGCCGACCTCCTGCATCATCAGGAAGCCCACGAAGACCAGTGCCGGGGCGGCCGCCTCGTGCGGGATCACCTCGACCAACGGGGCGAGGAAGGTCGCGAACAGGAACAGGACGCCGGTGACGACGGACGCCAGGCCGGTGCGGGCACCGTCGCCGACGCCGGACGCCGATTCGATGTAGCCGGTGTTCGAGCTGACTCCGCCCAGACCGCCGGCGGCAGCGGCCACGGAGTCGACGACCAGGATCTTCTGGGTGTCGTGCGGGGCGCCGTCCTCGTCCAGCAGGTCACCCTTCGCCCCGATGGCGGTCATCGTGCCCATGGTGTCGAAGAAGTCGGCGAGGATCAGCGAGAAGATGATCAGCGCGGCCGCGATGACACCGATCTTGGCGAAGCCGCCGAACATGTCGACCTGACCGACGAGCGAGAAGTCCGGTGTCGAGACGACCTGGTCCGGAACGGCCGGGACGTTCAGCGACCAGGTGCGGTCGTTGGTCGGCTTGCCGTCGACGAAGCGGGGGCCGATCTTGGCGATCGACTCGATGATGATCGCCAGGACGGTGGCCGAGACGATCGCGATCAACAGCGCGCCGGTCACCTTGCGGACGTACAGCGCGAGCAGCAGCAGGAACCCGACGATGAACACGACGATCGGCCAACCCTGCAGGCGCCCGTCGATGCCGAGCTGAACGGGCGTACCGGCGCCGGCGCGCGAGAAGCCCGCGTCGAACAGGCCGATGAAAGCGATGAACAGTCCGATACCGACCGAGATCGCGGTCTTCATCTGTCCCGGCAGGGCTCGGAACGCCGCGACCCGGAAGCCGGAGACGACCAGCAGAAGGATGAGGATGCCTTCCCAGACGACCAACCCCATCGCTGCTTTCCAGGTCATATCGGGAAGCGCCGCGACACCGAACGCGACGAACGCGTTGAGCCCGAGGCCTGCGGCGATCGACATCGGGAAGTTCGCGACCACGCCCATCAGGATCGACATGACTCCGGCGACCAGGGCGGTACACGCGGCGACCATCGCCAGGTTCGGAGCCGAGCCGCCACCGAGGAACTGGCCGGTTCCGTCCTTGACCGTGCCGATGATCAACGGGTTCAGCGCGATGATGTACGCCATCGTGAAGAAGGTGACGAATCCTCCCCGCACCTCCCGGGCGAGCGTCGAACCTCTTTCGGAGATCTTGAAGTAGCGGTCGAAGCCGCTGACCGGGGCGGGTTTCACGGGGGTATTGGTCGACATGTCCGCGAGACTAGGCCCGGGCGCCGGTCCGCGTCACCGGTACGCTGCTAATCGTGACCCACGACGCATCCGACGAGCCGATCGCGGTCGAACCGATGCGGGTCGACATGAACAAGGTGACCCTCGGCGGAGTGGCCGTCTGGACCGTCGCCCTGATCGTCATTCTCGTGGTGCCGAGTCTGCGCTCCGGCGAGCGCAGCTGGTGGCCCTGGACGCCGGTGTTCGGCATCGCACTCGGCCTGATCGGCTACTTCTACGTGCGCCGCGGACGCGGCAACGCGTCCGCCGCCTGATCCGTCCCTCGCTTTCGTGGGGTCACGTTTCAGGCGGTTTCGTTGACCGAAGGTCAGTCGGACCCCCGCAGGTAAGCCAACACAGCGAGCACCCGTCGGTGCCCGGCCGAGTCGTCCGGCGACAGACCGAGCTTGGCAAAGATCCGCTGGGTGTGTTTCTCCACCGCTCCCCCGGTGACGAACAACCGCCCCGCGATCGAACCGTTCGAGAGCCCCTGCGCCATCAGTTCGAGCACCTCTCGTTCACGCGGGGTCAGCGACTGGACGGGGTCCTTCGCCCGCACCATGAGCTGCGAGACGACGTCCGGGTCGAGGACGGTGCCGCCTGCGGCGACCTGGTCGATCGCGGCGAGGAACTCGTCGATGTCGCCGATGCGGTCCTTGAGCAGGTATCCGACGCCGGCCGCTCCGGACGCCAGCAACTGATTGGCGTACGCCTGCACGACGTACTGCGACAGGACGACGATTCGGGCGTCCGGCCACGCCTGTCGGATCTCGACCGCAGCACGCAGACCGTCGTCCGAACCTGTGGGCGGCATCCGGACGTCGGTGATCACCAGATCGGGACGCTCCCGCAACGCCGCCTCGACGAGGGTCGGTGCGTCGCCGACGCCGGCCACGACCTGGTGACCGGCATCGGTGAGGATCAGCTGGACGCCCTCACGCAGCAGCGTCGAGTCATCGGCGAGCACGATCCGCATCAGTACACCTTCGTCCGTGGGGAATGAGAGCCAGCAGTGTGGTCGGGCCACCCGTGGGTGAGTCCACCGACAGCCTGCCGTCCACCGAACGCAACCGCTCGGCCAGCCCCCGTAGGCCGCTGCCCTTGGCCAGGTCGGCGCCGCCGACACCGTCGTCCGTCACGGCGACGACGAGTTCATGGTCGTCGACGGTCAGTTCGACGTAGGCGTTGCGAGCGCCGCTGTGCTTGGCGACATTCGTGAGTGCCTCGCTGATCACGTAATAGGCGGCCTGTTCCACGTGCGACGGCAGGACGCCGCGCTCCTCGGGAAGGTTCGTGGTCAGTGAGACCGGAACGGTGGGACGAGCGGCTGCCTGGCGCACCGCGGCGACGAGTCCGAGCTCGGTGAGGGTGGGTGGAGCGATACCGCGGGACAGCGCTCGCAGTTCCTCCAGCGTGTCCTGCGTGCTGACGATTGCAGCCCGGATCGATTCTGCCGCAGGTGAATCCGAGCCCAACTGTCGTTCGATGCGGGCGAGGTCGACCTTCAGACGGACCAACCGCTGCTGCGGTCCGTCGTGGATGTCACGCTCGAGACGAGCCAGCTGATCGGTCTCGGCCGACCGCCCGGCGTCGCGGCTGGAGCGCAACTGTTCGATGACCTGCTGCTGCGACCGGCTGGACAAGATGGCGCGGGAGGCGAGGCTCTGCAGATGCGCCAGACCGACCGTCACGTAGGGCGCGATCATCAGCAGCAGGATCCCGAAGACGACTTCGACCACCGCCTGAGCTCCGTAGGAGGTGAACCCGAAGATCAACCCCGCGAGCGACCCGCTGCCGTCCTCCGGCAACGCCCAGCCCCACGCCGGCCAGAACACGAGGCCGATGACGCTGCCCCACAGGGTGATCAGGATGATCCAGGTGATCGTCGAGATCACCCAGCCGACCGCGGACCACACCGCGTCCAGCCAACGCTGCGGGTCGCGCACCAGCGTCCACGCCTTGGCGACCATCGAATCGTCCTGGCGCAGTGGGTAGTACGCACCGTGGGCGTCGTCCACCCCCTGGAAGCGGCGCAGCAGGCGCCGCTCCGTCTGTGCCGCCCAGGACGCGACGAGCAGCGCCACCGGGACGGCGACCGGCGCCAGGACGACGCTGCTGACCATTCCGAAGAACATGCACGCGAGCGCGAACGCCAGCAGCGCGACCGGCCAGGACAGGAACAGGTACGCCGCGTCACCGGGAAGACGGCGCAGCACGTCGCGAGGGGTCGGAATCCGCTGACGAGTCTGGTGCGTCGTCGACATGAGTGTCTTCTCGGCCGAGGTCGGTAACTGTGTCGTCATCATGTCATCGACGTTATGGACCGCCGAGCGGCGGCGACATCCCGTGCTCTGGCCAACGCTGTGTCGGGGCAGCCCGACACCTCCAAGAACGCAGCGACGCATTTCACCTGCTGCGGGCTCGCGACAGCCGCGCCGGGAGGGGCAGACTGGGCGGCATGTCGGAACGGCCCACAACCATCGTCCTGTTCGGAGCCACCGGAGACCTCGCCCGTCGCAAGCTGCTGCCCGGCCTGCTGCACCTGTGGGGCAGCGGACTGCTCAACGATGTGCGCGTCGTCGGCACCTCGCTCGATGACCACACGCGGGAGAGTTTCGTCGAGTTCGCGCAGCGGGCGATCGCCGAGTTCTCCTCCCGCAAGGAGGCGCAGAGGGACTTCCAGGAGTTTGCGAAGAGGCTCTACTTCGTGCGCAGCGATGCCGGCCCGGAAGCGTTGAAAGCCGTTGTCGCAGAAGCGGAACAGGGGTACGACGGCGACTCGCGCCCGCGTCGACTGCACTACCTGAGCGTCCCGCCGAAGGCTGCGCTCTCGGTGATCCAGACGCTCGCCGCCGCCGATCTCGTGGCGTACAGCCGCGTGGTGATGGAGAAGCCGTTCGGCACCGACCTCGCGACGGCGGTGGAGTTGAACAAGAAGCTGCACGAGGTGTTCGCCGAGGAACAGATCTTCCGCATCGACCACTTCCTGGGCAAGGAGGCGGCGCTGAACATCCTGGCCTTCCGGTTCGCCAACGGGTTGTTCGAGCCGATCTGGCACCGCAACCACATCGACCACATTCAGATCGATGTGCCCGAGACCCTCGGCCTGGAAACCCGCGCGGCGTTCTACGAGGCGACCGGCGCGTACCGCGACATGGTCGTCACCCACCTGTTCCAGGTGCTCGCCTTCACCGCGATGGAGCCGCCGACGTCACTGGAACCGCAGGCCATCACCGAGGAGAAGAACAAGGTCTTCCGGTCGATGATGCCGATCCAGCCCGAGAACGTCGTGCGCGGTCAGTTCCAGGGGTACCGCGATCTGGACGGGGTGGCCCCCGAATCGGAGACCGAGACCTTCATCGCGCTCAAGTGCTACATCGACAACTGGCGCTGGCCGGCGTCCCGTTCTACCTGCGCACCGGCAAGCGCCTGGCGCAGGGCCAGCGCATCATCTCGATCGCGTTCAAGGAGCCGCCGAAGTCGATGTTCCCGGCGGGCTCCGGAGTGAGCCAGCACGGCCCCGACCACCTGACCTTCGACCTGGCCGACCAATCGCGAATGTCGTTGTCGTTCTATGGAAAACGACCCGGTACCGGCTTCCGTCTGGACAAGCACTCGATGCAGTTCGCGATGCAGGAGTCGACCGGCTCGGCGGCAGCACTGGAGGCCTACGAGCGTCTGATCTACGACGCGGTGCGCGGCGACCACACGCTGTTCACGACGTCCGAGGGCATCGAACGTCTCTGGGAGGTCAGCCAGCCGTTGCTGGACAACCCGCCCCCTGTGCGCCCCTACGGGCAGGGCAGTTGGGGTCCGAACCAGATCCACCAACTGGTCGCACCCACTGCGTGGCGCCTGCCGTTCGAGCGGGAGTGGCGCGAGCCGACCGCCTGACTCGAGACGGATCAGCAACGAGCAAGGGCGACCTGGAATCCCAGGTCGCCCTTCTCAGGTGAATCTGCTTGCTGCTCAGCCGTGTTCGACATCGACGGCGAAGTCGTCGAGCACGGGCGGCTCGATCTTCTCCGGTGTCGGGGCCTCTTCGTGGATCTCGCTGTGGGCACCGCACCCGTGGTCGAGGGAGACGACGGTGCCGTCGCTCGGCGACCATTCGTTGGTGCAGACACCGAAGGAGCGACGCAGCGCGCCGGCCATCGGCAGGAAGTAACCGCATCCGCTGCAGTTGCCCTTGGCCTGTGCCGCGACCGCGGCGCGCGGGCCGTGCTCGCCGTCGTACCAGCGGGTGGCAGCAGCCTCGCGTCCTTCACGCGACAGCACGCGCGGACGTCCGAGGCCGAGTTCGAAGAACGCCATGTGGTCGACGTCCTCGTCGCCCGTCGCCTCGAAGCCGGGCTCAAGGTTGGGGTCGTCGGCGATGTAGGGCATGACATCACCCGGGCCGACATCACCGGGGGCCAGGCGTTCGGCGTAGGGCAGCCACTCGGGCGCCAGCACCGCGTCGTCGCCGGGCAGCAGGTTGGTCTCGCAGACGGTCGCGACCTTCGCCCGCGGCGCACGAGCGACCGCGATCGCCCAGCGCCACCCGCGGTAGCCCTTGTTGGTGCAGGTGAAGTAATGCATCGCCAGACGCTCGCCGAGCATGACCGGGCCCTCGTGATCGCCGACGGTGTTCGGGGTCGCGATCGAGACGGCTGCTTCACGGGCGAGGTCGACGGCGTCGAACAGCACCTTGTCCGGCTTCGGCGCGGCGCTCTTGCGCGCCGTGCGGCGCGGGGCCGCTGTCCTGGTCGTGGTGTCGGCCGGCATCAGACGTCCAGGTTGTCCGCGACGGCGCGCAGCACCGAGGCGACCTTCGCCGAGTGGGAGCTGTCGGGGTAGCGGCCCTTGCGCAGACCGTTGCCGACACCGTCCAGCAGCTTGATGAGGTCCTCGACGATGATCGCCATGTCGTCGGCCGGCTTGCGGTGACGGGCGGCCAGCGACGGCGCCGGGTCGAGCAGGGTGACAGTCATCGCCTGCGCACCACGTCGCCCTTCGACGATGGAGTACTCCAGGCGGGTGCCGCTCTTCAGGGTGGTCGTGCCGGCGGGCAGGGCACTGGAGGGCAGGAATACATCCTTGCCGTCGTCGCCGGAGACGAATCCGAACCCCTTGTCCGCGTCGAAGAACTTCACTTTGCCGCTGGGCACGTCACACCTGCTTGCTGATCAGTCTTGGAAAATGCGTCGCCTGCGGGCGCGCAGGGCCGACGGCCAAAGGTTAACGCGTCCGGCGCCTTTCCTCCGAACCCGATTCACCGTCGCCGGACGGACGAACGGCGGGTCACCAGCGCGGCTGGTTGTTCCACTGGCCCATCTGCTGCTGCATGCGGAACTGCGAGCGCTCCTTGCCGGAGTTGACCAGCTTGACGATGCCGATGATCAGCATGATGAGGCCGAGGATCCCGATGATGGTGGCGCCGATGAGGCCGCCGCCGATCCCCCAGGCAGCCTTCGTGGCGGCTTCACTGGCCTGGTCGCCGTCCGGCACGATGGCCGAGGCGCTGCCGCAGTCGACGGCGTGATCGCCCGCCTCCTGGGCGGTGAAGCTACCGGCCGAGCCGTAGCGGCCGCCGTCGCGCGTCCAGCTGGTGTTGCCGGTCGCGCTCGACACCGGCACGTCGGCACCGGACGGCGAGGTGACCTTGCACGCGGGCACGGAGTCGCCGAGGGTGGAGTCGGTCTCGATGCCGGAGTCGGACGACGACGCACCGACGTAGGCGTAGATGTCGCGGGTCTGTCCGACCGACATGGCGACGCTCCCACCGCTGGTGACCATCGGGGCCGACTGCACCAGGTCGACGGCACCCTTCACCCCGAACACAGTGCCGACGACGAACGCCGCCGGAGCGAGCACCAGCATCATCACGGCGCCCACGATGGTGAGGGCAAGACCTCGGCGCTTGGGTTCTCCGGCGTAGTTAGACATGACTTCCTCCCTGGTCGCATCGGGGCAACTCTGTGCCCTGCGGTCGGACGCGACAGTGGCGAATCCGTTCCGCGAAACCAGCCTAAGCTGCGCGCTCCCCGACGCCGGGACCTACTCGGTGGGAGTGCGGCGCCTGCGACGTTCGGCCGCCGGGCGTTCGGGCCGGTAGGCATGTTGGCGGTGCTCGGCGCGCCGATCCATCAGGGCACGTACACCGATCGCTGCGAGTCCGAGGACGCACAGCGCGAGAATGACGTAGAGGATCGTGTTTCCCACGCGTTCGAGGTTACGCAGCACGGGTGCACAACGGTCCACAACGAAGCGTCCGACCGGTGTGGGGCGGGCCACGCCGACCGGATGCTTCGACGCCGATGTCTCAGTCCTCCCAGCGGAAGATCTTCGCTGCGATGAGCGTGAAGGCGGCGGCGAAGGCGAGCAGGATCGCCATCGGCATCAGCGCGGCGGTCGGTCCCTCGCCACGCACCATAACGTCCAACATTCCTTCGGTGAGGTGACCCATCGGCAGGAAGTTCGCAACGGTCTTGAGCCATGCCGGCGCGAAGTCGAGCGGAATGAACGCTCCGCCGAGGAAGGACATCGGCAGGACGATGAGGTTTGCGAGGCCGGACGCCGCCTCCTCGCTCTTGGAGACCGAACCGGCGATCAGTCCGATCGCCATGAACACAAGCATTCCGCACAGCGCGAGCGGCAGCGCCATGTACCAGGAACCGGTCAGCTTCAGGCCGAACACCGCCATGGCGACCGCGATGAAGAGCACGAACTGCAGCACCGCGATGACCATCGAGACCACGACACGGGAGGCCACGAGGTCCCAGGTGTTCGTCGGGGTCAGCCGCATCCGGCGCAGCAGCTTGGTCTTGCGCCAGTTGACCAGGGTCATGGCGCCGCCGAACGTGCCACCCATCGCGAGCGCGAACCCGAGCAGGCCGGGGGTGAGGTACTGGATCGGTTTGAGTGAGGCGTCCTCGACCGGCTGAGCCTGCAGCGACACCGCTGGTTTCACGCCGGCGATCGCAAGGTTCGACCGGTCGACGAACGAACTCACCGTGCCCTGGACGGTGGCGGCCCGCACCTGGTCGGCGCTGGAGTAGTGCAGCACCAGACCGCCACCGTTCTGTTCGAGGACGGCGTCGGTGTCGCCCTTCTTCAGCTTGGCCAGAGCGGCATCACGATCGGAAGTCTTGGTGACATCGAACAGTTCGTCCCACTGCTTCTTGGCGTCGGCCGGCATACGGTCGACGAACTGCACCGAACCGACCTGCGTCATCTCGGTCTTGGGGGCGTCACCGGACGAACCGTTCAGCACCCCGAACAGCAGCAGGAAGGCCAGCGGGAACGCCAGCATCCAGAACAGGATCTGCTTGTCGCGGATGAACGCCTTCCACTGCGCCCGAGCCAGCGTGGCGAAACCCTTGGGCTTGCCCAGCTGGGTGCGGCCGGTCTGTTCGGGAGCCAGAGTCTCCTCGGTGGTGTGACTCATGAGCAGCACTCCCTTTCTCCGGTCACTCCACCATCGGTGCCGGGGCCCCCGCGAAGTATCGGAGCGAGGTACGAGCGGAGAACTTCGTGGGGTGAGTTCACGCGCGGTACTCCCGTCCGGTGAGTTCGAGGAAGACGTCCTCGAGGCTGGCTCCGCTGACCCCGACGCCGCCGAGTGCCTTGCGTTCGGCGAGCGCGGTGAGCACGGGCGCCGGATCGTCGGTGATCATCGTGAGGGATTCACCGGTGTCTTCGACCGAGCGGACACCACCGATCGCGGCCGCATCCGGAACGGACATGAGGTCGCGGTCGATGGTGATCTTGTGCGGTGCGTTGATGTGCGCGATGAGAGCGCGTGGGCTGTCGACGGTGAGGATGCGTCCGTGGTCCATGATCGCGACCTGGTCGCACAGCGACTGCGCCTCGTCCATGTAGTGCGTGGTGAGGACGACGGTGCGGCCCTCGGCGTTGATGCCGCGCAGGGCGTCCCAGAGGTTGCGGCGTGCTTGTGGGTCGAGCGCTGCGGTCGGTTCGTCGAGGAAGACGACCTGCGGGTCGTGCACCAGAGCGCAGGCGATGGACAGCCGCTGGGACTGGCCACCCGACAGGTCCTCGGTGAGCGTGCCCGCCTTCTGCGTCAGACCGAACTGCTCGAGCAGAGCGTCGCAGCGCGACTCGGGTGCACCGTACAGATCGGCGAACGCCCGGATCTGTTCTCTTGCAGTCAGTTTCGGGAAGAAAGCGGCCGACTGGAACTGGACGCCGATCTTGGTGAGGATCTCGGTGTTGCGCGGCCACACCTCCACCCCGGCGATGCGCGCCGTCCCGGCGTCCGGCTTGCGGATGCCCTCGATGATCTCCAGCAGTGTGGTCTTCCCGGCACCGTTCGGGCCGAGAATGCCGAAGAAGGATCCTTCCTCGACGGTCAGGTCGACGTTGTCGACGGCTTGATGATCTCCGTACCTCTTGGACAGGCCCGTGGCCCCGATGATCTCCCCCATGTCAACACCCTAGGAAAACTGTGCGGCACAGGGTCGGACGGGGGCGCTACCGGCGCGTCAGATCCGCAGCCAACAGCATGATGCTCGCTCCGGCGGACAGTCCGGCGCGCACGTGGTTCGCCCGGGTCCATTGGGTGAGGTAGGCGTGCCAGATCGGGATCGTCTGTGGGGCGGCGGCGGGAAGTGCGGCCAGTTGGCCATGCGAGCCCGTACAGCCTCAGCGCCGCATTGAAGAAGCAGTACGGCGTAGGCCCGCAGCACTATCGGGAAGCGCGGGCCTGATCAGAAGTACCACGGGAAGGGTGACCAGTCCGGGTCCCGCTTCTCCAGGAACTGGTCGCGCCCCTCGACCGCTTCGTCGGTCATGTACGCCAACCGGGTCGCCTCACCGGCGAACACCTGCTGGCCCATCAGACCGTCATCGGTGAGGTTGAACGCGAACTTCAACATCCGTTGTGCCTGAGGCGATTTGCCCATGATCTCGCGTGCCGCCTGGAGTGCTTCGTCCTCGAGTTCGGCGTGGTCGGCGACGATGTTGACCGCGCCCATGCGGTGCATGTCCTGCGCGTTGTAGGGCCGGCCGAGGAAGAAGATCTCGCGGGCGAACTTCTGGCCGACCATCTTGGCCAGGTACGCCGAGCCGTAGCCGGCGTCGAAGGAGCCGACGTCGGCGTCCGTCTGCTTGAAGCGGGCGTGCTCGCGGGAGGCGATCGTCAGGTCGCAGACGACGTGCAGCGAGTGACCACCGCCGGCCGCCCAGCCGCCGACGACCGCGATGACGATCTTGGGCATGGTGCGGATCAGGCGCTGCACCTCGAGGATGTGCAGACGTCCGCCCTCGGCCTTGACGCGGCGTTCGTCGACGGTGTCTGCGGTCTCGCCGTCCGCGTACTGGTAGCCCGAACGACCGCGGATGCGCTGGTCACCGCCGGAACAGAACGACCACTTGCCGGCGGCACCGGATCCCTGCGGGCCGGGCCCGTTGCCGGTCAGCAGGACGACGCCGACGTCCGCGGTGCGGCGTGCGTGGTCGAGAGCCCGGTACAGCTCATCGACGGTGTGCGGCCGGAACGCGTTCAGCACCTCCGGACGGTCGAACGCGATGCGCACGCAACCGAGGTCCTTCGCGCGGTGGTAGGTGATGTCGGTGAAGTCGAACCCGTCGACCGGCTCCCACAGTTCGGGACGGAAGGGGTTGGCGCTGGTCTGCTCACTCACCCGACCGACCCTAGTCATTCCGGTCACCGACGGCGGCTGTGCCTCACGTACAGGCCGGCGCCGGCGAACAGGATGTTGCCGGCCACGACTGCGGACAGCGACAGAGGGGTGATTCCCGCCGCGCGGATCCACCCAGCGAGGATCACCAGCCAGAGGATCGATACTCCGGCCGGGGTTCCGGCGGGGGCGAACCACCATCGGGCAGGCCCGTGATCGCCACGAAACCGGCAGCCATCATCGCGATCCCGCAGATCGCCAGTGCACGAACCGTGCGGACGTACCGATGACTGTGCGGCTGCCTCCCCTGTTCACGCATGCCGCGATGTTGTCATGATGATGAGGTGAACCTTCCGGGCCCGGACAACCTCATCGCGGCGCTGCACGTCGTGTCACTCCCGCTCAACACACGGTTCCGCGGGGTCGACCACCGTGAGGTCGCACTGTTCGACGGACCTTCCGGGTGGGGCGAGTTCGGTCCGTTTTTGGAGTACGCGCCCGAGGAATCATCCAGGTGGCTGGCTGCGGCGATCGAGACGGGCTGGCACGGATTCCCTGAGGCGGTACGCGATTCGGTACCGGTCAACGCGACCGTTCCCGCCGTCGCCGACCACGAGGTGGAGTACGTGCTGGCGCGGTACGACGGGTGCCGCACCGCGAAGGTCAAGGTCGCCGAACGCGGTCAGTCACTGACCGACGACCTGGCCCGCGTCGCTGCGACCCGCGTGGTGATGGGTCCGGACGCCCGCATCCGGGTCGATGCCAACGGCGGCTGGACGGTGGACGACGCCCTGGACGCGATCGCCCAGCTCGCCCCGTACGGCCTGGAGTACGTGGAGCAGCCCTGCACCCGGGTCGAGGACCTCGCCGCTCTGCGAGTGGCATTGGCCCGCAACGGGATCGACGTCCTGGTCGCAGCGGACGAGTCGATCCGCAAGGCCGAGGATCCGTTCCGGGTCAAGGAACTGGACGCTGCCGACGTCGCGGTCGTGAAGGTCGCCCCGCTCGGCGGCGTCCGGAACGCCCTCCGGATCGCCGAACAGATCGACCTGCCCGTCGTCGTGTCGTCGGCGCTCGAGAGCAGTGTCGGCATGTCGGCGGGAGTCGCATTCGCAGCCGCGCTTCCGGACCTGCCGTTCGCGTGCGGTCTGGGAACGATCGAACTGTTCGACGCAGACGTGGTCACCGATTCCGTCGTGCCGCACGATGGTTCGCTGTCCGTCCGAACAGTCACTCCGGAGCCGGAACTGCTCGACCGGTGGGCGGCGTCTCCCGACCGCATCCAGTGGTGGAAGCGACGCGTCCACGACGCCTACGCTCATCTACCCCGCTGATGGCTCGCTCACGCAAGGCGAAGGTCGCCGACGTCCACGAGATTGCCGCCGGCATGCCGCACACGACCTGCACCGACGCCCGCGTCTACCAGGTGGGCGGAAAGTCGTTCGTCTTCTTCCGCACCGAACGTCCGGACGCCGTCGACCCCGAGACCGGCGAACCCTACGACGAGCAACTCGAAAGTCCGTAAGAAGGGCGCGTTGACCCGCGCGTTCTGCGGACTTTCGGTCAGGCGGTCGCGGCCGAGTGCCTGGCGAGTTCGGAGCGCACCCGGTCGAAGGTGGTGCGATCGCCGGCCGCGAGGAGCGGGGTCTGCAAAGAGGTCGGGTCGTAGGGCGAACCGTCCGCATAACCGACGGTTCCTCCGGTCTCGGCCAGCAGCAGCGAGCCGGGCGCGTGGTCCCAGGGCATCGAGCCGCCGTACAGCAGGAAGTCGGCATCACCGGCCGCCAGATGCGGGTAGTCGACTCCGCAGCAGACCCACGACAGCTTCAGCGGCGGCAGGTCACCGATCTGCTCGTTCAGCAGCGAGTGTCGGGACGTGTGTCCGGATAGCGTCTCCTGGTTGCGTTCCACCGATTCCAGTCGAGTGCCGTTGCGGAAGGCTCCCGCCCCGCGCTCGGCGACGTACGCCGTCTGGTATTCCGGCTGCCAGATGATCCCGCGCAGCACTTCGGGTCCACGCATCTCGGCGACCATCAACGCGTGATCGGGAGAACCGTTGACGAAGTTCTTCGTGCCGTCGATCGGGTCGACCGTGAACCAGTGATCTGCGTCCGGGGTGCGTTTGAGGATCGACGGGTCGGCAGCGACGGCTTCCTCGCCGACGATCAACGCGTCCGGGTAGGCGTCCGTGAGGCGGGCGGCGATCGCCAGTTCCGACTCGCGGTCGGCGACGGTCACCAGGTCGCCCGGGTTCTTCTCCATCACCTCGTGCGCGGCGAGGGATCTGAATCGAGGGGTGACGATCTCGGCGGCGACTTCCTGCAACAGGCCCAGCAACTGGTCGTTGTCCACGCGGCCATTGTGCCGGTCGGCAGGATCAGCCGGTGCGGTGGACCTTGTGCGCAGCCGCCTGCGCCCGCGGGCGGACGACGAGTTGGTCGATGTTCACGTGCTCGGGCAGGGACGCGACCCATGCGACGGTGTCGGCGATGTCGTCCTGCGACAGCGGTGCCTCGACCCCGTCGTAGACCGCTTCGGCCTTCGTCGCGTCGCCGTGGAAACGGACCAGCGAGAACTCGTCCGACTTGACCATGCCCGGATCGATCTCGCAGACCCGCACCGGCTGGTCGACCAGCTCCAGGCGCAGCGCCATCATCAGCGAGCGGACGGCGGCCTTCACACCGCAGTAACCGGCGCCGCCCTCGTACGCGACCAGCCCGGCCACCGAGCCGATGGTGATGATCGCGCCGTGCGCGCTCTTCAGAGCCGGCAACAGGGCCTGGATGGACGCAGCCACGCCGATCACGTTGGTGTCGTACATCGCCCGCCACTCCTCTAGCTTGGCGTCGGCGACATGCTCGGTACCGATCGCTCCGCCGGCGTTGGCGACGAGGACGTCGAGCCGGTTGCCGACCTCGTCGACCAATCGCTCGATGTCCTCGGGCTCGGTCACGTCACAGGTGACGGCTCGGCCGCCGATCTGCGCCGCGAGTTCCTCGATGCGCTCGGTGCGGCGCGCCGCGCAGATCACCTCGAACCCGTCCGCCGCGAGCCGTCGGGCCGTCGCCCGTCCGATGCCGCTGCTCGCTCCGGTCACCACTGCCACTCGCTTGTCAACCATGGGCACAGGCTAGGGATGAGCGGCGGGACGCGGGTCGTAGGGTCGGACCGTGACCCGCCTCCTCCCGTTCGTCGTCGATCCACGCGACTTGCGCAACTACCGGCGAGCGCTGCACGAGGCGTTGAACGGCGGGGACGCGATCGCGCCACTGACGGACGCCGGTGCACCGGAGGAGACCGACGTACCGGCCGGGGTCGCCCTTGTGGTCTCGACCAGCGGCTCCACCGGACGACCCAAGCGAGCGATGCTCACCGCCGACAACCTGCGCGCCAGTGCGACCGCGACACACGACCGGCTGGGCGGCCCTGGCCAATGGCTGCTGCCGATGCCGCCGCAACACATCGCCGGTACCCAGGTGCTGATCCGCTCGATCGTGGCCGGCACCGAACCTGTCGGTCTCGGAAGGTTCGGTAACGACGAATTCGTCCGCGCCACAGCCGAACTGACCGGCGAGCGCCGATACACCTCGCTCGTGCCGACCCAACTGGTCCGGCTGCTGGACAGCGACGCCCTGACCGCACTGCGCTCCTACGACGCGATCCTGCTCGGCGGCGCGGCGAGCGCACCGGCGCTGCTGCAACGAGCCGCTGATGCCGGCGTCCGCGTGCACACGACGTACGGGATGAGTGAGACCGCCGGCGGGTGTGTGTACGACGGAGTCCCGCTCGAGGGCACCACTGTCGAACTGAACGACGACCGAATCACCTTGCGCGGCAACACCGTTGCCCTCGGCTACTTGGGTGAACCCGAACTCACGACCGAGGTCTTCGACGCCGAGGGTGGTTTCCGCACCGGGGACCTCGGCCGGTTCGTCGACGGCCGCCTGCGGGTGCTCGGACGCGCCGACGACCTCATCAACACCGGCGGTATGAAGGTCGCACCGCGCCTCGTCGAGGACGCGTTGTCCCACCTTCCACAGGTCCGCGAAAGCGTCGTGCTCGGCACCGACCACCCCGAATGGGGGCAGGTTGTCAGCGCGGCCGTGGTCGCCCGTTCGCCGATCACGCTCGCCGGTATCCGTGAAACCCTCGCCGCGGACCTGCCGCCGTACGCCCTCCCCCGACGCCTGCTCGTGCTCGACGAACTCCCCCTGCGCGGCCCCGGCAAGCCCGACCGCCTGGCGCTGCGGACCTCCGATCAGTGGCAAGATTGGATGACCCCTGCCGTCGCCGAACCCTGATTCGGCCTGCCCTCCTGGAGCACGCACCGCCCATGGCAACCCTGAACCAGTGGATCGCCGGCGCCCGCCCGCGCACCCTGCCCGCCGCCGTCGCGCCCGTCGCCGTCGGCACCGGTGCGTCCTACCTGCTGCCACGCGGCGCGAACCTCGGGTACGCGCTGCTCGCGCTGCTCGTCGCGGCCTTGCTGCAGATCGGGGTCAACTACGCCAACGACTACTCCGACGGCATCCGCGGCACCGATGAGGACCGCGTCGGCCCCGTCCGCCTGGTCGGGCAACGGCTCGCCACCCCGTCCAACGTGAAGCTGGCCGCGTTCATCGCCTTCTTCTGGGCGGCGTTCTGCGGGTTCGCGCTGATCACCCTGTCGAGCACCTGGTGGCTGTTGCTCGGCGGTGTCGCGTCGATCTGGGCGGCGTGGAAGTACACCGGCGGAGACAAGCCCTACGGCTACATGGGTCTGGGCGAACTGTTCGTCTTCATCTTCTTCGGGCTCGTCGCGACGCTCGGCACGACCTACACGCAGGCCAAAGAACTCAACCTCGCCTCCATCGCCGGGGCGATCGGAGTAGGTGCGCTCGCCGTCGCGATCCTGCTGGTCAACAACCTGCGCGACATCCCCGGCGACACCGTCTCGGGCAAGCGCACGCTCGCCGTCCGCATCGGTGACAAGGCCACCCGGACGCTGTTCGTGGCGATGTACGCCGTCGCCGCCGTCGTCGTGGTACTCATCGCGATCGGCCACCCGTACGCGGCGCTCGGGTTCGTGGGTCTGCTGCCGGCGATCCTGCCGGTTCGCACGGTGCTGTCGGGCAAGAAGGGGCGCGACCTCGTCCCCGCGCTCGCCGGTGCCGGACTGACCAGCCTCACCTACGGCCTCGCGCTCGGTCTCGGTCTCTACCTCGCATTTCGCCTCGGCTGACGCACTGCGAATGTCATGAAGGGTGAGGCGCTGACGCCTCACCCTTCATGACGTTCGCGCCACATTCGCGCCCGAGACACTCAGCGGTCGGTGTACTCCTGCGATTCCTCGTCCTGTTCGTCCTCGGCCGTACGGTGGTCGTCGGTGCGCTCGCGGCGCTCGGTGACCTTCTCCTCGAGTTTCTGGGCGACCTGCTCGCGCGGGCCGGCCAACACGAACACCGAGATGATCGCGGAGACCACCGCCGACAGCAGAAGCAGCTGCCAGCCGCGCAACTGGGCGAGCCAGAGCGCGCAGAGGACGCCGAAGAAGATCAGCAGGCGAAGGACGGTGTAGCGCGCCATCACATACCCGAGTACGAGTGCTGACCGACGATGAACACGTTGACGATGCCGTAGTTGATCAGCACGCAGGCGAACCCGGCGAGCGCGACGTAGATCGACTTGCGGCCGCTCCAACCGGCGGTCATGCGGGCGTGCAGGTAGGCGGCGTAGAGCACCCAGATGATGAGCGTCCAGACCTCCTTGGGGTCCCAGGCCCAGTAGCGGCCCCAGGCCTCCTGCGCCCAGATCGCACCGGCGATGAGGGTGAACGTCCACAGCGGGAAGGCGATGATCAGGACGCCGTACGCCAGGCGGTCGAGCGTGTCCTTGCCGGGGACGGCGTCCATGAAGGCCAGTTTGCCCGGCTGACGTTCACGCCAGGACTGCATGAACCACAGCGCGTGCAGCACGAACGCGACGGTGAACAGCGCGACGGACAGGGTCGCCACGGAGACGTGGATCGAGAGCCAGTAGCTGCGCAGCGACGGCATCAACTGGCTGGCCTCGGTGAAGAACACCATCGCGGCGAGCATCTCGAACAGCACGACCGTGCCGGTGACGAATGCACCGAGCCAACGGACGTCGTGGCGCAGCGCCCACAGCAGGTAGCAGAGCATCACGAATGCCGAGCCGACGATCGCGAACTCGTACATGTTGCCCAGCGGCGGACGGTGCACCGAGAACGCACGTGCGGCGACGGACCCGACGAGCAGCAACGTGCCGAGCCAGGCCAGCGAGATGCCGATGCCGCCCCACTGGCGCTTCTCGGGCGCGCCAGGCGTGTCGACCTCGGTCAGGACGGCGGTGTCGCCGGCCTCCTCGATCTGCTCGTGGGTGCGCGCCGTGCGACGGGCCTGCGCCCGGGCGACGCGTCCGGGGTGCCCGGCGAGGTCGAGCGTGAAAGAGAGCATCGCGAGGGTCAGCACCAGCGCGGACGACCACAGCAGGTCGACGCCGATCTCAGCGAGGGACTCGTTCACCTCGCTCGCTACGAAGGACGTGATCATCGTGCACCTGCTTTCTTCACCTGTTCAGGGTACGTGGCGTCGGTGGCGCCACCTCGAAGCGTCTGCATCAGCTCGTCGACCGCGAGCTGCAGGCGTGGGTCGTCACCCTTGGCCAGGGCACCGACCTGGACGCGGTTGGTGCCCTCCCCGTCCGGTGTGACCCGCACGAAGATGCGGCGGCGGCGAAGCACCATCGACATGACCAGGCCGATGAGACCCAAGGTGGCGCCGATCAGCGCCGGCAGCTTGCCGGGGTCGGAGCGCACCGACAGTCCGGCCCAGCGCGGCACCGATTCCAGGGTGATCGAACCGCGGCCGCCGGGCAGCTGGATGGTCTCACCGGGGCGGATCATCATCCGCAGCGGTTCACCGTTCTGCGCCTTCACCTGGGTCATCTCGCGGGTGTCGAGCGAGAAGACCGACTGCGGGCGTCCGCCCGGGAAGAGATTGCCCTCGTAGAGACCAAGGACGAGCGCGGGCTTTCGCAGGTCGGGGAAGGTGGAGTACGGGCCCTGCTTGTCGTCGAAGTCGACCGACGGGAGGAAGAGCCCGAAGAAACCCAGCTGCTTGGGCGCGGAACCGGTCACCTTGATGGCGCCCACCGAGCGGTAGTTGTTGTCCTGCGGCAGGAACGGCGTGGCGTCCTCGTACAGGACGTTGCCTCGGGCGTCTCGCACGACGACCTTCGGTGCGTACCCGTTGCCGAGCAGGAAGACGTCCGAACCGCCGATGCTGAGCGGATGGTTGACCGAGATCTGCGACTTCTGCGGCGACCCGCCTTCGCCGTCCTGGGTGGTGACGGACGCGGTGAAGCTGCGCGGCTGCCCGAACTGCGGGGAGTCCTGCGGCACGTTCTCCTCGAACGCGACATCGAGTTTGTCCATAGTCAGCGACCACGGGGCCAGCTTCTCCAGGTCGACCCACGGGCCCGGGTCGATCGTGTCGTAACGGGTCATGGTCGAGGAGAACTCGCTCTTCTCCGGCACGATGATATCGCCGCGCCAACCGAGCAGCGAACCCATCGCGACCGCCACGATGACGATCACCAGCGACAGGTGGAACAGCAGGTTGCCGGTCTCGCGCATCCGGCCGCCCTCTGCCGCGAGTTCGTGGGTGTCCTGGGTGCGGGCGTCGTCGCCGGAGTCTTCCCTCAGGCGATAGTGCTTGCGCCCCAACACTTCTCGCGCGGTGGCGATGATCTTCGCAGGGTCACCCGCAACCCTTTCGTCGGCGCTCGCCTGCAGGCGTCCCAGACGCGCGGGCACCTGCGGAATGGGTGAGCGCAGCGAGTTGTAGTGGATGCGCATCCGTGGGATGACACAGCCGAGCAGCGAGATCACCAGCAGGATGTAGATGGCCGCGAACCAGGGGCTGGAGAAGACGTCGAAGAAGCCGAACCGGTCGAGCCAGGGCCCGGTGGTCTTGTGCTGGTCGAGGTACTCGGTCACCCGCTGGGCGTTGATCGAGCGCTGCGGGAAGATCGAGCCCGGCACCGCCGCCACCGACAGCATCAACAGCAGGAACAGCGCCGTGCGCATCGAGGTCAGCTGGCGCCACAACCAGCGCAGGGTGCCGACGAGACCGAGTTTGGGTTGTGCGGTCCGCGTGCTCGTACCCATCAGATCACCGTCCGGAATCCGTCGACGCCGACAAGGTTCGTCTGCATCCAGACAATGAACTGCTCCCAAACTCCGAGGACCATCAGGACTCCGACCAACAGCATCAGCCCGCCACCGACCCACTGGATCGGACGGTGGTGATCACGCAACCAGCGCGAGGCACGCTCGGCCCGCGCCCACCCGGCGGCGATGAGTACGAACGGGATCCCGAGCCCGATCGCGTAACAGATCGCGAGCACGACGCCGCGTCCGACGATGCCGCCGTCGCCGGCCAGCGGCGCGTTGACGGTCAGGATCGCCCCGTAGACCGGGCCGATGCACGGGACCATCCCTAGCCCGAACGCGACGCCGAGCAGGGGTGCTCCGGCCAGCCCCGCGGTCGGCCGCCAGTGCACCGGCAAGCCGCGTTGCCCGATGAAACCGAGGTAGACCAGCGCCAGCAGGATGACCACGACGCCGGCGACCCGGGTGATCGCGGCACGGTGCAATTGCGTTGCCTCCAGGGCGAATCCGAGCGCCACCGCAACCGACACGAGTACGGCGCCGAAACCGAGCACGAACAACAACGCGCCGGTGACCAGGCGGGTCCTTCGTTGCTCGTCGGTGAGGCCGGTGACGTAGGCGAGGAAGCCGGGCACGAGCGGTAACACGCACGGCGAGGCGAATGAGACGACGCCGGCGAGCAGGGCCAACGCGATCGCCGCCGGCAGACTGCCGGAGACGACCATCGAGCCGACGTCTGCGAGCACTAGGACGACTTCAGGACGTCGTCGACCAGACCGTTGAGCGTGCTCTCGGTGACCTGGCCGGAGACCCGCGCGGCGATGCGGTGCTGCTTGTCCAGGACGAGCGTGGTCGGGTAGGCGCGCACCATGCCCTGCAGCGACAACAGCGCCCGGCCGCCGTCCTCGGCGAGCGAGGGGTAGCTGATCGCGAACTTGTCGAGGGTGGCCTGCGCCCGCTGCACGGAGTCACGCTGGTTGATACCGAGCATCACCACCGGCTTGCCGGAGTCCTGCCAACCGGTCCACGCCTTCTGCAGGTGCGGAAGTTCCTCCTGGCACGGCGGGCACCAGGCTCCCCACACGTTGAGGACGACGACCTTGCCGGTCGCCTGGTCACTGCTCCACTGCGTGCCGTCGAGCAGCTTGCCGGACAGGCTCACCGGCTTGCCCCGCTCACCCGAACCGATCTGTTCGATGGTGCCGTCACCGGCGACGTACCCCTTGGAATCGCCCTTGTTCGCCTGCGCGCCGATCGAATTGGGGTCGTCCGAACAGGCAGCCAACGACCCGGCCAACAGAACGGCAACAGCACCTGCGGTCAGACGACGAAACACTCGGGTCATGCTCCGGGCACCTTGGACGCGCGCGCCAGCAACTCACCGGCCGGCTCGGAGTACTGGATGCTCAACAGTTCGTCACCGGCGAACGTGAGGCTGGTGACGGACGCGAGCGCACACTCGCGCTGACGCGGGTCGTGCCACAGGCGGCGTCCCTCGAAGGACAACCGCGCCGTCCAGACCGGCAACTGGTGACTGACGATCACGGCTTCGTGACCGGAGGCGGCCACCCGGGCGTCATGGATCGCAGCGCGCATCCGGGTCGCGATCTGCTCGTAGGGCTCGCCCCAGGACGGCTGGATGGGGTTGACCAGTTTGGGCCACAGGCGCGGGTTGAGCAGCTGTTTGGGGTTCGAACCGACGGTCATGCCCTCGAAGTCGTTGGCCGCCTCGACGACGCGATCGTCGAGGGTGACCTCCTGGCGCAGCGTCTCGGCCAGCGGCTCCATCGTCTCCTGGGCGCGCTCCAGTGGAGAGCTCACCAGGTGGGTCACGTCGTGCGACTGGAGGTACTCCCCCACCCGTACGGCCATCTCGCGACCGAGCTGCGAGAGATGGAAGTCGGGCATCCGTCCGTACAGCAGCGCCTCGGGGTTCTCGACCTCGCCGTGACGGACCAGGTGAACGACGGTACGAGCAGCCATCAGCGGCTTCCTTCCGTGACGGCGCGGACCGCGCCCGGCAACGCCTCGATCACCTTGGACACTGCGGCGTCGTCGTGGGACGCGCTGACGAACCAGGCCTCGTACGCGCTCGGCGGCAGGTGGACGCCCTGGTCGAGCATCCCGTGGAAGAACCGTCCGAACGCCTCGGTGTCCTGGGCCTTGGCGTCGTCATAGTTGCGCACCGGGCGGTCGCGGAAGAAGACGCTGAACATCGACCCGGCCCACTGCACGACGTGCGGCACTCCGGCCTTGTCGAGTTCCTCGCTCGCGGCTGCGGCGATCGCGCGGGCGGCCACCTCCAGACGTCCGTAGACGTCGGGGGTGCAGCCCTGCAAAGTAGCCAGTCCGGCCGCCGTGGCAACAGGGTTACCCGACAAGGTGCCGGCCTGGTAGACGGGGCCGTCGGGAGCCAGGCGGCTCATGATGTCGGCGCGACCACCGAACGCGGCGGCCGGGAAGCCACCGCCCATCACCTTGCCGAACGTGAACAGGTCGGGCACGCCGTCGCCCTGCGGACCTTCCAGGCCGAACCAGCCCGCCTGCGAACAACGGAAACCGGTCATGACCTCGTCGCTGATCAGCAGCGCCCCGTGGTCGCGGGTGACGCGACGCAGCGCGGCGGTGAAGCCCTCGGCCGGCGGGACGAGGCCCATGTTTCCCGGGCTCGCCTCGGTGATGACGCAGGCGATCTCGTCACCGTGCTCGACGAACGCAGCCTGGAGCGCAGGAATGTCGTTGTAGGGCAACACGATCGTGTCGTGCGCATTCGATTCGGGGACACCCGCGGAGTCGGGCAGCGCGAACGTCGCGACACCGGAACCGGCCTGGGCGAGCAGAGCGTCGACGTGTCCGTGGTAGCAACCGGCGAACTTCACGACCTTCGTCCGGCCGGTGAATCCGCGCGCCAGCCGCAGTGCGCTCATCGTCGCCTCGGTGCCGCTGCTGACCAGGCGCACCTGCTCGACGGGCTCGACCCGGCGGACGATCTCCTCGGCGAGCGCGACCTCGTTCTCGCTCGGCGTGCCGAAGGAGAAGCCCTTCGCCGCAGCCTCGCTCACCGCACGCTCTACGTCGGGGTGGGCGTGGCCGAGGATCATCGGGCCCCAGGAGCAGATGAGATCGACGTATTCGTTGCCGTCGACATCGGTCAGCCACGGACCCTTCGCCGAGGCGATGAAGCGGGGCGTGCCACCGACGCCGCGGAACGCGCGGACCGGGGAGTTCACACCACCGGGCGTGACCCGGCGGGCTCGGTCGAGCAGGGCAGCGGAAGCCGACGTCGAAGCGGTGGACATGAGGCCAGTGTCCCACGTGGGAGCGGTCAACCGAAATCCGCGCCCACGACGTCAGCCCGGGTTCACAGTCGATTCACAGTGACGCGCGAACCTTCATCATCGCGGCACCGAGCTCCACCAACTCCAGGCGCTCCAGCACGTCGACCAGATGCCGGCGAACACTCATCACGTGCACCTGGGCGGCGACCACGACGGCCTCCATCCCGGCTTCGGTGAGGACCAGCTCGACGCCGCGGCCGTCGTCGGCGGCAGCACGCCGTTCGACCCAGCCCCGGCGTGCCAGACGGTTGGCGGTGTGCGTGACCCGGCTGCGTGATTGGACGATGAGTTCGGCGAGGGTGCTCATCCGCAGCACCCGGTCAGGTGCCTCCGACAGCATCGAAAGCAATTCGAACTCCGACAGCGACATGCCTGCCTCGGTCTGTACCTCGTTGTCGAGCACAGTCTCCAGCGCGCGTGAACCGCGGATGTAGTGCCGCCACGCGAGCTGTTGTTCGTCATCAAGCCACTCGACCCCAGAGCCACTCATGCAGATAACTTACGCGCAGGCCGGCCCTCAACGGTCTCGGTCGTACAACGATCAACTGGCCATCGGTGCAGGTCAGGCCACGGGTCGGGGGTAGTCGGCTGCATCGTCGAGGTCGAACGCTTCCTCGAGGGTGGCGGTGTCGGAGTCCTGCAGGTAGGTCGCCAACCAGCGTCCGACGTAGCGCAGGTGCCACGGTTCGTACCGGTAGCCGGTGACCTCGTCGCTGCCACGGGTGTACCGGACGATGAAACCGTGCTCGGCCGCGTACTTGGAGGCCCAGCGTCCGGCCGCGGTCTCGGCGAAACAGCGTTCGAGATTGCAGACGCCGTTCGCGATATCGATCACCAGGCCGGTCTGGTGCTCGCTGTGGCCAGGACGGGCCGAGTAGGTATCCGCCTTCTCGGCGCCGTCGCGCCGGACGTAACCCTCGTACAGCTGCTTCTGTCGCTCCGCGGAGCGGTAGCTGCTCGCCACCCAGAAACCGGATCCGTCCTTGTCGGCGGCCTTCGCCATCGGCCGATAGGCATCGAGAGCACGAACCTCGAGACGCCCACCCTCGAACTCCTTCAGCTTCTTGGGCACGTACCTGGCGGCGCCGTGTCGCTTGTTGACCACGAACCACGGGCTGCGCTTCAGGTCGTCGGTGTCGAGGTCGATCGTGACGGTCCTGCGGTGGTCGCCGACCACGACGGCGATCGAGCGGGGCGCGGATTCTGCTCGAAGCGTGTGCTGGATCGGCACAACGGCCTTCCCCTTCGCGACTTCGCCGGTGCCGACCAACCGTCCGCGGTCGTACGCCTTCACCGCCGTGTCATCGGCGGCGTGCTTCACCTCCACACCGAGCGCGACGCGATCAGCGGTGACGGGCACAGGGACGACGCGGGTCAGCTTCGGCGCCGCCTCAGGAGCAGCCACGGCGGAGCCGGCAACTGTGAGCATGCTTGCTGCCGCGGTGGCACCGGCGGCGATGGAGAGCAGTCTCATCGGGTGGCCTCCCAATCGAAGGTTCGAGCGGACTCTTCCAGGTCGAGGGTACGCGGGTCAGCCCAGACGGCGCGCGACCTCGGCGGCGTAGTAGGTCAGGATGATCTGCGCACCCGCACGCTTGATCGCGGTCAACTGCTCGGTCACCATCCGGTCGCGGTCGATCCACCCGTTCGCGGCAGCGGCCTCGATCATCGCCATCTCGCCACTGACGTGGTACGCGGCGACCGGCACGTCGGACGTCTGCTTCACCGCGGCGATGACGTCGAGGTAGAGAGTCGCCGGCTTCACCATCACGATATCGGCGCCCTGTTCGATGTCGAGGCGCACTTCGCGCAACGACTCGGTGAGATTGCCCGGGTCCTGCTGGTAGGTCGCACGGTCACCCTGCAGCGCGGAGTCGACGGCCTCGCGGAAGGGTCCGTAGGCGGCGGACGCGTACTTGGCGGCGTACGCCAGCACAATCACGTCGGTGAAGCCCGCGTCGTCGAGTGCGGCCCGCACGACCTCGACCTGGCCGTCCATCATGCCGCTCGGGCCGACGACGTGAGCGCCGGCTCGTGCCTGCGCCACCGCCATCCGTCCGTAGATCTCCAGCGTCGCGTCGTTGTCGACGGCACCGGTCTCGGTGAGCACACCGCAGTGTCCGTGCGAGGTGAACTCGTCCAGGCACAGGTCGGCCATGAGCACCGTCGACGCACCGAATTCGTCCCGCAAGCGACGCAGCGCGACATTGAGAATGCCGTCCGGATCCGTTGCGCCCGAACCGATCTCGTCACGCTCGGCCGGAACGCCGAACACCATCAGGCCACCGACGCCGGCGTCGATCGCCTCGCGTGCGGCCTCCACCAGCGAGTCGAGCGTGTGCTGCACGACTCCCGGCATCGACGAGATCGGCGCCGGCTCGCTGATGCCCTCCTTCACGAAGAGCGGGAGCACCAGGTCAGCCGGGTGCAGACGCGTCTGCGACACCCACCGGCGCACAGCCGGACTCTGCCGCAGACGGCGCGGACGGACGATCGGGTTCACGGCTTCTCCTTGCTCTGTCGGACAAACGCCGAGTGGCCGGGCTATGAACGGGTGGCCGGGCCATAGCTCGGCCACTGGTTCATAGCCCGGCCACTCGGTGAAGGTTTCGGATCAGGCCTTGGCCTTGCGGCGCGAGGTGGTGCGCCGCTCGCTCGGGCGACGGACCGCCTCACCGGCCTCGGCGGCCGACAGGGCGAGGCTTCGACCGAAGTCGGCCAGCGCGTCCACCAGTGCTTCGGCGGACGGCTCCGGCGACATGACGTCGACGCGCAGGCCGTGCTCCTCGGCGGTCTTGGCGGTGGCCGGACCGATGCACGCGACGATGGTCGTGGCGTGCGGCTTGCCCGCGATGCCGACCAGGTTGCGCACGGTCGAGGACGAGGTGAAGCAGACCGCATCGAACTTGCCGGTCTTGATCGCCTCACGCACCTCGGGGGCCGGCGGCGCGGCGCGCACGGTGCGGTACGCGGTCACGTCGTCGACCTCCCAGCCGATCTCCTGCAGACCGGCCACAAGGGTGTCGGTCGCGATGTCGGCGCGCGGCAGGAAGACCCGGTTGATCGGGTCGAGCAACTCGTCGAACTCCGGCCATTCCTCCAGCAGGCCCTTGGCCGACTGCTCACCGGACGGGACCAGGTCGGGCTGAAGGCCCCACTCGCGCAACGCTTCTGCGGTCACGCCACCGACAGCGGCGATCTTCAGACCGGCGAACGCCCGGGCGTCGAGACCGAACTCATCGAACTTCTCGCGCACAGCCCGAACCGCGTTCTGGGAGGTGAAGCCGATCCACTCGTAGCGACCGGTCACCAAACCCTTGATCGCGCGCTCCATCTGCTGCGGGGTGCGCGGCGGCTCGACGCTGATCGTCGGAACGACGTCACTGGACGCCCCGAAGTCGCCGAGGCGCTCGGTCATCGAACCGGCCTGGTCCTTGGTGCGCGGCACCAGGACGTTCCATCCGAACAGCGGCTTGTTCTCCCACCACGACAACGTCTCGCGGTAGTCGACCGGTGAACCGACGACGGCGACCAGTTGGGCATCGTCGGCGAGCAACTTCAGGCCGGCGTCGACGGTGTCGAGGGTGAAGGTGTGCGTCTTCTGGTGGATGGTCGTGCCGTCGACGGTCACCGCGACCGCGGTCTCGGCGTCCCGTCCGGCTTCGAGGAGTCGGGCGAAGCTGGTGCGCAGGGTGTCCACGGTGCCGAACAGCACGACGGTCGTGTCAGCTGCGACCGACTTGGCGTAGTCGACCTTGGAGTCGCCCGGTGAGAGCAGGTGCACCGCGCGAGAACCGTTGTGTGTCAGCGGAATACCGGCGTATGTCGGCACTGCGGACGCAGCGCTGACACCGGGGACGATCTCGAACGGCACCGCAGCCTTGTGCAGCGCGGTCGCCTCCTCGGCGAGACCGTTGAAGGTGGCGGGGTCGCCGTCCATGAGGCGGACGACGAGAGCGTCCTTGCCCAGCTTGGCCGCGGCCTTGGCCGTCTTCACGACGAGCTTGGCCCGCGAGGCGGTGGTGAGAGCCTGGCCGGCCTCACCGTGGCCGGCGTCGACGATCTCGGTGTCCTCGCGGACGAACTTCGCGACGAAGTCCTCGCGAGCCACCCGGTCTAGGACGACGACGTCGGCGCGGCGCAGCAGGCTGGCGGCTCGCACGGTCAGCAGACCCGGGTCGCCGGGGCCGGAGCCCACGAAGGCGACTGCTGCAGGCGTCTTGGCGGTGGTGGTCACTTGTCACGCTCCATGGCGTCGGTGTTTGTTGTTCGGACTTTCGGGGCCGCCGGCCGAGCCGGCGTTGGTTGGTCGCCCGGGAGGGGGTTCGCACGCGTCGGCGACGATTTCGTACGCCCCGTGATGCTGCGCCTGTGCTTTCTGCCGGTGCTCCTCCTCGGTGCCGGCTCGCACGCTCCCCGCCACCGCATCGTCACCACCGGCGTCGGCGATGATCCGGTCCGCCCCGTCCTCCAGCAGCATCTGTGCCAGGTCGAGGCCCAGTTGTTCGGCCTTGTCGAACGGGCCGGTGATCGAGCGGCGCAGGTCATCGCTGCCGTCGGGTGCTCCGACGAACGCCCGAAGCGAGATCTCCAGGCTGCCGTCGACGTCCTCGACGACTTCGGCGAGCGCACCGACGGGTGCCGAGCACCCTGCCTTGAGTCCGAGCAGAACGGCTCGTTCGGCGGTCACGGCGGCGCGGGTGTCGGCGTCGTCGAGTGCGCCGACGATGTCGATCATCCGCCGGTCGTCCGCGCGCACCTCGATGGCGAGTGCACCCTGCCCCGGGGCCGGCAGCATCTGCAGCGGGTCGATCGCCTCGGTGATGCGGTCCTGCCGTCCGATCCGGCGAAGCCCGGAGCAGGCCAGGATGATCGCGTCCAGTTCGCCGTCGCTGACCCGCGCCAAGCGGGAGTCGACATTGCCGCGCAGCGGCCGCACCTCGAAGCCGAGGCCGAGCGCGTTCAACGCTGCGACGCGGCGCGGCGAGCCGGTGCCGATGCTCGAGCCGGGAGGAAGTTCGCCGAGGGTCAGTCCGTCGCGGGCTACCAAGGCGTCACGCGGGTCCTCTCGTCGCGGGATACCGGCGACCGTAAGGCCGGGGTGCCCCGCAGCAGGGAGGTCCTTGAGCGAGTGCACCGCGAGGTCGACCTCGCCCTGCAGCAGCGCTTCGCGCAGGGCGGCTGCGAAGACTCCCGTGCCACCGATCTGGGTCAGCGGGGCGCGGTTGGTGTCGCCCTCGGTGACGATCTCGACCAGTTCGACCTCGTGACCGAGCGCACGCAGCGCGTCGGCGACATGGCCGGACTGGGTCATCGCCAGGTGGGACCGGCGGGTGCCGAGCCGAAGTGCGCTCATGAGTCGCCTCCTACCTGTCGCGGGATGGACGACACCTTCGAGACGAAGGGGTCGATGTCGAAGAGCGTGCGCAGCAGGGAGGTGTACTCACTGCCGTCCTCGGAGCCCGCGAGTTGTTTCATCCGCACGGTCGGGGTGTGCAACAACTTCTCCACGATGCGGTGGACGCTGAGCTGCACCTGCGCGCGTTGGCGGTCGTCCAGTTCGACGCGGGAGTCCAGGCGTTCCAGTTCGGTCGCGACCACGTCGGCGGCGTACCGGCGGATCGCGGCGACGGTCGGGCCGACGGATGCGGCGCGCCGATTGAGCACGAACTCGGCGACCTCGGCGGTGACCATCTCCTCGACGGCGTGCACCTGCGAGCGCGAACCCTCGGACTCGGTGACCTCGCGCAGGTCCTCGAGCCAGAGCACGGTGACTGCGTCGAGGACGGCGACCGCGGGGTCGACGTCGCGGGGCAGGGCGAGGTCGAGGAAGACCTTCGGACGGTCGCCGCCGGTGACGTGCTCGATCTCGACGACATGTCCTACGGCTCCGGTGCAGGACACGACGAAGTCGGACTCGGCGATCGCGTCGGCACGCTCGTCCCACTCTCGCGCGGTGGCGCCGGTGGCCGCAGCCAGGCGGCGCGCGTTCTCCAGCGTCCGGCTGACGATCGTGATGTTCTCCACGCCCATCCGGCTGAGGGTGTGGGTGGCGAGCGCACTCATCGCACCCGAACCGATGACCGTCGCACGGGCCCGCTGGATCGGGCCGATCCGGTGTTCGGCGAGCGCAACTCCACGCTCGATCAGGCCCTTGCTGACCCGGTCGATCTCGGTCTCGGCGTGCACCTTCTTGCCGACGCGCAGCGCCTGCTGGGCGACGTTCTCCAGCGCACTCCCGAGGTGCCCGTGTTCGCGGCCGTCCTGCAGGGAACTGCGCAACTGACCGAGGATCTGGCTCTCGCCGATCGCGAGCGAGTCGAGCCCGGCGGCCACGGAGAACAAGTGCGCGATCGCCCGCTCCTCGTAGTGGGCGTACAGACTGTCGCCGAGCTCTTCGAGGCTGAGTCCCGTTACCGCGCAGAGCGATTCGCTGATCTGGGTGACGGCACCGTGGAAGGTGCCGACCTCGCCGTAGATCTCCACCCGGTTGCAGGTGGACACGATCATCCATTCCTCGACGTGGTCGCCGCCGCGCAGCACGGCGTCCAGCCGCGCGCCGCGCTCACCGGACAGGGCGGCGCGCTCGAGCAACTCGACGGGCGCCGAACGGTGCGACAACCCAACGACCAGGAGACTCACGAAGGAACCTCCACAAGGGGAGCAGGTTCGGGACGGGTGCGCTGATCGTGGAAGGCCAGGATCTGCAGTTCGGTGGCGAGGTCGACCTTGCGCACGGCGACCGATTCCGGCAGATCGAGCGGCTCGGAGGCGAAGTTCAGGATGGAGCGGACGCCGCGGGCCACGAGATCATCGGCGGCGGCCTGCGCAGCGTGCGGCGGCGTGGCGATCACCCCGATGACCGACTCGTCGGCGGCAGGGCGGAAGCCGTCGAAGTCGACGATCGCCAGAGCACCCACATGCATGCCGGTCAAGGCCGGGTCGTTGTCGATGAGCCAGCGCACCTCGAAGCCGCGAGTGGCGAATCCGCGGTAGTCGGCCAACGCGCGGCCGAGGTTGCCCATGCCGACGATGGCGACGGCGAAGTCGCTCTGTAGGCCCAGTTCGCGGGTGATCTCCTCCGACAGGCGCTCGACGTCGTAACCGACACCACGCACGCCGTAGGAGCCGAGGTAGGAGAGGTCCTTGCGCAGACCGGCGGAGCGAACGCCTGCGGCGTCAGCCAGTTCGTCCGAGGACACGACGTCGATCCCACGGCCGCTGAGGGCACGGAGCACCCGCAGGTACACCGGCAGCCGAGCGACGGTCGCATCCGGGATGTCCCGGCGCGACGCGGACGTGTTGGTCACAGGGAACGAATCTCCTCCCGATGAGATGGCGGCGTATACCAAACGCTCGTCATCCCTGGCACATGACCCCCCGAGAGTAAGTCCTCGTGAACGCAGGCACAAAGTCGCATGAACGCGCGAAACGTGCTACAAGGCCTCTGTGGTATAGCCACCCTCGGCCTTCGCGAACAGTTTCAGGCGGTGAGGGCAGTACGCAGTCGGGACTCGCTGACCCGCCAGTAGTCGTGCTGCTTGCCGTCGATGAGCGTGACCGGGATCAGTTCGCCGTACGTGTGCATCAGGTCGGCGTCGCCCTCGATCGAGAACTCCTCGTACTGCTCCCCCAGATCGGCGCAGACCCGCTGGATCACCGTGCGGGCGTCGTCGCACAGGTGGCAGCCGGGCTTGCCGTACAGGGTGATGCGCGCCATCAGAAGAAGACCGAACGTCGTTCCAGCAGTAGGGAGTACAGCGTCTGCTGGATGGTCTCGCGCACCTGGTCGGTGACGTCGAACAACACCATCGGGTCATCGGCGGCGGCAGAGCCGTGGTGCTCGGTCTCGATCGGCGTGCCGAACTCGATGATCCACTTGCTCGGCAACGGGATCGCACCGAGCAGGCCGAACAACGGGAACGTCGGGGTGATCGGGAAGTAGGGGAAACCGAGCAGCCTGGCCACGCTCTTGGCGTTGCCGATCATCGGGAAGATCTCCTCTGCTCCGACGATCGAACACGGGATGATCGGGGCGCCGGCACGGACGGCTGCGGACACGAAGCCACCGCGACCGAAGCGCTGCAGACGGTAGCGGTCGCTGAACGGCTTGCCGACGCCCTTGAACCCCTCGGGGAAGACGGCGACCAGTTCGTCCGATTCGAGCAAGCGCTCGGCGTCGGGGTTGGCCGCCAGCGTGGTGCCGGACTTACGGGACAACTCTCCGATGAACGGCGACTGGAAGACCAGGTCGGCTCCGAGCATCCGCACGAAACGGTGGTTCGGGTGCTCGTCATGGATCGCGACCTGGGTCATCAGTCCGTCGACCGGAACGGTGCCGGAGTGGTTCGCGACCACCAGGCCCCTGCCCTCGGCCGGGATGTTCTCGATGCCACGCACCTCGACCCGGAACCAACGCTTGTACAGCGGCCGCAGCAACGGGATCCAGATCTCGCGGGTGAACTCCTCGTCGAAACCGAAATCGTCGATCGCGTAGTCACCGTTGAGCCGTCGCCGCAGGAAGGCCAGCGCGGACGCGACCCGGCGTTCGAGGTCATCACCCGACAACCCGGCGGCAGTGCCTGCCGCGCGCAGCACCGAGATCAGCGTCTGGACGAAGATGGCCGGGTCGACCGGCAGTCCGAAGGGCAGCTTGTTCTCGAACGGATTGCCGGTGGCGGCGAACCCCTCGTCCTGATCGGGCGCCGGGTCGGGCACGACGTGCAGCGCCGGACGCGGCGACTTCGCCTTCGCCTGTACTGACGACCGGGTGGGCCGACGGGTCGTCTTCGAGCCGAGCGAGTCATCGGTTCGCGCGGCAGCACGCAGTGGCTTGGCCGCGGTCTTGCGCGGCGTCGACGCCTTGGTGGCGCGCTTGGACGCCGGTTTGGCCGATGGCGCCTGGTTCGCAGCGGATTTGGCAGCCGGCTTGCGGCCCTTGGGCTCAGCCATGCGCAGCTCCGACCAAGGCCGCGCGTCGTGATGGTGAAGCGAACACGTCGGCGAACGCCTCACGTGTGGTCAGTGCGGGCTCGAACCGGAGCTCAGTGCGCATTCGGCTGGTGTCCATTCCTCGCCCGTAACACAGGAAGTCCATCTGGGACGCCGCGAAGCCCTTGAGTCCGACCCGGCGAGTGAGCTGCTCGACCAGACCGCTTGTCTGAGGCACGACCGGGACGATCGGCTTGCCTGCGATCCGCGCAGCCTGACGGACAGTGAGCAGTCCGTCGGCCGCAATGTTGATCGTGCCGTCGAGATCGGACAATGTCGCGGCGCGCAACGCCTGCAGCGCGTCGTCGAAGTGCAGTAGTTGCATCCGTCCGTCGAACCCCATCGGTACCGGCATGATCGGCATCGAGAAGTAATCGGACAGCTGGCTACTGAAACCGCGTCCGACGACATTGGCCATGCGCAGGGTGGCGACCTGGACGTCGGGACGACGGCGCGCGAAGCCTCGCACGTAGTTCTCGACCTCCGCCGAGTCCTTGCCGAATCCACCGGCGGGCATCCGCCTGGCCTGGAGTTCTTCGGTGAACATCGCGGGGTCGCGCGGCGAGGAGCCGTAGACCGCGGACGACGACTTCACGACCAGCCGCTGCAGGGAGGACGCGCGCTGGCAGGCGGCCAACAACTGCATCGTCCCGATGACATTGATCTCCTTCTGGGAGGTGCGTCCACCGGCCTGTTTGGGGGTGAGGATCACGCCGAGGTGCAGCACTGTGTCGACGCCCTCATGGGCGATCACCTTGCCGACCATCGGGTTGCGGATGTCGGCGCGCACGAACTGGGCACGGCCCAGGCTGTGCGAGGGCGGTACCGCGTCGACCGCGATGACCTTCTCGATCTCGGGGTCACGGGACAGCAGTTCGGCGGTGCGACCACCGATCCGGCGCGAAACACCCGTGACGAGGACGATCCGTCCCATGCTCACCCCTTTCGACGCCCCGATCCTATGCGTTCGGGACCCTACGCAAGAGGCTCCGTCCGAATCGGACGGAGCCATCTTGTGGCGAAGAAGCCTTACTTCTTGTTACGGCGCTGGTGACGCGTCTTGCGCAACAACTTGCGGTGCTTCTTCTTGGCCATGCGCTTACGGCGCTTCTTGATCACGGAACCCATGCGTCAGCGGTGTCCTAACTGGTTATCGAGGAACAGAAAAGTCAGTGGGCGCGAGCCCTTCGGGCTACTTTACGCCATCGACGGCGAGGCCGGAAAATCAGGCGGTGCCCATGTAGGACTGCTTGAGGTAGTGGTGCACCGCGTCCTCGGGTACCCGGAACGACCGACCGACACGGACGGCCGGCAGTTCACCGGCGTGCACGAGGCGGTAGACCGTCATCTTGGAGACCCGCATGATCGCGGCCACCTCGGCGACCGTCATGAATGTGGTCTCGCCGATCTGACGCTCTTGCTCCATTTAGGATCCCAGCCCTCTCGTGGCGATGGAAGCCATGGCCCAGGGCGGTCTGCGCTGAACTCATGTGGTTGATGTTGCCTTGGAGCACCTTAGGGGCAGATGTGCTCCCTTGGAAAGTTCTGGGGGACTTTGTCCATCCGACACGCCGACAGTGGCCGAAACCGCTCGAAATACTGCCCGGCCGCTCCGCATCGGTGCCCTGTGGGGTGCGATCTCAATCGAACCAGATGTCCAGGCCATGGTGCGGGAAGACCGCTTCACGGGTGGCCATCACGGCGCGGTCGACCGGGTTGTCGGGGTCGCTGCCGGTGGCCCAGGAACGGAACCAGACATGCCCTCCCTCGGCCACGCCGTCGCCCATCCGCGGCGGGCCCGGGCGCCCGACGCGCTCTGTGACGTGGTCGCGCCACTCCTGCGGGACGGGCGTCTCAAGATCGATCGGCTTGTGCGCGGCGATCGCGGTGAGGTGCGTCCACGAGCGCGGGACGACGTCGACCAGTTCGTAGCCTCCTCCGCCGAGCGCGACCCAGCGTCCGTCACAGACCTCGTGAGCCAGGTCGTGGATGGTCTCGAACGCGGTGCGCTGAGCGTCGATGCTGATCGCCATGTGCGCGAGCGGGTCGGAGTAGTGGGAGTCGCAGCCCTGCTGGGTCACCAGGATCTGCGGCTTGAACGCGCGCACCAGCGACGGCACCACCGCGTGGATCGCCCGCAGCCAGGCAGCGTCCCCGGTGCCCGCCGGGAGTTCGAGGTTCGCAGCCGAGCCCTCGGCTTCCGGACCACCGATGTCACCGGGAAAACCGGTGCCGGGGAACAGGATTCGTCCGGTTTCGTGCACCGAGATGGTCAGCACTCGCGGGTCGTTCCAGAAGATCTGCTCGACGCCGTCGCCGTGGTGCACGTCGACGTCGATGTAGGCGACACGTTCGACGCCGTTGTCGAGCAGCCACCTGATGCCGAGAGCGGCATCGTTGTAGATGCAGAAGCCGGCGGCGCGGTCAGCCATCGCGTGGTGCATGCCGCCGCAGTAGTTGACGCCGTGGTCGATCTCGCCCTGCCAGACGGCCTTGCACAGGTCGCGGGTCGCGACGGCGATGCGGGCGGAGGTCTCATGGATGCCGACGAAAGCCGGGTCGTCCTCGGTGCCCAGCCCGAAGCGCTCGTCGGCATTCGCCGGATCCAGGGAGGCGGCCTTGACCGCATCGACGAAGTCGGGGCTGTGCACTCCCGTGAGAAAGGCGTCGAGATCGGGTTCGTCGTCGACACCGACCACTTCGACGCCGGGCAGGTCGAGCACGCCGAGCGCGCGTGCCAGCCGGGTGGTGAGGTCCAACCGGACCGGGTTCATCGGGTGCGTTTCCCCGAAGTCGTACTGGGTGAGTCGGTCATCCCAGACGACTCGGACCGACGGCGTTGTCGATGCCATGGGCGCCTGCGGCTTCTACGAGTAGGTGGTGTTCCTGCGCCGGCGACGAAGGATCAGTCGAGGACCGACGACGGCACCGAGGACGGGTCGTCGCCGAGGGGGTAGACCATCGCCATCTCATCGTCGTCCTGGGTGTCTTCAGTGGCACCCTTCATCGGACGACGCGAATCGGTGGGACGGAATCCGAAGCTGCTCGCGAAGGCGACGGCCCGACCGTTGTCGGTGCCGACCCAATAGAGCAGGAACTTGTAGCTCTCCTGTTTGGCCTTCTCGACGCCGGCCTCGACCAACTTCCAGGCCACACCCTGGCCACGCAGGCGCGGGGTGACCCATAGTCCGAACAGTTCGCCCACACGCGCCTCGTCGGTGCTGCGGTCTCCGACGGAGACCACTCCGACGATGTCGTCACCGTCCTGCGCGATCAACCGACGGGAGCGCTCCAGGCGAGTACGCCAGAAGTCCTCGTCGTAGTCCTTCTCCTGGGCTGCGGATGCGGCGAAGGCCTCGGGCGACTCCTCCAGCGAGCTCAGGCGAACGGAACGGTAGGTCTCCCACTCGTCCGTACCAAGCGCGCGAATCGTGATTTCGCTCATGCACTCCACCTTTCCATGCCAAGCATTTCCTCCCGGCTCCGGGCCGGAAGTCGCGGCTGCAGCCTATCCGGCACGACCGACGACACGCCCGGCCAGGTGGGCACGGTCAGCCCTGGGCCAGTTCGGCGGAGCGATGTGCGGCGGCTTCCATCGCGGTCAGGAAAGCCGCGCGCACCTTGTGGTCGTCCAGTTGCCGCAACGCCGCCATCGTCGTTCCCCCGGGTGAGGACACCTGCTCGCGCAGCACGGTCGGGTGCTCACCTGTCTCTTTGAGCATGGTGGCCGCGCCGACGACGGTCTGGACGACGAGCTCGGTCGAGGTGTTGCGCGGCAGCCCGAGCAGCACGCCGGCCTCGATCATCGCCTCGACCACGTAGAACAGGTACGCGGGGCCGCTGCCGCTGATCGCGGTGATCGCGTCCATGTGGTGCTCGGCGACCGTGACGACCTTGCCGCAGCCCTCGAGCAGACGGGTCGCCTCGGCGAGATCGTCGGCGCCGCAATGGGTTCCGGGGCTGACCGCGGCCATGCCCTGATCAACGAGCGCCGGGGTGTTGGGCATCGCGCGGGCGACCGGGGTCCCTTCGGGCAACCGCGCCTCCAGGTACGCCGTGGCGATTCCGGCGGCGATCGAAACCACCAGCGCTCCCGGTTCGAGCCGGTCGCGGATCTCGTCCAGCAGCGCACTCATGTCCTGTGGTTTCACCGCGAGCACCACTGTGTCGGCGCCTACGACGGCGTCCGCCGGGGACGCGGCCCGGACACCGTGCGTGGCGAGGATCTGATGCGCGCGGGCCTCGTGCCGGTCACCGACCACGACGTGATCAGCGGGCTGACCGCTGCGCAACAGACCGGCGAGCAGGGCCTCCCCCATCACGCCGACGCCGAGTACGGCCAGGCGACGCGGGGTGCCCGCGGGTGCCGAGGATTCTGACACTGGTACCTCCGGGATGGAACGGACGGGGTTCAGCTGCGGCTGCTCAGCGCACGCAGGAAGAACGCCGTGTTCGACGGTCGTTCGGCCATTCGACGCACCAGGTAGCCGTACCACTCGTCGCCGTACGGGACGTACACGCGCACCTGGTTTCCGGCGTCCGCGAGACGCTGCTGCTCGTTCGGGCGGATGCCATAGAGCATCTGGTACTCGAACGAGTCGGGGGCGCGGAGGTTTTTGGTCGCGAGCGAACCGGCGATCTCGACGATGCGCGGGTCGTGGCTGGCGATCATCGGGTAGCCCTCGCCCTCCATCAACACCCGCATGCACTTCACGTAGTTCATGTCGATCTCGCCCTTGTCGGCGAAGGCGACGGACGCCGGCTCGGCGTACGCACCCTTGCACAGGCGGACGCGGCTGCCTTCGTACGCGAGGTCGCTGCAGTCACCCTCGGTGCGGCGCAGGTAGGCCTGCAGCACGGCACCGGTGTCGGGGAAGTCCTTGCGCAGCTCGGCGAGGGTCTCCAGCGTCGCGTCGGTGGTGGTGTGATCCTCCATGTCGAGAGTCACCGTGGTGCCGGCGATTGCCGCGGCCTCGCAGATCGAGCGAGCGTGCTCCAGGGAGATCTTGCGACCGTCCTTGGGCAGGGCCTGGCCGAGTGCGCTGAGCTTCACGCTGACCTCGACACGTCCGCCGTCGGTGAGGCAGGCGTCGGCGAGCTCGGCGAGCAGATCGAGGTAGGCGTCGCGGGTGTGGATCGCCTGCGCACGGTCGAGGGTGTCCTCGCCGAGGAAGTCGATGGTGGCGAGCTTGCCCTCCACGTCGAGCTCACGGCTGACCCGCACGGCGTCCTCGGTGGAGGTGCCTGCGACGAACCGCTTGACGACGTCCTTGCTGACCGGCGCCTTCTCGACGACGTCACGCACCTTGGTGTTGCGGCTCAGGCCCATCAGTCCGCTGCGCAGCACAGCACTCGGGTCGACCATGACTCTCCTTCAGCTCGTTCGATGGTCAGGCCAGTCGGCTGATTTCCACCGTGACGGACATCTTGCTGCCGGGCGTCCCGGTGAAGATGCCCCGCAGTGGCGCGACGTCGGTGTGGTCGCGTCCGTGTGCGACCTCAATGTAGAAGTCGTCCGGCTCCCGCTGCATCGCAGGGTCGTACGCCATCCATGTGCCGTCCCACCATTCGATCCATGAGTGACCGTGACCGGTGATCACTTCGCCGATCGGCACCTCGCTGTCACGCAGCAGGTAACCAACGACGAAACGGGCCGGGATCCCGGCGGACCGAAGCGCGGTGATCATCATGTGCGCGAAATCGGTGGAGCCACCCTCCCCCGCGTCCCAGACCTTCGCGGCCTGGGGTGCGTGCGAGAAGCGCTCCGGGCGGTAGGTCACCTTCTCGTGCAGCGCGGCAACCACGGACTCGACGAACGTCGCCGGGGTGTCGGCGTCGTTCCGGATCCGCTGAATGGCCGCAGCGAACTCGCCGACCGCGCCGCAGTGGCCCGAACACTCCAACAACTCGCCGTACTCGTCGCTGACCGACTTCTCCTGCATCTGGTCCCAGCCGAGGTGCTCGCCCTCCTGCCGGGTGCGGTGGACGGTGACCGTGCTGATGGCGACGACCTTGAGTTCACCGTGCGGTTCGTGCAGCTCGAAGGTGGTGACATTACTGCCCCAGTAGTCGACCCAGGAGTCCTGCCACGGCGTCGGGGTGATCTCCATCCTGGTGTGCGAAACCGTTTGTGCCAGAGTCGATCTGGGCACCATGCGCGCCTCGTTGTACGACGCGACGGCGGGTCCGGAGTAGGTATAGCCGGCCCGGTGGACCAGGCGCAGGGTCACGCTCACGATTCACCTCGGATCCACTCGGGAGGGAGAGCTCCCTCGAAGTAACGCTTGGACACTGCCTCGGTCGCCTGTGCGCACACCCGCTGCAGCGACTCCATCTCCCTGGCGACGTCGCCGAGCAGGTCGCTGATCGAGCGGTACTCCAGCTGGGCGAGGGCCTGCCCCACGATGCGGCGCGCATCGCCGGAGAAGCCGGTGCGGTGCTGCTTGGGATTGAGTTCCTCGAGGCAGGTGGCCGCCTCGTTGAGTGAGTACCTGACAGATCGCGGGAACAACCGGTCCTGCAGCAGGAATTCGGCTGCGGAGCGGGGAGATTCGGACGCCCGGTAGATACGGGTGAACGCGTGTGCGGCACCGCAGGCGCGCAGGGTGACCTGCCAGGACGCTGCCGAACCGGTGCCGTACGTCGTCATCAGGATGACCCGGGCGGTCATGTCGACCCGCTCGATCATCCGGCCGAGGCGGATGAACTGCCACCCGTCGTCGTGGCTCTGGGTGTTGTCGGCGAGCGCTGCGATCATGTTCGCTCGCTCACGAACCAGACGGAACGCGTCCGCCGGGCGCATCGAGGCGAGCTGGCCGTCGGCGACCTGCAGGTGGGTGGTGTTGAGCGCCTCCCACAGTTCGGTCGAGACGATCTCGCGCGACCGACGCGCGTTGTCGCGGGCCATGGTGAGCGCGTACGCGATCGCGGACGGCTGCTGGGAATCGGTCAGCAGGGAGCGCAGCACCTCGTCCACGTCGGCCGGACCGTCGTGCCCGACGGCCATGGCCGCGAGCAGCGACTGGCAGGTGGCGTCACGGTCGAGCACCGGGTCCTCGACGAGCAACTGCAGGTGCACGTCGAGGATGCGGGCGGTGGCCTCGGCGCGCTCGATGTAGCGACCGATCCAGAAGAGGGATTCAGCGATTCGACTCAGCATGATCTAGAGCGCCCCCTCGTCCTCGACGTCCGGATCGAGTTCGATCTGGGGTTGCTCCTGGGGTCCGGCTTCGGCCGGCTCTTCCGACTGTGACGATTGCGACTGGGACTGGCTCTGCGAGCCACCACCGCTTTGCGACTGGCTCTGGGCCTGTCTCTGCATCCCGCCGTCCAGACCGGGGTGAGCCGGCTGCCGCGCCGAGCCCTGGGACTGGGACTGTGACTGGGCCTGTGACTGCGAGAAGCCAGGAGTGACGACCTCCGCCGTCTCTGCGGCTTCCTCCGCCGCCTCGCGTTCAGCGGCAGCGCGCGCCGTCCGCTGTGCGGGGTGCAGGACCGCCGACTCGTCGGCGGGCTCGGGGGTGACGATCGGGTCGCCGGGCTCGGGAGCCAGCACCCAGGTGTCCTTCGAGCCGCCACCCTGACTGGAGTTGACGATCAGCTCGCCCTCGGGCAGCGCGACGCGGGTCAGGCCGCCGGGCAGCACCCAGACCTTCTCCCCGTCGTTGATCGCGAACGGACGCAGGTCGACGTGACGCGGCGCCAACTCGCTGCCGATCAACGTCGGCACGGTGCTCAGCTGGACGACGGGCTGGGCGATCCAGCCGCGAGGGTCCTCCAGGAGGCGGGCGCGCAGTTCGTCGAGTTCTTGCATGGTGGCCCGCGGGCCGATCACGATGCCCTTGCCGCCGGCCCCGTCGACGGGCTTGACGACGAGTTCGTGCAGTCGGTCGAGCACCTCTTCGCGGTGGTCCTCGTCCTCCATCCGCCAGGTGTCGACGTTGGGCAGGATCGGCTCCTGCGCCAGGTAATAACGGATGAGATCGGGCATGTAGGTGTAGACGAGCTTGTCGTCGGCGACGCCGTTGCCGACCGCGTTGGCGATGGCGACATTGCCGCGACGGGCCGCGTTCAGCAGGCCGGGCACGCCGAGTACCGAATCCCGTTTGAAATGAACCGGATCGATGAAATCGTCGTCGACCCGGCGGTAGATCACGTGCACCGGTAGGAGGCCGTTGGTGGTGCGCACGCTGACCCGTCCGGCCTGTGCGACGAGGTCGCGCCCTTCGACGAGGCGGACCCCCATCAGACGAGCGAGCAAGGCGTGCTCGAAGTAGGCCGGGTTGTAGGAGCCAGGAGAAAGCACGACCACGCTCGGATCGCCGATACCGGACGGAGCACTGGCGCGCAGGGCGGCGAGCAACTTGCCGGGGTACTGCGTGACCGGGCGAATGCGGTGGTGCGCGAAGGCTTCCGGCAGACCGGCGGACATTGCGCGCCGGTTCGTCATGACGTAGGAGACACCGGAGGGAATGCGGACGTTGTCCTCCAGCACCCGGAAATCGCCCTTCGCGTCCCGGATGAGGTCGATGCCGGCGACGTGCACGCGCACGCCGGCAGGAGGGTTGATGCCCTTCGCGGCGCGCAGGAAGTGCGGGCTGCTGGTGACGACGCGACGCGGGATCACGCCGTCGTTGAAGACCTGGCCCTCTCCGTAGATGTCACCAAGGAATGCCTCGAGTGCGCGAACCCGTTGCGCCACACCGGCTTCGACGTGCGACCAGGCCTTGTTGTCGATCAGACGGGGAATGATGTCGACCGGGAACGGCCGCTCCTCGCCACCGATGTCGAACGTGACGCCCTGGTCGAGATACGTGTGCGAGAGGTAGTCGGCTCGCGTACGCATGTCGTCCGGGGTCAGCCGTTCGACCTGACGCCTGAGCTCGACATACGCCGGACGCGTGGTGGCGTCCTCGGCGTACATCTCGTCGTAGGTGTCGGCGCGGTTCCGGTACGCCTCGAAGATCCCTTTCACGCATGCGAACCTAGCGCGGTTTGGTTACCGCCATGTTTCTGCGCGACATTCGTCTTGCCACAGTGGCGCAGGGCCCGGCGGGGGTTCAGCCCGCAGGCGCCGCCAGGTGCAATCGGGCGAAGGCGAGCGCCTCGGCGAGGTCGAGTTCGCGATCGTCGTCGGTGCGCTTGCGAGTGCCGACCTCCACCACGACGTCGCCGGAGAATCCTTGGGCGGCAATGAGTTCCAGCACTTCCGCGCAGGGCTGGCCACCGCGTCCGGGCACGAGGTGTTCGTCCTTGAAGGACCCGAGGCCGTCAGCGAGATGGATGTGGCGCAGCCGCTCGTCGAGGTCGTGCACCATCTGCACGGCGTCCGACCCGGCAGTCGCGGTGTGCGACAGGTCGAGTGTCACATGGCGGTAGGACTCGCCGACCGGATCCCAGTGCGGCAGGTAGGCCTGCATCTCACGCCCACGGGCCCGCCAGGGGAACATGTTCTCCACCGCGATCGCGATGCCGGTCTCGTCCTCCCGCTGCGCGATGCCCTCGACGAACTCCGCGGCGTACTCCTTCTGCCACCGGAACGGCGGGTGCACGACGACCACCTCGGCGCCGACCTCCTGGGCCAGCTTCACCGAGTTGTCGACCTTGCCCCAGGGATCGGTGCCCCACACCCGCTGGGTGAGCAGCAACGTCGGAGCATGGATCGAGACGACCGGTAGTCCGTAGTGGTCGATGAGGCGCTTCAGTGCACCCGACTCCTGGCTGATCGGGTCGGTCCAGACCATGATCTCGATGCCGTCGTACCCGAGCCGGTCGGCGAGATCGAACGCACCGACGACCCCCAGCGGGTAGACCGACGAGGTCGACAACGCCACGCGAGAGTCCGGCACGTCAACGACCCCCACTCAGTCGTCCAACCAGTCCAGCCGACGCAGGATCACGCCCTCGCGCATCGCCCACGGGCACAACTCGAGTTCGGCGATGTCGAGCAGGTCCATCACGGCCTCGATGACCATGGCACCGGCAAGCACCTGGTGGGAGCGGCTCTCGGAGACACCGGGCAGCGAAGTTCGCTGTGCCGCAGTCATCGTCGACAACTTGGGCACCATCGTGCGCAGGTCATCGCGCGAGAGCGTGCGGCGGACGTACGGCCCCTCGTCCGAGGGCGCGGCGCCACACATGCGAGCCAGCGAGCGAATCGTCTTGCTGGTGCCGATGACCCGGTCGGGCAGACCGGCCTTGGTCAGCGGACGGATCTCGCGGGCGATGTCGGACCGGATCTGCTTGCGCAGCACCTTGAGTTCGGCGGCCGAGGGCGGGTCGCCGTGCATCGTGCGGGTCAGGCGTCCGGCGCCGAGCAGCAGACTCATGGCGACGTCGGGCTCCTCGTCCGTACCGGTGACCAGTTCGAGTGAGCCGCCGCCGATGTCGACCACGAGCAGGCGCCCGGCCGACCAGCCGAACCAGCGACGTACCGCCAGGAAGGTCAGGCGGGCTTCGTCCTCACCCGGCATCACCTGGATGTCGAGACCCGAACGCGAGCGCACCTGCTCGATCACGTAATCGCCGTTCGGCGCCTCACGGATCGCGCTCGTGGCGAACGGGAGGAGTTCCTCGATGCCGTGGTCGTCGGCGATCGCCTGGCACTCCCCGATGAACGTGACCAGTTCATCGATGCCCGCGTCGGCGATGTGTCCGCTGTCGTCGGTGTACTCCGACAGCCGCAGTTCGCGCTTGTGGGAGAACGCCGGCAACGGACGTGCGCCCTGGTGAGCGTCGACCACGAGAAGGTGCACGGTGTTCGATCCGACGTCGATCACACCCAGGCGCATGAGGCGAGGTTATCGGTAAGGGAGAATGCGCCGGTGACCGAGACACCCCTTCGTGCCCCGCGGGTCTGGGCCGAGTTCGACAACCCGGACGACGCGACCGAACGGTTCCGGGTCGACCTGACCTGGCTCACCTCGTCCTACATGTGCATCTTCGGCCAGGGCTGCCAGGGCATCTACGAGGACCGCCCGGACGACGGGTGCTGCACGCTCGGCGCCCACTTCAGCGACAAGGACGACCTGAAGAACGTCAAGCAGGCCGCGAAGAACCTCGGTCCGGACGAATGGCAGTACTACGACGAGGGCCGCTCCAAGAAGGGCTGGACGCAGAAGGAGGACGGCGCCACCAAGACCCGCGTGGTCGACGGCGCATGCATCTTCCTCAACCGGCCGGGCTTCCCCGCCGGCGCCGGATGCGCGCTCCATCAGCACGCGATGGCCGAAGGTATCGAGCCGCACACGATCAAGCCGGACGTCTGCTGGCAGCTGCCGATTCGGCGCGACTTCCGCACCGTCACGCACAACGACGAGTCGACGTACACCGAGGTGACGATCACCGAGTACGACCGTCGCGGCTGGGGTCCGGGTGGACACGACCTCGACTGGTACTGCTCGGCCAACCCCGAGGCGCACGTCGGCAAGAACCCGTTGTACGTCTCGAATGCCGGAGAGCTGAAACATCTGATGGGCGAGGCCGGGTATGCAGAACTGGTTCGGCGATGCGAGGCCCACCTGGCCGCGGTTGCGGTCGCGCGTCGTCCGGGCAACCGCAAGATGCTGCCCCTGCTCGTCCATCCTGCAACTCTCGCCGCGGAGAAGCAGAATCGTCGGAAGATCTGAACTTGCCTGATTATCAAGCGATTCCGTCACCGAACATCTGGGACCACCCCGACATCTACGAGATCGAGAACCGCGGGGTCGATCCCGACGGGCTGATCTGGGACGCGATGCGTTCGGTGCGTTCCTTCGACGGTGCCCGGGTGCTCGACGTCGGCTGCGGCACCGGCTTCCACCTGCCCGAGCTGGCCCGCACGGCAGAGTCCGTGATCGGGGTCGAGCCGCACGAACCGTTGGTGCGCACCGCGCAGGCACGGGTGCGCGGCATCCGGAATGTCGACGTCCGGCTCGGTGGGGCGGAGATGCTGCCGGTCGAGGAGCACTCGGTCGACGTGATGCACAACCGGTGGGCGTACTTCTTCGGCGGCGGCTGCGAGCCGGGGCTGGAAGAGCTCGACCGCGTCATGGCGCCGGACGGTGTCGCGTTCGTCGTCGACAACGACGCGTCCCGCTCGACCTTCGGGCGGTGGTTCCGCGAGGCGTGGCCGACCTACGACCTGGTGTCGGTCGAGCGGTTCTGGGAGCGTCAGGGTTGGTCGAACATCCCGGTGATGATGCGCTGGAAGTTCGAGACCCGCGCGGATTTCGAGGCGGTCGTAGGCATCGAGTTCGACAGGCACCACGCCGAGCAGATCCTTGCCTCGCACGAAGGCGCCGAGGTCGACTACGCGGTCTGGGTGCGCTGGAAAAGGTACTGACCGGCGTCAAGAACGCCGGCTGCGCAGGGCCCGCCAGACCCAGGTGGAGGGCACCTGGTTGCCGGTGACGATGTACTCCAGGGCAGCGGTGTGGAACAGGGTCTCCCGGATGTCTGCTATCCCGCGCCCGGTGCCGGCCAGCAGCACTTGATCATCCAGTTCCAACTGCGTGTCCGAAGCGGGAGCGATGATCTGACGTCCGCCGCGGACGATCATCAGCACCACCAGTTGGAGCGGGTCCTCCCGCGCCTGCGGGTGACGCAGCAGATCCCCGACGGTCAGTTGGCCGTCATGGAGCCAGGCGACGACCGCAGGCGCGTGCGCCCGGTCGAGGACGATGACGTCCCGTTCCGGAGCACGGCGTCCGCACCGTTCCACCAGTTCATCGCGCACCGACCGGGCGAACGCGTCGTCCTGCTGCAGCACCTGTTCGACGTACTGCCAGAAGACCGGGGTGAGTACGCGCGCAAGCACCTCCCGGGCGACGAGCTCGGTGGAGATGTAGACCGAGTCGATCTGCATGGCACTCATCAACGGGCGGTAGGCGTTGGTGCGCTGCCGCACGCACAGATAGACATCGGAGTTGGCGCCGAGCACCTGCTCGGCGAGCGCGAGGTTGGTCAGGTCGTTCGCGGAGGCGGCGACGAACCCGGCGACGTCGTCCAGGTCGGGCAGCGGATCGCTCTCACCGATGTGCTCCACCTCCAGCCCTGCACCACGCAGATCCTTGGTGACCATCTCCCCGAAGGAACAGTCGCCCGCCACTACCCACGTCCCGAGGTCAAGGTCGCGGGTCGGCTCGGGCAGGTTCTCCTCGTCGTTGTCCATCAACCACTGGATCAGCTGGTGGGTCACCGGCTGATGCAATTGCAGCGCCAGGTAGCCGCCGTAGCGGTCGTCGGGGTTGATGACGGCCGTCGGGGCGAACTCCTCGATGCGTGCCTGAATAGTCTTGTCGACACACCGGGCGATGACCGGCAGATCCGGACGCAGCAGCGATCCGCTCATCACGACCGCGAGGTTGGATTCGTCGTCGTCGGTCAGCGCGAGCACCGCGTCGCACAATCGGTGCCCTAGCCCGGCCAGGCCGAGCACGGACGGTTCCTTGCCGTCGCCGTTGAAGGCGGGGACGTCGGCGTGCAACTCGTCGGTCCAGACACGCTCCACCCGATCCTGGTCCTGCTCCACGACGACGAACCGGCGCCGCCGCTTGTCGAGTTCGTGCCCGACCGCCTGACCGGCCGCCCCGTAACCGACCACTACGGCGAACGGCTCACGCATTCCTTGCACCTTGCGCCGGAAGCGCTGCGTGCCGAGGGCTTGTTGGAACGCGCTGTCCTGCATGATCGAGAAGATGACGCCGATCGTGTAGGCCCAGCACAGCACCAACATGAAGATGCATGCGGTCATCCACATCCGCTGCGCATAGGTGAACGGGTGCGGCGCCTCCGTAAATCCGACAGTGGTGACGGTCATCGTCATCTGATAGAAGGCGTCGAACATCGTGAAGTGGTAGGGCTTGCCGTCCGCGGTACGACCGGGGATGAGAGTCATCCCGATCATCGCGACGGTGAACGTGAAAATCAGGACCACGAACGGCGCCCGCATCCGCCGCAGCAGCAGGAAGACTGCGTCCGTGCGCGGTACGCCGGTCGGGATCGGCACGACCTTGCGCCGGCCCATGGGCACCGTGCGGGTGCGCAGATTCAGCAGATGCAGCAGGTTGACCAAGGTGAACTCGTGCCTGCTCGGTCAGTGGCGACGGTAGGAGACGGTCTCTGCCACCAGCAACGTGACCGACACGATGTTGGCCAGCAGCGCACCACCGGACAGCGACACCATGCTGGAGGTCGCGTGCGCGTCGAGTCCGTTGGCGGAGACCTGGGTCGCCCACACCCAGACCGTCGCTGCCCCGATGAGCTGCAGCAGCGCCACCAGACTGGTGGCCAGGTGGACGGCACCGACCTGGGTGCGGTCACCGAACTTCAGCACGGTCGCGACGAGGTTCACGGCGATCGCCAAGAACAACTCGTAGACGTTGTGCACGTTCGGGTCGGCGATGTCGCCGAGGAAGAAGCCGAAATTGAGTGTGGCCGCCAACAGGACGAAGAATCCGAAGACCACCTTTTCGAGGTTCACCCAAGCAGCGTAGGCCCCACACCAGGTGAGGTCGGCCACTTAGGACGTCCGAAGTTGCTGTCGTACCCGTCTCGTACGGTTACCAACATGGCAGCGAAGAAGGGCTCGGCACCGGCGTACAGGTGCACCGAATGCGGGTGGACGGCGATCAAGTGGGTGGGCCGGTGCGGTGAATGTCAGGCCTGGGGCACGGTCGTCGAGGCGGGCACGGTCAAGCCGCGGACGGCTCCGGCGCGCACCGTCGAGCGGCCGGCTCTGCCGATCGCCGACGTCGATGCGAGCCTGGCCGAGGCTGCCCCGACCGGCGTGGGTGAGTTCGACCGGGTGCTCGGTGGCGGGCTCGTTCCGGGTGCTGTGGTTCTCGTCGCCGGCGAGCCGGGCATCGGCAAGTCCACGCTGCTGCTCGACGTCGCGGGGCGGGCGGCGCGCGGCGGTCGTGAGGTGTTGTACGTCAGCGGGGAAGAGTCCGCGGCTCAGGTGCGACTGCGCGGCGAGCGCATCGAGGCCATGGCCGACACCCTCTACCTCGCATCCGAGACCGACCTGTCCACCGTGCTCGCGCAGATCGAGCAGGTACAGCCGACCTTCCTGATCATCGACTCGGTGCAGACCATCGCGTCCGCCGACATCGAGGGCGCGCCCGGCAATGTCAGCCAGATACGTGAGGTCGCGACCAGCATCATCCAGGTGGCGAAGGAGAGAAACATCGCCACGCTGCTGGTCGGCCACGTCACCAAGGACGGTTCGATCGCCGGTCCGCGGATGCTCGAACACCTCGTCGACGTCGTCGTTCAGTTCGAGGGCGAGCGCCACTCGCGCCTGCGCATGGTGCGGGCTGTGAAGAACCGCTACGGCCCCACGGACGAGGTGGGTTGCTTCGATCTGTCCGATGTCGGAATTGTCGGCCTGCCCGACCCGTCCGGGTTGTTCCTGACCCGCACCGCGAATCCCGCACCGGGCACCTGCATCACGGTGACGCTCGAAGGACGCCGCCCCTTGGTCACCGAGGTGCAGGCGCTGCTGGCGAAGTCGGAGCAGGGTGGCTCGCCGCGGCGCACCACCAGCGGGGTCGATTCCTCGCGCGTGGCGATGATCCTCGCCGTCCTCGACCGGCACTGCCAGGTGCCCACCCGCAACTCCGAGTGTTATGTCTCGACCGTCGGCGGCGTGCGCCTGGCCGAGCCGGCCGCCGATCTTGCGCTTGCTCTCGCGATGGCCAGTTCGCTGGCCGACGCGCCGTTCACCAAGGGCACGGTCGCGCTCGGAGAGGTCGGACTGGCGGGCGATGTGCGCGCGGTCCAGGGGGTGCCGCGCCGGTTGGCCGAAGCGGCGCGCATCGGTTTCCAGCGGGCGATCATCCCCAAGGGCTCCCTCGGCGAGGAGAAAGCACCCAACGGGATGGACGTGCGCGAGGTGGCCGATCTGGCGTCCGCAGTTCGCCTGCTCAACCTGGCGACCGTCACCGAACTGCGCCCCCGCGAAGCAGCACCCGGACGGTCGCGGGCCACCTGAGCCGTCTGAGGCAGAAACTGACCGCCAATGAGGTAGTTGCCCGATGTGGGGCATTACCTCAGACGAAGGAGACGCTCGCGTTCGAGTTGTCCACCCGGGCCGGCGACGCCGCGATGGGAGCCCGTGGTCCGGCCGACGCTGCACGCCACTACGAGGACGCGCTCGCCCACCTGGCCGAACATCCGGAGCCTGTCGACCGACCCGTTCGGCATCGAGAGGCCGCAGCGATCGCTCGGCGAGACGGGTTGGTCTGACCGCTCAGGTCGGCCGGAACCGGCGTGCATCCGCGAGATCCCACCTGTGTCACCTAGTCTGTGCGGGTGGAGCGCACACCCGAAGAGATCCTGCACGACACCCTCGCGCTCGTCGCCCCGGGCACCGTTCTGCGTGAAGCGTTGGAGCGCATCCTGCGCGGGCGCACGGGCGCGCTGATCGTGCTCGGCAACGACCCGGTCGTGGAGCAGATCAGCACCGGCGGATTCCCGATGGACATCGAACTCACCGCCACCCGACTGCGTGAACTGGCCAAAATGGACGGCGCGATCGTCGTCGACGGCGATGTCAGCCGAATCGTCCGCGCAGCAACGCAATTGGTGCCGGACGCCTCCATCGAGACGTCGGAGTCGGGCACCCGTCACCGTACCGCCGAGCGCGTGGCCAAGCAGACCGGTTACCCGGTCGTCTCGGTCAGCCAGTCGATGCACATCTGCGCCTTGTACGTCGGCAACCTGCGTCACGTCATCGAGGACTCCACTGCGATCCTGTCCCGCGCCAACCAGGCATTGCAGACCCTGGAGCGTTACAAGGAGCGGCTGGACGAGGTCGCCGGCACCCTCAGCGCCCTGGAGATCGAAGACCTGGTCACCATCCGCGATGTCGCGAGCGTCGTGCAGCGGATGGAGATGGTCCGCCGCATCAGCGAGGAGATCGCCGAGTACGTGATCGAACTCGGCGTCGACGGGCGCCTCATGGCACTCCAGTTGGATGAACTCGTCACCGGCCTCGGCGACGACCGCACGCTCGTCGTGCGCGACTACGTCGAGTCGGCCAAGGAACCGCTGTCCGTCGACCAGGCTCTCGACCGCCTCGGCGCGCTGTCCTCGTCAGACCTGCTCGACCTGTCGGCGGGCGCACGGGCGATGGGCTTCTCTGTCAGCGGAGACTCCCTCGACAGCGCGGTCAGCCCCCGCGGATACCGCCTGCTCAGCCGCATCCCACGCCTGCCCGGTGCGATCGTGGAGCGCCTCATCGACCACTTCGGTTCGCTGCAGGCCCTGCTCGCCGCCGACTTCGACGATCTGATGGCCGTCGACGGCGTCGGTGAGAGCCGGGCCCGCGCAGTGCGCGAGGGGATGTCGCGTCTCGCCGAGAGCAGCATCCTCGAGCGTTACGTCTGACCCAACCGAAACCGTTGAGCATCGACGATCTCGGCGAGATCCACTGTCGGATCATCGAGTGGTACCGCCGCGAGCAACGTGAGCTGCCCTGGCGCAACGCCGACTGCTCGGCCTGGGGCGTGCTGCTGTCGGAAGTGATGTCGCAGCAGACTCCGGTCGCCCGTGTCGCTCCGATTTGGCTCGAGTGGATGGAGCGCTGGCCGACCCCCGCCGATCTCGCCACGGCACCTCCAGGCGAGGCCGTCCGGCACTGGGGACGCCTGGGCTACCCACGACGCGCGCTGCGCCTGCACGAAGCAGCCACCGCCATCGCGCGCGATCATGACAATGTCGTGCCGTCCGATCCCGTTGTGCTGCAATCACTTCCGGGTATCGGCACCTACACGGCGGCAGCCGTGGCCGCGTTCGCCTACGGCGTCCGAACCGTTGTCGTCGACACGAACATCCGCCGGGTCGAAGCGCGTCTGTTCACCGGAGACGCCCTTGCCGCACCGACCCTGACCGCCGCCGAGTCCCGGTTGGCCGCAGCGGTCCTGCCGGCCGACGACGAGGACGCCGCCGTCTGGAACGTCGCGTCGATGGAACTCGGTGCCGTCGTCTGTACCGCCAAGAATCCGACCTGTGGTTCGTGCCCGGTGCTCGACCTGTGTGCCTGGCAACGGGCGGGCGCGCCACCGTACGACGGCCCGGCACGCAAGGGTCAGAAGTGGGCGGGCACCGACCGCCAGGTGCGCGGCAAGTTGCTGCAGACCCTGCGCGATGCGCACGGTCCGGTTTCCCGCGGCACGCTCGACCTGGTGTGGAGCGATGCAGCACAACGGGATCGCTGCCTCGCTGGGCTCATCGAGGACGGCCTGATCGAACCGCTCGACGGAGAGCAGTTCGCGCTACCGACCTGACAAGCGAACCAGGGACGCGTAGGGTCTTGCATTTGTGTCTTCCCTCCCCTGGCTGCCGTACTGGCGCCTGTTCGTGGCAGGGATCAGACAGCAGGCAACCTACCGGCTGGCCATGGTCGGTGGACTCATCGCAAACGCCACCTTCGGCTTCCTGAAGACCGCCATCCTGTCGGCGACGGTCGTCGCCGGCGGCGGGACGGTCGGCGGTTACGACGGCGCCATGATGGCGACCTACGTCTGGGTCGGCCAAGGGATGCTGGGCTCGTTGAACCTCAACGGACGACTGGACCTGGCCGATCGGATCAATACCGGCGACATCACCACCGACTTCCTGCGTCCGCTCGACGTGCAGACGGCGACGATCGCGACCGAGGTCGGCAAGGCGGTCTATGCGCTGCTTCCGCGCGGCGTTCCCAGCCTTCTTATCGGAGCGCTGTTCGTAGGCCTCGGCACACCCGAGTCGCCGTGGAGCTGGGTGCTGGGGCTCGTCAGCCTCGCACTCGGCATGGTCGTGTCGCAGACCACCGTCTACGTCCTCACGACCGCCGGCTTCTGGCTGGTCGAACTACGCGGACTGCAGACGATGTACATGATGCTCTCGGGCTTCCTCGCCGGACTCTTCGTGCCGGTCACGCTCTTCCCCGACTGGTTGGCGACGATCGCGCACGCGACCCCGTTCCCGTCGATGATGCAGTACCCGATCGACGTGTTCACCGAGCACAGCGGCATGACCGGCAGCATGGAACGCGTTGCCGCACAGTGCTTCTGGCTGGCCCTCACTTGGCTGGCCGGTTGGTGGCTCACACGTCTTGGTCGGCAGCGCCTGGAGGTGCAAGGTGGCTGACCAACTTGCGACGCCCAAGATTCTCCCGTCAAGAACCGCGCCGTACCGAGCCGTGCTCGCCTCCCGCGTCCGCAGCCAGCGCTCGTACCGCTCGAACTTCGCACTCGACCTCGCCTCGTCCGCACTGATCGGAGTCATCGAACTCGCCGAGATCTGGGTGCTCTTCCACGCGGTCGTGGTGCTCGGTGGTTACTCGTTCACCGAGATTCTGCTCGTCTACGGCATCGGCGACCTGGCCTTCTCGATCGCCGATCTGGTCTTCGGTCACTGCGACAACCTGCCGACCTACCTGCGCGCCGGCACGCTCGACGTGTTCTACCTGCGTCCGCAGCCGATCCTGCTGCAGCTGATCACCAGCGACATCTCGCTCAGACGGATGGCCCGAGCGGGCGTCGCGATCACCTGCATCGTCGCCGCTGTATGGGCCGGCGATATCCACTGGACTCCGGCGAAAGTCGTGCTGCTCGGCCTCAGCATCGTGTGTGGCACGGCGATCTTCGCCGGACAGTTCATCGTCGCGGCAGGCCTGCAGTTCTTCCTGATCAACGGGGCCGAGGCCACCAACGCGTTCGTCTACGGCGGCCGGTACGCGTCCACCCAGGTGGCGTCCGTTTGGTCCCAGCCGCTCAAGGTGTTGTTCGGGTTCTTCTTCCCGATGGCGTTCGCCGCGTTCATCCCGTCGCTCTGGATCCTGGACAAGGTCGGCCCGACGATGTTCCCGTCGTGGTTGGCGTGGTGCACACCGATCGCGGCACTGTGGACCTGGCTGGCCGCGATGGTCACCTGGCGTTGGGGACTTCGGCACTACCAAGGAGGCGGCGGATGACCGCGATCATCGAGACCCGCGGGCTCACCCGAGAGTTCAAACGGCGCGCGAAAGGTCTGAAGCACACGAGCCTCACCGCGGTCGACCACCTCGACCTGCAGATCGACGCCGGTGAGTCGGTCGGCTACATCGGCGCGAACGGGGCCGGGAAGTCGACCACGATCAAGATGCTCGTCGGCATTCTCGTGCCCACCTCCGGCACGGTGCGTACCTGCGGCCTCGACCCGCTCGCGCAGCGGCGTGATCTGGCCCGCCGGGTGGGCGTCGTCTTCGGGCAGCGGTCCCAGTTGTGGTGGGACCTGCCGGTGAAGGAGTCGTTCTCGATCCTCGCGGCGATCCACCGGCTGTCGGACGCCGCGGCGAAAGCACGACGAGACGAGCTGATCGACCACCTCGACATGAGCGAGTTCCTCGACACCCCTGTCCGCCAACTCTCCCTCGGCCAACGGATGCGTGCCGAGGTCGCGGCGGCGCTGCTGCACTCCCCCGAGTTGGTGATCCTGGACGAGCCGACGATCGGTCTCGACGTGCTGTCCAAGCAGCGGCTGCGCGACTTCCTGATCGCCGAGCGCGCCCAGAACGGCACCACGCTGCTGCTCACAACCCACGACATGGGCGACATTGAGCGACTGTGCGACCGCGTCCTTGTCGTCGACCACGGAAAGCTGGCGTACGACGGCACCCTGCCGGGACTGTCGGCGCGGGTGGGTGCGCAACGCGTCCTCGTGCTCGACCTGGCGGACGCCGGTCCGGACCTCCTCGACATCCCGAACACCCAACACATGGGCAGTGAGGCGGACGGCATGCGCCAGCGACTCGCGTTCGACCCCGCCGCCACGACCGCGGCCGCCCTGCTGGCCGCCGTCGGTGAACGGGCGCAGGTGCGCGACCTGACCATCGAGGAACCCGACATCGAGGACGTGGTGCGGCGTATCTACCTGGCGCAGCGGACATGAACGAGCAGCTACGGGAGCAGGTGTACGCCGTCGTCCGTCTCGTTCCACCCGGACGCGTGATCAGCTATGGCGACATCGCAGAACTCTTCGGCATCAATCCGCGACTGGTCGGACGCCTCATGTCGATCAGTGAGCCGGCCGACGAGTTGCCGTGGTGGCGCGTGACCAACTCCTACGGTGACCCGCCCAAGCGCCTGCTGGACGAAGTGGTCCCGCGCTGGGCGGAAGAGGGAATCACCTTCAAACCCAATGGCATCGGATGCCGTATCAAGGAGTACCGCGCCGACCTGCCAGCACTCGCGGACGATGCCGAGCGTCTCCTCGGTCCGATGCCCGGACTCCGGGACGACTGACCGATCAGCTCGCTCGGGAGCACACGGCGTCGGTTATGCGAATGCTCAGGGCAAGGCCAGGAAGTCGCGCAGCCAGCCGTCGACCTCTCGCATCGTGGCGGAGTCGACCACTCCGATCCGGGCGACCAGTCGATCCCGAGTCACTGTGCGGGGCTGTTCGGTCATCGCGAAGGTCGGCTTCGACAGACCGACCTTCGCACCGCGGAGCAAGATGTGGTTGGGCCAGCCGCGATCTACGGTCGTCGCAGGAACGATGATCGCGAGCGTGTCGGCTTGCTCGAGGTACAGATCGCCCGCGATCACCAGCGCCGGGCGGCGGACGGACTGCTCGCGCCCGCGCACCGGGTCGAGTTCAGCCCACACGACGGATCCGCGATGCAGATCATTCACCGGGCCGCCCGTCCGGCAGCGTCATGTCCCAAGACCTGAAGTCATCCCAGTAGGACGCGTCGGCGCCACGGACAGCGCGGCCGAAGGCCTCCATGCGCTGACGCCGTTCGTACCCGTCGAGCAACCCCTCGATCAATCCGGCTGCGGTCACTCCACGTTCGCGCGCATCACGATTGATCCGATCGCGAAGTTCGGCACTCACCTTGATCGTCGTGCTCATACGCCGATCATACGGCGGCGGATACCAATCGGTATACCTCGAAGAGGACTCAGAAGGTGAGCAGCATTCTGGTGTTTCCCAGGGTGTTCGGCTTCACCCGGTCGAGGTCGAGGAACTCGGCCACACCCTCGTCGTAGGACTGCAGCAATTCGGCATACACAGCCGGCTCCACCGGCGCGCCCTCGATCTCCACGAACCCGTGCCGCCCGAAGAACTCGGTCTCGAAGGTCAGACAGAAGACCCGCTCGACTTCCAACTGCCTCGCCCGGTCGAGGAGTTCGCGGACGATGCGGCTGCCGACCCCGTGCCCCTTCGCGCTGCGGTCGACCGCGAGCGTGCGGATCTCGGCGACGTCGTCCCACATCACGTGCAGCGCACCGCAGCCCACGATGACCCCGTCGATCTCCGCGACCAGGAACTCCTGCAGCGACTCGTAGTACGACACCGCCGGCTTGGGGACGATCGCGCGGGAATCGACGTACGGCGACGTGACCTCCCGGATGCGGCGGACGTCCGTCGCGCGGGCCGGCCGGACGAGAACCTGCGTTTCACTCACCCGCCCAACGCTAATACCCACACCGGACTCACGCGGACGCGTCCGCGCACAAGACATGCGAAGGGGCGCCCACCCGAAACCGGATGAGCGCCCCCTCGAAACGAACCGACCTTATTCGCCCTTGCCCAGGTCGATGCCGTCGGCGATAGCCGCTGTCTCGGCCTCGAGGGTGTCGGGTGCGGTGGCCCGCGGCGAACCCTTGAAGGTGAACGTGTCGTCCTTGCCCTCGCCGGTGGCGTCGACCAGGACGATCTGGCCCGCGCCGAGGTCGCCGTAGAGCAACTTCTCGGACAGCTGGTCCTCGATCTCGCGCTGGATCGTGCGACGCAGCGGACGGGCACCGAGCGCCGGGTCGTAGCCCCGCTTGGCCAGCAGCGCCTTGGCGACGGGGGTGAGCTCGATCGCCATGTCCTTGTCCTTCAGACGCTCGTCCAGACGAGCGACCATCAGGTCGACGATCTCGACGATCTCGTCCTGCGACAACTGCGGGAAGACGATGGTGTCGTCCACACGGTTGAGGAACTCGGGGCGGAAGTGCTGCTTGAGTTCCTCGTTGACCTTCGCGCGCATCTTGTCGTAGCCGGTGGCGGTGTCGTTGCCGGACGCGAAGCCCAGCGAGACGCCCTTGGCGATGTCACGCGTACCCAGGTTGGTGGTCATGATGATGATCGTGTTCTTGAAGTCGACGACCCTGCCCTGGGAGTCGGTCAGGCGACCGTCCTCCAGGATCTGCAACAGCGAGTTGAAGATGTCGGGGTGGGCCTTCTCGACCTCGTCGAAGAGCACAACCGAGAACGGCTTGCGGCGCACCTTCTCGGTGAGCTGACCGCCCTCTTCGTAACCGACGTAACCGGGAGGCGAACCGAACAGGCGCGACACGGTGTGCTTCTCGGAGAACTCCGACATGTCGAGCGTGATCAGCGCGTCCTCGTCGCCGAACAGGAACTCGGCGAGGGCCTTGGCCAGCTCGGTCTTACCCACGCCGGTCGGGCCGGCGAAGATGAACGAACCGCCCGGACGACGCGGGTCCTTCAGGCCGGCACGGGTGCGGCGGATGGCCTGGGAGAGCGCCTTGACCGCGTCGTTGTTACCGACGATGCGCTTGTGCAGCTCCTCCTCCATCCGCAACAGACGAGCCGACTCCTCCTCGGTGAGCTGGAACACCGGGATACCGGTGGACGCAGCGAGCACCTCGGCGATCAGTTCCTCGTCGACCTCGGCCACGAGGTCCTGGTCGCCGGACTTCCAGGCCTTCTCACGCTCGGTCTTGGCGTCGATGAGCTTCTTCTCGTCGTCGCGCAGGGACGCGGCCTTCTCGAAGTCCTGGCCGTCGATGGCCGACTCCTTCTCGCGGCGCACGTGCGCGATCTTCTCGTCGAACTCGCGCAGGTCGGCCGGGGCCGTCATGCGACGGATCCGCAGGCGCGCGCCCGCCTCGTCGATGAGGTCGATCGCCTTGTCCGGCAGGTGCCGGTCGTTGACGTATCGGTCGGCCAGGTTGACCGCCGACACCAGCGCGGCGTCGATGATCGTGACGCGGTGGTGCGCCTCGTACCGGTCGCGCAGACCCTTGAGGATCTCGATCGCGTGCGGGATGGACGGTTCCTGCACCTGGATCGGCTGGAAGCGGCGCTCCAGCGCGGCGTCCTTCTCGATGTGCTTGCGGTACTCGTCGAGCGTCGTCGCGCCGATCGTCTGCAGCTCACCGCGAGCCAGCATCGGCTTCAGGATGGATGCGGCATCGATCGCGCCCTCGGCGGCACCCGCACCGACGAGGGTGTGGATCTCGTCGATGAACAGGATGATGTCGCCGCGGGTGCGGATCTCCTTGAGCACCTTCTTCAGGCGCTCCTCGAAGTCGCCGCGGTAGCGCGAACCGGCCACCAGCGAACCGAGGTCGAGGGTGTACAGCTGCTTGTCCTTCAGCGTCTCGGGGACGTCGCCGCGGACGATGTCTGCGGCGAGGCCCTCGACGACGGCGGTCTTGCCGACGCCGGGCTCACCGATGAGCACCGGGTTGTTCTTGGTACGGCGGGACAGCACCTGCATGACCCGCTCGATCTCCTTCTCGCGCCCGATGACCGGGTCGAGCTTGCCCTCGTGGGCAGCCTGCGTGAGGTTACGACCGAACTGGTCGAGCACCAGCGAACCGGCCGGCTGACCGGCCTCGGGGCCGCCCTGGCCGACGCCTGCGCCGGCCTTCTCGCCCTTCTCACCGTTGTTGAAACCGGAGACGAGCTGGATGACCTGCTGGCGCACGCGCGGCAGGTCGGCACCCATCTTCACCAGCACCTGGGCGGCAACACCCTCGCCCTCGCGGATGAGGCCGAGCAGGATGTGCTCGGTGCCGATGTAGGAGTGGTTCAGCTGCAGACCCTCACGCAACGACAGCTCCAGCACCTTCTTGGCGCGCGGAGTGAACGGGATGTGTCCCGACTGCGGCTGGTTGGAGGGGCCGATGATCTCCTGGACCTGTTCGCGCACGGCCTCCAGGGAGATACCGAGCTGCTCCAGGGCCTTGGCGGCGACTCCTTCGCCCTCGTGGATGAGGCCGAGCAGGATGTGCTCGGTCCCGATGTAGTTGTGGTTGAGCATGCGCGCCTCTTCTTGCGCAAGCACGACAACCCGGCGGGCACGGTCGGTGAACCGTTCAAACATCGTCTTCTCCCTCGGCTGCTTCTTCGCTCGATGCTAGTCGTCACCCCGGACGCCGGTGGAGCCCCTGCGGACACCGGTGGAGATTCGGGGTGGCGAACTCTGCCGGTGACAACGCGAGCCCCGCCGCCTCTGTTCCGAGATCCGTCCACCGAATGCCGATCACGCGTTACGCCCAGGGCTCAATCGTCGCGCAATCGGTGCGCCCGTGACCTGCCCATAGGATCGGGGACATGGCCAGCTTCGTCGTCGATGCGTTCGGCACGGCGGTGTCCGTGAAGTGCCATGCCAGTGATCTCGATCGCCTTCGGCAGCAGTGGTCACGCTGCCTCACCGAACCGGTCGACAAGCCGAAGCAGATCGAGCGAGTCGAACACAGCGGCGGCGAGCTCGTCGATACGGCCGACTACGCGCTGTCTTCCGCCGTCACACTCGCCGCGATCAACGCACAAGCCGGGGAACGCCTCATGTTTCACGCCTGCGGCCTGGCCGATCCAGAGTCCCGCGACGTCGCGGTCCTCGTGGCCGCGTCCGGCACCGGGAAGACGACGGCCTCCGTACGGCTGAGCCAGGTCGGACTCGGCTACGTCAGCGACGAGACGATCGCGGTCGACGACGACCTGAGTGTTCGCGCCTATCCCAAGCCGGTGTCGGTGGTCATCGATCCGGCGCACCCCACGCAGAAGTCGCAACACGGTCCGGACGAGTTGGGCATGGCTCCGGCGCCGGAAGGACACCTCGGGCTGGGTGCCGTCGTGCTGCTGACGCGGCGCCGTGACGAACATGTCGCCCCGACGCTGACCCGAATCGACCTGATCGACGGCTTGGTCGACCTGCTCCCCCAGACCTCCGCCCTGCCGCGCATCACGCACCCACTGCGCACTCTCGCCTCCGCCGTCGCGCGAGTCGGCGGACCGCTGCGGCTGGAGTACTCGGAGATCGAGGAGTCCGTCGAACTGTTGCGTGAAGCGCTCGGCTCGACCGCACCCGAGGTCGAGTTCGTGCATCTGCCACCGACCGCGGAGTTGTTCACCGACGAGACGGTGGCCGCGCAACCGGTGACCGACCCACGGGTCGTCCAGCGCAGCCCGTATCTGGACGCCGTCGAAGCGGACGGGCGCGTCATGTTGTTGCTGGGCACTCAGAGTGTGGTGCTTGACGGCGTCGGTGCGCTGCTGTGGCAGCACGCCGAACAGCCGACCCGGATCGAGGATCTTCTGCAGCGATGCCGCGAGGAGTTCGGACCGCACCCGGACGACACACAGATCGTCAACTCGTCGGTCGAACAGTTGATCAGCCATTCGGTGCTGCGCGAATGCGACGAAGTCACCCCTCCAGGGCGATGACCACCTGCCGGACGTGCTGAGCGAGGACCTCGGCCGCCAGTGCCGCGGCTTCGTCACCTTGGCGATACGGGTCGGCGATGTCCTTGACTCCCCGCGGAATCGGCTGTGCCAGAGCCGCTTTGACGATCTGGTCACCGCGCAGCGCCGGCTGCTCCGCAGCAACCGCGGTGAAGTGGGTGAGAAGGGTCGTACGACGCAGGGCAACCGGTGCCTCGTCCACGACCCACAGCCGGTGCCGAGACTCCATGCACAGCAGCAGATCAGCCTCGCGCACCATGGCAGCGGTGAGTTGGCGTCCGGCGAAACCTTCCGACGTCCCTCCCCGGGCCGACAGTTGGTCGGCCATCGGTCGATCCATCGGCTCGCCGTGGAGCGCCTGGATGCCGGCGGACGCGTACTCGACCGAGCCGTCGGACAGCAATCGGGCCAGTCGTTCGGCGAAAGAGGAACGACAGACGTTCCCGGTGCACACGAAAAGCACCTTGGGCACTGGGCAGGCTCCGTTCAGCTGGCCTCGCCGCGCGATTTCTTGGCGCGATCCACGCTCTGCTGCAACGCGGCAAGAAGGTCGATGACTTCGCCCTCGGATTCTGCCGCAGCGGCCGGCTTCTTAACCTCACCGCCCTTGAGCTTCGCCTTCACGACCTCCTTGACCGCCTGCTCGTAGTCGTCGGAATACTCGTCGGGCTCGTAATCGCCAGCGAGTGACTCGACCAGCATGTGAGCCATCTCGAGCTCAGGCTTCTTGATCTTCGTGTCGTCGTCGTCGAGCACCCCGAACTCGGGCTTGCGCACCTCGTCCGGCCACAACATCGTCTGTAGCACGATCACGTCGTCGCGGACCCGCAACAGCGCCACGGTGGAACGGGTACGCAGCGAAACCGTCACCAGGGCAACGCGATCGGTCTGTTCGAGTGCCTCACGCAGCAGCACGTACGGCTTCACCGCGCTCTTGTCGGGCTCCAGGTAGTACGACTTGTCGAGCACCAGCGGGTCGATCTGCTCGGCAGGAACGAACTTGTCGACCGCGATCTCCTTGCTGGTGCTGATCGGCAGGTCGGCGAGATCGTCGTCGTCGAGCACCACCATCTCGCCGGAGTCGGTCTCGTAGCCCTTGGCGATGTCGTCGTACGAGACCTGCTCGCCGTCGATCGAACACACCCGCTGGTACTTGATCCGGCCGCCGTCGGTGCGGTGCACCTGACGGAACTGGACATCATGGTTCTCGGTGGCCGAGTACAACCGCACCGGCACATTGACAAGGCCGAAGGAGACCGCGCCCTTCCAGATCGCTCGCATCCGTCAAGATTGCCCCATGCGCCCCATGCTCGCCACCCCCGCCGAGGTCCTTCCTCGCGGCGACGAGTGGCGACATGAGATCAAGTGGGACGGGATGCGCGCCCTGATCGACGTACGTGATCACCGCGTCCGCGTCTTCAGCCGCACCGAACGGGACGTCACGATCGCCTTTCCCGAGTTGGCATCGCCCGCCTCGGGGCTCGCTGACTTCGAGGATCTGCTTCTCGACGCCGAGATCGTCGTCATGCGAGCGGGCCGGCCCTCGTTCGCGGCGCTCGCCGAGCGGTTCAATGTCGTCGACCCGAACACCGCCGACGAATTGGCCTCGACCGCGCCCGTCACCGCCATGGTCTTCGACGTGCTGCGCGTGATGAGGAGCCCGGTCACGGGCCGAACCTGGCGGGAACGACGCGACCTGCTCGACTCCATCGCCCCGACGTCGAAGTGGGTGTCGGTGCCGCCCGAGTTCGCCGACGGCGAGGCCCTGTTGGACGCCACCGCCGACCAGGACATGGAGGGCATCGTCTCCAAACGGGTCGGCTCGAAATACTCCCCCGGCCTGCGCAGCGACGACTGGCGCAAGACGGTGCACCGGCGCACCGGTAGTTACGTGATCGTCGGGTGGCGGCGTCAACAGGCCGGGTCTGTTCTCGGATCGGTGCTGCTCGCCGAGCCCACCGAGGTCGGGCTCGCCTATCGCGGACGCGTCGGCTCCGGCCTGGCCGGTCGCAAGGGGGTGACGCTCGCCCACGACCTGCTCCCGCTGCGTCGCGGGACTCCGCCGGTGGTCACCGGTGTGCCGGACGTCGACGCGCGCGATGCGATCTGGGTCGAGCCGCACCTTGTTGCGGATGTCGAGTTCCACGGCCTTTCCGACGCCGGCCGCTTGCGGCAGCCCGCCTGGCGCGGCTTGCGCTCGGATCTGACCGTGGCCGACCTGCAGCTTCGTGCGGCTTCCCCGAACGGAGACGAATGATGGCACCGGAGAAACAGACCGTCACGGTCGAGGTGGACGGCCGCAAACTCGGCCTGTCGAATCTGGACAAAGTGCTGTTTCCGGCGACCGAAACGACAAAAGGTGAGGTGTTGCACTATTACGCCACCGTCGCCCCGGTGTTGTTGCCGCAACTCGAGCACCGGCCGTTGACCCGGATCAGATTTCCCGAGGGCGTGGGTGGGATCAGCTTTTTCGAAAAGAATCTGCCCCAAGGTGCACCGGACTGGCTGGGGCGGGTGACCATCGACTCGCGTGGTTCGCGCGGCGGAGATCAGGTGACTTACCCGCTGGTGGAAGATGTGGCCGGGCTCACTTATCTGGCCAATCTGGCCTCCATCGAGTTGCACGTGCCGCAGTGGCGGGTCGACGAAAACCTCACCCCCAAGAATCCGGACCGCCTGGTCATCGATCTCGACCCCGGCGCGCCGGCCGGTCTGCACGAATGCGCCGTTCTCGCCCTGGCTGTCCGCGAACGACTGACCGACCTCGGACATGACACCAGTGTTCCGGTCACCTCGGGCAGCAAAGGCCTGCAGTTGTACGCGCCTTTGGATGGTTCCCGTTCGAGCGACGAGGTGCGCGATTCGATGCGCGAGGTGGCGCAGGCGCTCACCAAGGACATGCCCGATCTCGTGGTGTGGAAGATGACGACCAATCTGCGCAAGGGCAAGATCCTGCTGGACTGGTCGCAGAATGTCGCCGCCAAGACGACGGTCTGCCCGTACTCGATGCGCGCGAAGGAGCGTCCCACGGTGGCCGCGCCACGCACGTGGGACGAACTGGAACGAGAAACGCAGCACCCGGGGGTGCTGCGTCAACTCGATTTCGAGGATGTGCTCGAGCGCCTCGACCGCGACGGCGATCTGATGGATGCGATCGAACACTGACCATTCAGTTGTTGGCGGCTGCGTAAGCTTCCTGCACCTCGCGCGAAACACGACCGCGCTCGCTGACCTGGAAACCGTTCGCACGACCCCATTCACGAACCTTGTTCAGGTCGTCCTTCACACCGGCAGGGCGTGCACTGCGCGAGGCGCGACCCTTGACCCGACGTGCATTTCCGACCCATTTCGCGAGGTCATCGCGCAACTGGGCCGCATTCGACTGCGAAAGGTCGATCTCGTAGACGACTCCGTCGAGTCCGAACGACACGGTCTCGTCGGCGTCCGCGCCATCGAGGTCGTCGATGAGTTTGATCTGAACCCGCTGCGCCATCATTTCCTCCATCTGATCGGTCTTCCAGAATTACGGAGGCCAATTTAGTCACGAATCACCGCAGAAAGAAACTCCGGCCAAAAAATGGGATGCGGTGGTTCTCAGGAATGATCCGACGGCGGCGGACCGACCTGCTGATCGCGCTCCCACTGAGCCTGCGCAATTCGCTCGCGGCGATCGCCCTCGAGGATGTGCTTCATGATGACGTAGAACAGATAGAGCAGCCCGATGGACGGCAGGAGGGTTGCGATGTAGGGCCACACGATCACCAAGGATAGAACGCCGTTCGGCGCACCCCTTCACGCGGCATGACCGACACCCTCACCGAGCGGCCGGTCAGTCGGCGTATTCGACCACCGGGCGCGCACCGCCGCCGGGGCCGACGACCAGGGGCAGATTGTCGATCAGCCGGGTCGTGCCGACCTTCGCCGCGACCGCGAGCAGGGCGGGACCGCGGTACCACTCGGGCACCTCTTCCAGCGTCGTCGGGTGCACCAGCACCAAGTAGTCGACGATCGCCAGCGGTTCGCGCACCAGCACGTCGCGGGCCGCGCGACGGATCGCGGCCGGTCCGGTCTGCGCCATGTCGGCACCGGCCTTCAACGCAGCAGAAAGGCTGAGAGCCACCTCTCGATCGGACGGTGACAGATAGGTGTTGCGGCTGCTGAGTGCGAGACCGTCGTCCTCCCGCACCGTCTCGACGGGAACGATCTCGACCGGGAAGTCGAGATCGCGCACCATGCGCCGGATCAGCAGCAGCTGCTGCGCGTCCTTCTGGCCGAAGAACGCCTTGTCCGGCCGCACCAGGTGCAGCAGTTTCGCCACGACGGTCAGCACTCCGTCGAAGTGCCCCGGACGCGACGCACCTTCCAGCACAGAACCCAGTGGTCCGGCCGAGACCCGGATTCCCGGCTCCCCCTCGGGGTAGACGACGTCCGGACTCGGAGCGAAGACGATCGCCGCACCGTGTTCACGGCAGATCTCCACGTCGGACTCGAACGTGCGCGGGTACCGCGACAGGTCCTCCCCCTGAGCGAACTGCAGCGGGTTGAGGAAGATCGTGACGATCACATGATCCACCCTGGAGCGCGCCTGCTCGATGAGTTCGGCGTGACCGCTGTGCAGCGCACCCATGGTCATCGTCACCCCGACGGTGCCGGTCAGCTCGCGGCGAGCGTTCGCCAGCTCCTCGCGGGTGCGCGCGATCGTCAGGGTCATCGGTTCTCCTTGGAAAGCAGGTCGGTCATCGGGTCTACTTTTTCGGCCGGCAGGACGCGTCGCGTCGCCGCCCGCTGCGTCGTTGCCAGAGCCATCGCACGATAGGCCATCAGCGCGTCGTCCGTCAGTACGCCGAGATGGGCACGCACTGTTTGAAGGTCACCGCGGGCCACCGGCCCGGTGAGTGCCTTGTCGCCCCGCTCCAGCGCGTTGTCCAGGCTCGCCTCGAGCAACGGGCGCAGGATGCGCGACGGATCGTCGATACCCACCTCCCGCAAGACCTGCTGAGCCTGGGCGACGAGCGTGACCAAGTGGTTCGAGCCGTGGGCGAGGGCCGCGTGATAGCGCGGCCGATCGACCTCGGCGAGATAGAACGGATCGCCCCCGATGTCGACGACCAGTGCCTCGCCGATCAACTGCGCCCCCGGCGATGCCGTGACCGCGAAGGGCGTGCCGGCCAGGCGGGGCAGGTCCTTCGGCCCACCGGTGAACGTCATCGCGGGGTGCATCGCGACGACGTCCCCGCCGGCGTCGAGCACCGCCTGCAGAACCGAGGGGCCGTGAAATCCACTGGTGTGGACGACCAGTTTCCCACCGGCCCAGGCATTTTCGGCTCCCAATCCGTCCGCGAGTGGGCCGAGCGCGTCGTCCGGAACAGTCATCAGGATCACGTCCGCGCAGGCGACCACCTCGGGGATCGGGACGATCGGCACGCCGGGAAGCATGGCCCCAGCCCGTTCGAGGGAGGCCTCACTGACCGCCGAGGCAGCGACGATCCGGTGGCCGGATGCGGCGAGCGCAGCCCCGAGAACAGCACCGACCTTGCCGACGCCGACGAGTCCGATGCGCAGGGCAGGGGGCGAATTCATCACCTGCACGACGTTACCTGTGGGCCGACCCGACCCACCTCGTACGCTGCGCTGGTGCCGAATCCACCGACCACGCGCCCGCTGCGCCAGGCGTGGCACGAGGCGCTGTACGGGGCTGACGGGTTCTACCGGCAACCCGGCGGACCGGCGGCCCACTTCAGCACCTCGGCGCAGGGCCTGCCCGGGGTGGATGAACTCCTCGCCGAGTGCATCATCGCGATCGCCGAAGAGCACCGGCTGGATCACGTGGTCGAAATCGGCTGTGGCAGAGGTGAACTGCTGGCTTTGATTGCTCAGCGGTCGCAGCGCCTTCAGCTGACGGGTGTGGACGTCGTCGATCGTCCGGCCGGACTGCCTGCGTCCGTGGAGTGGGTCCGTTCGCCCGGCGGCGAAGGCCTCCCGGACGAACTGACCGATCTGAGGTCGACATTGGTGCTGGCGCACGAATGGCTGGACGTCGTGCCATGCGAGATCGCCGTGACCACGTGCGACGGCCTTCGCGTTCTGGAGGTCGCGCCCGACGGTGGGTCGCGTCCGGGCCGAGAACTCAGCGACCGGGAGCGTGAGTGGTGCGAACAGCACTGGCCCGACGCGCAAGCAGCCGAGATCGGCACCACGCGCGACGACGCCTACTGCGAACTGCGATCACGGATCGCCGACGGACTGCTGATCTGCGTCGACTACGGGCACACGATCGAGGACCGGCCGACGGACTCGACCTTCATCGGCTACCGGGCCGGCGCCATCTGCGAGCCCCGCTTCGACGGGTCCACCGACCTCACCGCGCACGTGTCGATGGACTCGCTCGGTGTACCGGAACTGTTGCAGCAGAAGGACATCGCCGCGCGATACCTCGTCACTCCCGATCGTCCCGATCATGAGCTCGCGCGCATCGATCCGACGAAGTACCTGTTGATGCTGCGCCGACGCTCCGCCTACGCGTCGTTCACCGAGCCTGCAGGACTGGGCGCGTTCTACTGGTCGCTGGAGCGGGTCACTTCTTCGGACGCAACGAGTTGATGATGTCGAGGATGTCCTGGTCGGACATCTTCTCCTTGGTGTCCATGTCACGTGAGATCAACAGCATCACCGATACCCCGCTACCGGAGAAGGCGACGACCCGGGCCTCGGCCTTCTTCCCCTCGCACCTCTTCGCTTCGGGGTTCGCGACGTCCATCGTCATCAGCGACTCGATCGCAGGCGTCTTCCCGCCGTTCACGGTGATCTGACGCGTTCGGGCCGGGCTGTACTTCAGGTACTTCTTCGTCTTCTTGTCGTACGTGATTAGCTTCGCGACGTTCTCGATGACGGACGGGGCGGCTTCCGCCGGGTCGCGGGTGCCGATGTTCACGAAGCCGATGAATCCGGTGGTGGCGGCCTTCGCCGTCGGACAGTGACCCTTGCCGTACTCGGACGGCGCGCTGGCGACCACGCCCTTGTCCTCCTTGTTGTCGGCGAGCCAGCCCTGCAGGTCACCGGGGTGCTGCGGTGGTTCCCACTCGTCGTTGTCCGGAACGTCATAGGCGGCGTTCGACTTCGAGGTGCCGGCGACGATCTTCCAACCCGGCTTCAGTGCCGGTCCGTACTGCTCGGCGCGAACCTGCTGCAGATCGACAGTCGGCGAACTCGACGTGGTGGTGCTCGTCGTCGACGCCGATGTGGTCGTGGTCTGTGTCGTCGTGGTGGCGGTGGTCGTCGGCGAAGCCCCGCCCTGGACCTGCTCGTCGTCACCGCCGGTCAACGCCCAGATGCCGACTCCACCGAGCGCGAGCGCAGCGATGACGCCTGCGGCGATGAGCGCGTTGCGCCCACCGGTGCCTGCTCCACCCGAACTCCGAAGCGTCGGGTCGGTGTCCTGCAGGTACCGCTGGTAGTAGCGGTCCTGCGACGGCGGCGGCGTGTGCGGCCCCTGGTCCCCCATCTGATCGTTCACGCCGCCCACGGTACCTTCCGCCACCCTCAGCGAGGCGGCTTGCACGCCGCGCCCGGGTGGGATGAACTGGCCCCATGCCCTCCCGCTCCGACGACGAACGCTTTGCGGGCAACCGGTCGGACACAGGACCACAAAATTCTCCGTCGGTGACCGCGACGGTGGGCGGCACCGGTTTCTCCACCACCGACATGGTGCTCAATATCGGTCCGCAGCACCCCGCGACGCACGGCGTCCTTCGTCTGCGACTCACCCTCGACGGCGAGCTGATCAAGCACGCCGAACCGGTCATCGGCTACATGCACCGCGGCGCGGAGAAGTTGTTCGAGGTGCGCGACTACCGGCAGATCATGGTGCTGGCGAATCGACACGACTGGCTGTCGGCGTTCAGCAACGAGATCGGTGTCGCCCTCACGGTCGAGCGGATGCTGGGCATGGACGTGCCCCAACGGGCCACCTGGACGCGCACTCTGCTGGCCGAACTCAATCGCGTACTGAATCACCTGATGTTCGCCGGCTCCTACCCACTCGAGCTCGGTGCGATCACCCCGATCTTCTACAGCTTCCGCGAGCGCGAGGAGTTGCAGGCCGTCATGGAGGAGATCTCCGGCGGACGGATGCACTACATGTTCTCCCGCGTCGGTGGCCTGCGCGACGACCTGCCGGCCGGCTGGTTGCAGCGGGTGGACGCGGCGCTCGAGGCCGTCCGTCGTCGCCTGCCCGAACTCGAATCGCTGCTGATCGGCAACGAGATCCTGCGCGCCCGCACGCGTGGGGTCGGCGTGCTGTCGACTCGCACCGCGAAGGCGTACGGAGTCAGCGGACCGATCGCACGAGCCAGCGGGCTCGACGTCGATCTGCGTCGCGACCAGCCCTACCTTGCCTACGGCGAATTATTCGGGCCCGGCGGCCCCGGACGCGTGGTGACCCGCACCGCCGGCGACTGCGAGGCACGCCTGGAAGTGCTCCTGGAGCAGATCCATGTCAGCCTCGACCTGGCCGAAGCCTGCGTGGACCGGTTGCGCTCGATGCCGGCCGGACCGGTCAACGTCAAGCTGCCGAAGGTGCTGAAGGTGCCCGAGGGCACCGACTACTTCGCGACCGAGAACCCGTTGGGGTTCAACGGCTACTACCTCGTCTCCCGCGGTGACAAGACGCCATGGCGCCTGAAGCTCCGGTCGGCATCGTTCAACAATGTGGCCGTCCTGAGTGAAGTGCTCGAGGAGACCCTGGTCGCCGACATGGTCGCGATCCTGGGGTCGATGTTCTTCGTCGTCGGCGACATCGACCGCTGACACCGATCTCATTGCCGCGCAACCCATCTCCCCCGCACGGGGGAACGAAGATCGCTCCGACGGGGATGGCCGCCACGAGTCGCCGTCCCGAGGATGAACCCATGACGTACGAATCGCCTGCCCGATCGGCCGCGCAAGTCCCGGGACGCTTCTGGATCGCCGCCTGCGTGTGGGCAATCGGCGCAATGTCGCTCAGTTTCCCCGCCTACCGACTGCCGTACGACAACCGATTCGAGGACTTCCTCGGCTCGCTCGTCGTCCTGGCCGCTCTCCCGTCCATCGCGGCTGCGTTCGTGACGTTCGTCCGGCCGTACCTGGCGATGGTGCTGGCGGCCCTGCCGTTGCTCTTGGCTCCTCTGCTCGGCGTGCCGTTCCACATGCAGTTCGGGACGTTCCTTGCCATGCTCGGAGTCGCTTTCGGGGCCATGTGGCGCAAGCCGACACGGGGGTGGCTCTTCGGCGCCCTCGCGCTGACGATCCCGCTGATCTACTGCTTCTGGGGATCGAGCATCCTGCACATCGGCACGGTCGAGGTTCAGAGCCAGTACCACGGCGTGGCGCAGCGACTGGTCTCCGCCGCGATGTACCTGGCCGCAGTGACGATCACGCTCTGGGTGGCGCACATGATGCGACGCGACGTCGGCCTCGACGCGCGCACGGCCGAGGTCGACGAACGCACCCGCCTCGCCTGCGACCTGCACGACGTCGTCGCGCACCGCATCTCCCTGGTCGCCGTTCGGGCCGAGACGGCGCCGTACTCAGATCCTGATCTGTCGCCCGAAGCACGGACGGTACTCGCTGACATCGCGTCCGATGCCCGCCTGGCGATGGAGGAGATGCGCGAGGTGCTCGGGGTGCTGCACCGCAGTGGGGGCTCACCCGACACCTCACCGCAGCCGCGTGCGGACGACGTCAGCACTCTCGTCGCAGAAGCGCGGGCCGGCGGCACGGACGTCCAGATGGAGGGCGAGATTCCCGAGTTGGGTGACCTCGCCGGCACCACCGCCTACCGGATCGTGCAGGAGGCACTGACCAACGTCCGCCGTCACGCGGCCGGTCAGGAAGCTCTGCTGCAGTTCGAGCAGATCAGCGGCTCGACGGTCATCCGGGTCATCAACCCGGCTGCGCCCGGACAGTTCACGCCCGGACGGGGCCTGAGCGGGATGCGCGAACGCCTGCGGTTGGTGGGCGGAGAGTTGCAGACGCAACTGGTGGACGGGCAGTTCGTCCTGGAAGCCGTCCTACCAGGGCCGCATCATGACTGAGCCGATCACGGTCGTCGTCGCCGACGACCAGCCGATCATTCGCGACGGATTCGCAGCGGTCCTCGACTCCGCACCCGACCTCAGCGTGGTCGGACGGGTGGCGAACGGTCAGGAACTGGTCGATCTCGTCCTGGACGGTCCGGCTCCCGACGTGGCGGTGGTCGACATCCGGATGCCGTTGGTGGACGGCATCACCGCAGCTGCTCGGATCAGCGACCGGACGAAGGTGCTCATCCTGACCACGTTCGACCTGCACGACTACGTCCTGGCCGCCCTCGCCGCCGGCGCACACGGATTCCTGTTGAAGGACGTCACCGCAACTCACCTGATTGAAGGCGTTCGCGCTGTCGCTGCCGGGTCGATGTTGCTCGGGCCCACCGTGACGCGGGGGCTGGTGGACGAACTGACCCGAGCAGGCACCAGCGTCCAGCGATCGACACCCGCACAGCACGGCCTCACCGGCCGCGAGGGTCAGGTGCTGAGGCTGCTGGCCCGAGGCATGTCGAACGCGGAAATAGCCGCCACCCTCGTCGTGGGCCAGGAGACGGTCAAGAGTCACGTCTCGGAGATCCTGCGCAAACTGTCGCTACGGGATCGCGTGCAGGCGGTCGTTTACGCCTATCGCAACGGACTGGCCGATCCCTGCGGCGACTGAGCCGGGCCCAGCGGGCGAACTCACGCGGGAGTGGCGTCGCCCTTCGGCTTCTTGTCGTCGTCGTCCTCGTCAATGCGGCACCACTGCTGCACCACGAAGCCGATGATCGCCAGACCGACGGACGCGAGAGCCGAGGCCGCCGCGACGATCGCGATGCCGCGCAGACGGTCGGAGTCGAGGTTGTGCAATGCCGCCGCTGCATGACCCGCATACCAACCGGCAAGCACGCCGCCGACGAGGGCGGACGCCTGTGCGGCGACCAACGTCCGACGGGCCACCTGGGGCGCAGGCATCCGGCGCGCGGTGTGCCGGCGGTACGAGCGGATCTGCCAACCGCCGGCGACGACCAGCCCGCCCATCAGCGCAATGACCGCGACAGTGAACCAACTGATCTGCGGGATCGTGTTGCCCTGCGTGCTCCAGAAGCGCAGGAAACCGTAGGACAGCACGAAAGCGATGACGCCGGCGATCACCGGGTGTCGCACCTGGACACCGTCCTGCATCAGTCGTTCACCGCCCGGACTCCGGTGGTGTCGACCTCGGCGGCGAGATCGCTGACCGCGCGGACGCCGTCCGCGGTGCGCAACCGGGCACCCGGGTCGAGGTTCGCCCAGGGCACCAACACGAAACCGCGCTCGCAGGCTCGCGGGTGCGGCAGGGTCAGCTCGTCGGTGTCACTGCTCAGATCGGAGCCGTCGGACGGGTCGCCGACCTGAATCAGATCGAGGTCGAGCGTCCTTGCCCCCCAACGGACTTCGCGGGTGCGGTGGTGCCAGCGCTCGATCTGGTGCAGCCGGTCGAGCAGCGTCTGCGGCGCCAGACGCGAGCGGCCCAGGATGACGGTGTTGAGGTAGTCGGGCTGGTCAGGTCCGCCGACCGGGTCGGTCTCGACGAGGGGCGCGACCGCAACGACGGTGAGTCCGTCGGTCTCGTCGAGCGCGCGGATCGCGGCCTCCAGCGTCGCCTGCCGGTCGCCGAGGTTTGCACCCGCTGCGATGACGACAGGACGGTCGTGCTCGCGGTGCACGGTGACCGCGGGCCCACCCAACCGGGCGTCGTGGAACGGGACGCCGGCAGGAGCCTGCGGCTTGCGAATGGTCACGGTGGCGGACTCGACCCCGGGAAAGGAAAGCGTGGACGCGGCGATGCGCTCGGCCAGAGTCTCGATGAGATCGACCGGTTCGCCGCGCAGGACGGCCTCGGCCGCCTGGGCGACGTCGGCGTAGCTGACCGACCTGGTGAGGTCGTCGGACTCGCCGGCCCGGCGGACGTCGATGCCGAACGTGATGTCGGCGAGGAAGCGCTGCGGCTCGACCTTCTCGCTCGCAAGGACTCCGTGGCAGGTGGTGACCTCGAGGCCGGTGATCGTGATCGTGTCGCTCATCGCGCCGCCCGCAGCGAGCCGACGACGTCGCAGGCCGCCCTGGTGGAGCGCACCTCATGCACGCGGATCGCCCAGACCCCGGACTGGGCCAGCACCACGCTGACCGCAGCCGTCGCGGCATCACGCCGGTCGGCGGGCAACGGCGAACCGTCCACCGATCCGACCGGACCGAGGAAGGACTTACGGGAGGCCCCGACCAACAATTCGTGACCGAGTTCCATGAAGCGCGGCGTGGCACGCAACACCGCCCAGTTCTGAGCGGCTGTCTTGGCGAAACCCAGGCCCGGGTCGAGCACCAACAGCTGGGGACGGATCCCGCTGTCCAACAGTGCGTCCCGGCGCTCGCTCAGCTCACGCAGGACGTCCTCCACCACATCGTCGTACTGCGTGCGGGTCTGCATGTCGTGGCTGTGACCGCGCCAGTGCATGGCGACGTACGGCGCCCCGACCTCGGCGACCATGGTTGCCATTTCCGGATCGGCCAGGCCCCCGCTGACATCATTCACGATCGCTGCTCCGGCCTCGACGCACGCGTGCGCCACGGATGCGCGCATCGTGTCGACCGAGATCGGCACGTCGCCAGCAAGAGCCTCGACCACCGGCAGCACGCGGGCCTGTTCATCCTGGGCGGACGGTCGTTCGGCACCTGGACGGGTCGACTCGCCACCGACGTCCAGGATGTCGGCACCCTGGGCGATGAGGTCGCGACCGTGCGCGATCGCGGCTTCGTGGTCGAACCAGCGTCCGCCGTCGGAGAACGAATCGGGGGTCACGTTGACCACGCCCACGACCAACGGGCGGTCGGCGGGCCGCTTCGGCAACGACCGGGCGGTCATCGGGGCGAGGAAGCCTTCATCAGGCTCATCGCCTCGGACCGGGTCGCCGGGTCACGCAGCACGCCTCGCACCGCGGAGGTGATCGTCGTCGCGCCGGGCTTACGCACGCCGCGCATCGACATGCACAGGTGCTCGCATTCCACGACCACCAGCACGCCCTGGGCATCCAGGTGGGTGATGATCGCGTCGGCGATCTGCGTGGTCAGCCGCTCCTGCACCTGCGGACGCTTGGCGAACACATCGACCAAGCGGGCGATCTTCGACAGCCCGGTCACTCGTCCGTCCTTGGCCGGGATGTATCCGACGTGTGCGACGCCGTGGAAGGGCACCAGGTGGTGCTCGCAGGTGCTGTAGAGCTCAATGTCCTTGACGATGATCAGCTCGTCGTGATCGATCTCGAAGGTGCGCGAGAGCACCTCGGCAGGATCCTGCTCCAGGCCGGAGAACACTTCCTCGAACGACTTGGCGACCCGCATCGGGGTGTCGACCAGGCCGTCGCGGTCGGGGTCCTCCCCGACCGCGATCAGCAGCTCACGCACCGCCGCGGCGGCGCGATCACGATCAAATGCCCGGCGGGTCAATGCGTCCACCGTCCGGCACCTCGACGATCGCCTCCACCGGACGTTCCTCGTCCTTGTCGAGGTCGACGCCCTGGGCCAGCGCACGCTTCTCGGCCTCGGTCATGACCGGCGGGCGGTCGCTGACGAACCGGCGGTCGCTGGACAGCCACACCTGACGCTTCGGACGCTTGTGCACGTCCTTGAAGATCTCGGCGAGCTGCTCGGCGTTCAGCGTCTCCTTCTCCAGGAGTTCGAGCACGAGGGCGTCGAGGATGTCGCGGTTGTCGTTGATCGCGTGCCACGCCTCGTCGTGCGCGGCCTCGATGAAGCGGCGCACCTCGTCGTCGACGACGCTCGCGAGCTCCTCGGAGTAGTCGCGCTCGTGGCCCATGTCGCGCCCGAGGAAGACCTCGGAGTTGCCGGAGCCGAGCTTGACCGCGCCGACGCGCTCGCTCATGCCGAACTGCGTGACCATCTGGCGCGCCATACCGGTCGCCTTCTCGATGTCGTTGGACGCACCCGTGGACGGGTCGTGGAACACGACCTCCTCGGCCACACGTCCGCCGAGCGCGTACGCCAGCTGGTCGAGCAACTCGTTACGGGTGGTGGAGTACTTGTCGTCGATCGGCAGCACCATCGTGTACCCGAGAGCGCGGCCGCGCGGCAGGATCGTGATCTTGCTGACCGGCGCGGTGTGGTTCATCGCCGCGGCGACGAGCGCGTGACCGCCCTCGTGGTACGCGGTGATCTTGCGTTCCTTGGCACTCATCGCGCGGGTCTTCTTCTGCGGGCCTGCCATGACGCGGTCGATGGCCTCGTCGAGCGCACGGTTGTCGATGATCTGCGCGTTGCTGCGGGCGGTCAGCAGGGCCGCCTCGTTCAGCACGTTGGCGAGGTCGGCACCGGAGAAGCCCGGGGTGCGACGGGCGACGGCGAGCAGGTCGACGTCGTTCGCCATCGGTTTGCCCTTGGCGTGCACCTGCAGGATGTGATGACGGCCGGCCATGTCGGGCGCCTCGACCGCGATCTGACGGTCGAAACGCCCCGGACGCAGCAGCGCCGGGTCGAGGATGTCGGGACGGTTGGTCGCCGCGATCAGGATGACATTGGTCTTGACGTCGAAGCCGTCCATCTCGACCAGCAACTGGTTGAGGGTCTGCTCGCGCTCGTCGTGGCCACCGCCCAGACCGGCACCACGGTGGCGGCCGACGGCGTCGATCTCGTCGACGAAGATGATCGCCGGGGCGTTCTCCTTGGCCTGGTTGAACAGGTCGCGGACGCGAGAGGCACCCACACCGACGAACATCTCGACGAAATCGGAACCGGAGATCGAGTAGAACGGGACGCCTGCCTCGCCGGCAACGGCGCGGGCCAGCAGGGTCTTACCGGTACCGGGCGGGCCGTAGAGCAGCACGCCCTTCGGGATCTTCGCGCCGACGTCCAGGAACTTCTTCGGTGACTCCAGGAACTCCTTGATCTCGTGGAGTTCCTCGACCGCCTCATCGGCGCCGGCGACGTCGGAGAAGGTGACGGTCGGCATGTCCTTGGTGGCGAGCTTCGCCTTCGACTTGCCGAACTGCATGACGCGCGAACCGCCGCCCTGCATCTGGCTCAGGATGAACCAGAAGACACCGAGCACCAGCAGCAGCGGCAGGATCGTGAACAGCAACGACACGAAGACGTTCTGCCGGGCCGGATCGTCGGTGAAGCCCTTCGCCGGCGGATTCTTCTCCAGCAGCTGGACGATGTGGTTGCCGCGGGCGGTGACGTAATCGGCCTGGACCTTCTTGGCGTCCTTGGCCTCACCACCGGTGTACGCCGTCTTCAGCGTCAGGTTGATGCTGTCGGGCGTGAGCTTGGCCGACTCCACCTGCTTGTTGGCGATGAGCTTCTGGGCTTCTGAGGTGTCGATCTTCTGGTAGCCACCGGCATTGCCGACGGAGAACCAGATGAACGCACCCGCGATGACGAGGGCGATCAGCAGCCAGGGGCCGCGGACGAGACGCTTCGATTTCATGTACGTGCGGGGTGGTCGCCCCGTGCCTCCTGCTCACTGTGCATTACCAGCTGACCGACAGCCGACTCGCTGACCGACGCTACATCGTGGTGGACCGGCGCAAACCGATCGGTCCATCCTCCAAGCCCCAACGGACCAGGGACGAATTGTGTTCCGGCTACCTCACATCGGTGGTCGAGTAGCGAGGGAGGGTTACCGACCGAGCGCGATCGAGACCACCCCTACGACAGGGCTGAGCCTGCGAAGCCTACGAGTACATGTGCGGCGCGAGCACGCCGATGTCGCGCAAGTTGCGGTATTTCTCGTCGAAATCCAGGCCGTAACCGACGACGAACTCGTTGGGGATCTCGAAGCCGACGTACTTGCAATCGATCTCGACCTTGGCGGCCTCGGGCTTGCGCAGTAGGGTGCAGATCTCCAGCGAAGCCGGGTTGCGGGACAGCAGGTTGCTGCGGATCCAGTTCAGGGTCAGTCCAGAGTCGATGATGTCCTCGACGATCAGCACGTGCCGGTTCGAGATGTCGGTGTCGAGGTCCTTCAGGATGCGGACGACGCCGGAGGATTTGGTGCCCGAGCCATACGACGACACAGCCATCCAGTCCATGGTCACGGTGCCGGGCAGCGCACGCATAAGGTCGGCCATCACCAACACCGCGCCCTTCAGAACACCGACCAGCAGCACTTCCTTGTCGTGGTAGTCGGCCCAGATCTCCTTGCCGAGCTCCTCGAGCCGGGCGTGGATCTGCTCCTGCGTGTACAGGACGTGGTCGAGGTCGTCACCGAGGTGCGCGGAATCCATGGGCCTATTCAACCTGACCGCTGGGCTCGACGTGGATCTGCCCGGTGCCTCGTCGCACCCGAAGCCGTCCGGGGACGTCCACGGGTCCTTGCCCGCGCCAACCGGTGAGCAGGGTCTCGAGGGATGCCACGTGTGTCGAGGACAGGTCGGCGATGACCGCGCCCTGCGCCGCAAGCGCTCCGCGCCACCACCGGGTGCGAATCGCGATCGGGACGCCCGTCAACTCCTCCACCGGCCACGGCGCACCACCCAGGCGGTCCTGCAGCGCTGCTGTTTCGGCGTCGAGGTGGTCGGCGTCCTGGCGGGCGAGGTCGGCCGTGCGGGCAAGACCCTTGATCAGTCCCGGACCGAGATCACCTTCGAGGTGGGCGAGCGCGCGCCGCACACGCACCCGGGAGAAGCGTGGGTCGTCGTTGTGCGGGTCGTCCCAGAACACCAATCCCTCGGCCGCGCACGCCTGCCGGGTCTGCTGCCGGCTGATGCGCAGCAGCGGTCGGACGAGGCCGTGCCCGGCCGGTGCCATCGCCGCGATCGACCGGAGCCCGGACCCCCGCACGAGCCCGAGCAGCACGCTCTCCGCCTGGTCGTCCTGGGTGTGGCCGAGCAGGATCGCGTCCGCTTGCGTCCGCGCGGCGGCTTCTCGGAGCGCCGCGTACCGCGCTGCGCGGGCTGCCGCCTCCGGACCGTCCTTGCTGTCGGCGACCTCGACCGCGACCACCTGCGCGGACAGTCCGAGGCGGCGGACGCGTTCGGCCGCGTCCTGCGCGATCTGCGCGGAGCCGTCCTGGAGCCCGTGATCGACGACCATCGCCAGCGCTTCTGCATCCAGCTTGGGTGCCTCGAAGGCGACGGCGGCAGCCAGGGCCGTGGAGTCTGCGCCGCCCGAGCACCCGACGATCACCCGGCGTAACCCGTTGTCCCGCAGCGCGGTCCGCACGGCCAAGCGGATGGCGGCGACCGCGGGGTCAGGCCCGGGCACCGCTGACCGACCACTCAGCCATGGACGCGGGCGAGCCAGCGTTCGGGCTCGGTGATCTCCACGGCGGTCGGCAGGGTCTCCGGTGAGGTCCAGACCTCGTTGAGTCCGTCGACACCGACCTTGTCGATCACCGCGCGGCAGAAGACGGCGCCGTCGCGGTACTGCCGCATCTTGGCCTCGAGCCCGAGCAATCGGCGCAACAACCGGTCGACCGAACCGGCACCCTTGCGCCGCTGGTCGAACTTGCGCCGGATCTCCTCGACGCTGGGCACGACCTGAGGGCCGACGTCGTCCATCACGACATCGGCGTGGCCCTCCAGCAGCGACATGACGGCGGTCAGCGCAGCGACCCGTTCGCGCTGCTCGGGCGTGACGAACACGTCGGCGAGCCCGCTGCCGCCCTCCTTGAGCGCGGCCGGCAACCGAGAGCTGATCTCCTTCAGCTTCTGCGGCATGGCCTCGGGGTCGGGCACCAGGTCGACCATCAGTGACCTCGAACTGTCGATCATGTGATCGCGCAACCATGGGACGGCAGTGAACTGCACTCGGTGGGTCTCCTCGTGCAGGCACACCCACAGCCGGAAGTCGTGGCTGTCTACGTTCAGTTCTCGTTCTGCCGCAACGATGTTGGGAGCCACGAGCAGCAGGCTCGGCTGTCCACCGGGGGCGAGGTCGTACTGGCCCAGCACCTTCGACGAGACGAATCCGAGCAACCCGCCGGCCTCGGTGCCGGAGACCTTGGACGTCACGGCCCGGGTGGCCCGGCCGCCGGCCCGCTTGGCCAGCAGTTTGTCCATCACCGGGTCGGTCAGCGATGCGAACGAGTTGACGTTGACGTCGATCCAGGTGCCCCGGTCCACGACGTGCACCGGCGAGTGCGGATGACCGGTGGTGTCGAGGCGGGCAGTGGAGGCGACCGGTTCGTAGGCGCGTTCTGCCGCGATCCGAAGATCCTCGGTGACGGCGTGCGCCTCCCCCAGACTCACGGTCGGGCCGTCGCCGGCCACGCGTCGTCCGATGCGGCGGGCGATGGTCCAATCCACGTACGACATGTCAGCCAACCTAAGCGACGGTTCGGTCAGAGCTTCGCGAGCGCCGCGACGGTGTTGTCGATCGCGGCGCGGACGCCCCACGCGCCGGCCCCGTTCATCGGGCCGTTGCTGGTGATCGCGAAGACGAGAAGGCGTCCGGAATCGGTGACGACCGTGCCGGCGAGTGAGCTGACGTCGGGCAGGCTGCCGGTCTTGGCCCGCACCTCACCGGCGGCCCACTTGTCGGAGTCGAGGGAGTAGCGGTCGTGCAGGGTGCCGTTCCAGGCAGCGACCGACTCGCGGGCGAGTACTTCCTGGAAGGGCTTGCTCTTGCCGGTCGTGCCGGCAACGAGCAGGTCGCTCAACAGCTTCGCCGGGATCGTGGTGCCGTCGGACAGTCCGCTGACATCGGCGAGCTTCACGCCGGTGGTGTCGAACCCGTCCTTCTCGAGCAGGGAACTCACCCATGTCGTGACAGAGTCACTGGGTACGCCCTTACCGAATGCAGCTGCGCGCGTGAGGGATTCGATCATCGCGTTGTCACTGTCACGCATCGCTTGACCGAGCACGTCGATCAACGGGGCACTCTGCACCGACCCGAGTACGGGGACTCCAGCTGCGGACTTGACCTCGCCGCCGGCGACCGCGGTGATGCCGCGCTTGCCGAGTTCGGAGATCAACGCGTTCAGCACCGACCTGTTCGGGTCGGCTGCGGCAGGCTTCGGGGGTTGTGAGCGCTCGGTGGACAGGCCGAGTTGCGCGATCCGGGCCGAGAATCCCATCCCGAGGTAGTCGGGGTGCCAGGTCCTCACCGCGTCCGGACCGGGTGCGTAGGTGGTGGTGTCGAGGCCGACGGTCACCGAGGTGCGACCCTGCTTCTTCAGCCCGGTCGCGACCTGTGCGGCCAGATCGGCGACGCCGGCGTGACCGACGATCTGGTTCGGATCACCCTTGCCCGGCGCGAGGACCGTGTCTCCGCCGGCAACGAGCACGGGCTGTCCGCCGTGGTCGACCACCTTCGTCGTGAACGGCTTGTTCAGGTCCATGGTCGTGGCGACAGCCCAGGCCGCGAGCAGTTTCGTGGTCGATGCCGGGATGAGGGCGCGCGCGCCGGCTTGGTCGAAGAGGGTCGCGCCGGTCGCCGCGTCGCGTACGACGACCGAGGTGTCCTTCAGGTAGCCCTTGGACGCGAGCGGTCGCTTCAACGCAGCGGCCACCTGCGGGGCGCTCAACGGTTGCCCAGACGCGACGGGCACTGCGGACGGCGCGGACGGCGGTTTCGGGGCGGGGTACGACGGCGCCGGGGTGGTCTGCGAGGGCAATGGCACGGGTGAAGGGCTGGTGCTGTCGAGGGTGAGGATGCCGGGAACCTTGTCGTGAACGTCCAGCACGCCGTAACCGCCGACAGCCAGCAGAACGACGGCGCCACCGGCCAACACTTGTTTCAGCACTGCTTCCCTTCCGCACGCTCGTACGTCAGGTGCGAGCGTAACGGCGGCGGGCTGGTCAGCCGTGCCGCTTGGAGATCCGGCGACGCAGGTGCTCCATCTCGGGGTTGGTGTCGATCTCCGCCCGGGCCAGACGACGCAGCCGCACGATCTGCACGATGCCGATCGTCCAGACGATGTACTGAACGCACCACGCCGCTCGGAAGCTGTTGTTGGTCCAGGTCGCAGGCCCACCCGGGGAGACACGGTCGAGCACCACGCCGATGAGGACGACGGTGCACAGGGATGCGGTGAACCCACCGACGTTGACGATGCCGGTGGCCGAGCCGATGCGGTCCGGCGGGTTGAAGGTGCGGGCGAGGTCGAAGCCGACCATCGATCCGGGTCCGCCGATCGACATCATGATGCCGAGCAGCACGACCAGCGGGGTCGGCGGACGTCCAGGCCACAGCAGCACGACCGTCCACGTCGCCACGATGGCGAGAACGAGGCCGAGCACGAGCGTCGACCGCGAATACGGGAAGCGGACGGTGAACCCGCCGATGAACGGCGAGACCATGATCCCGGTGATCACCATCAGCGTGAGCAGGGCACTCGCCTCCCCCGAGGACATCCCCAATCCGACGGTCAGGTACGGGAATCCCCAGATCATCGCAAAGACCGTCGCGCTGAACTGTGCGGTGAAATGGCACCACAGGCCGAGCTGGGTGCCCGGCGTCCGCCAGGCCGAACGCAACGCGCGTCCGACGGAGCGCATGCGCAGCTTCGTGCGATTCGGGTCGAGGTAGGGGGTGTCGCGGACGACCAGCAGCATGACGATCGCGACGACCACACCGGAACCGGACGCGATCAGGAACGATCGCTGCCAGCCGTACGTGTGCAGGGCGGCCGACAACGGACCCGCGGCAAGGATCGAGCCGACCTGTCCGGCCCATCCGGTCGCCTGGGTGACCATCGCGGACCGCGCCGGCGGAAACCACAGCGCGACCAGTCGCAGCACGGACACGAACACCATCGCGTCCCCCATGCCCACGAACACCCGCGCGAGCACGCCGGCTCCGAACGTGTGGGCGAACGCGAACCCGGTCTGTGCGAGGGTCATCATCGCCAGACCGGTGGTCAGCAGGGCGCGCGAGCCGAAGCGGTCGAGCATCGCTCCGACCGGCACCTGCATCGCGGCGTAGACCAGCAGCTGCACCATGGTGAAAGCGGCCAGCTGCGCCGAGGTGATGTGGAAGCGTTCGGCAGCGAGCACCCCCGCGATGCCGAGCGAGGCCCGGTGGAAGACGGCGAGCACGTAGACCAGCAGCGCTGCGCCCCAGACGAACCAGGCCCGTCGTCCGCCGAGTGGATACGCAACCGGCGCCGTGCTCACTTCGTCCTCCTTTGTGGGTTCGACGTGTCAGGCTCGTCCCCATGAAGAATTTCGCGCGTGACGGACTGGTCTTCGACGTGACCGACAGCGGCCCCCGCGACGGTGAGGTGGTCGTTCTGCTGCACGGCTTCCCACAGGATGGCACCGCATGGACGGGTGTGTCAGGTCGTCTCAACGACGCCGGGCTGCGCACACTTGCCCCCGACCAGCGTGGCTACTCCCCCGGCGCCACGCCGAAGGGTCGGGCGGCGTACGACATCCGTGAGTTGATCGGCGACATCGCGGCACTGGTCGAGGCGAGCGGCGCCGAGAAGGTGCACCTGGTCGGGCACGACTGGGGAGGCGCGGTCGCGTGGTCGATGGCGGCGCACCGGCCCGACCTGGTCTCGACGGTGACCGTGTTGTCGACGCCGCACCCGGCTGCGATGGCCTGGGCACTGCAGCACGGCGGGCAGTGGCGCAAGAGCTGGTACATGGCAGCGTTCCAGGTGCCTTTCCTGCCCGAACTGCAGATGTCGCGCGGGATGCGAAAGATGTTCTCCCGCACCGGACTTCCCGACTCGTACGCGGATCGCTACGTGGCTCGCTTCAGCACCCGCGAGTCGTTGCACGGACCGCTGGGTTGGTACCGCTCTTTGTCCAGCCGCGCCTCCTTGGTCGCGAACGCCAAGCCCGGACGCAAGAAGTCGGACGGCGGCGGCGCAAAGCACGTGTCGATCCCGGCGACCTACATCTGGGGCAGCAAGGACTTCGCACTCGGCCGTGCGGCGGCGGAGAAGACCGAGGAATTCTGCGACGGGCCGTACCGCTTCATCGAGTTGCCGGCCGGGCACTGGTTGCCCGAGACCCGCACGGACGACGTCGCCGAGGCGATCATCGAGCGCGTCAACGCTGACTGAGCCGCGCTACAGATTCCGCTGGCTGAGCCGAACCACCCACGCCGCTGGTTGAGCCGCGCTGCCGACGAAGGAGGCAGCGCGGCTCAACCAAGGTGCGCTGCGATGCCGAGCCCACTCGGCGTGCAGTGGTGGATCGGTGTCGTCCCGGCAGCACTCAGAGGTCGCCCTGCTCCTTGCGACGCTTGCGCTCCTCGTCCTTCTGCACCAGCACCGGCTTGCGGATCGGCTCCTGACGCGGCTTGTTGCGATTACGGCGTTCGCCGATCATCACCATGATCACGAAGATCGCGACGAACCCCATCGAGAACATGATGAACGTCGGTCCCATCCCGAGAGCTTCGGACTTCGCGGGCAACATGGCGAGCTCGTTCACCCCTCGATGATCGCAGCCCCGAGCGATCGGCCGTAGTCCGGCCGCTCGATTCGGCGGATACACACCCGGCGCGTATACTCGCTGATCGCATCCGTGCGCGTCCGCGCTGCCGGTTGCGGCGCCGCTTTAGCTCAGTTGGCCAGAGCGATTCACTCGTAATGAATAGGTCGTCGGTTCGATTCCGACAAGCGGCTCAGTCAAGGCCCCCGGTCCGCCGGGGGCCTTTCTTCGTCGATCCACTTCGGAATCCACGGTGAGTCGTACGCAAACTGCTGCAGTTCGAAGCCCCATGGCCACGACGATCCCGAGATTCCGGCGTTCGGGATGCATGACGCCGGCGAACTACAGCACGGGTTGACGCCCGACGCGTTCCTGGAGGAACTGGGCAAGCAGGGTGAACTGATCGGCGGCGAAGCACTGGGCGACCCGAAGTCCTCGACCCTCTACCGGGTCAAGAACGGCGACCCGATCGCGTCCGACGGCCCGTACGCCGAGACCAAGGAACAGTTCGCCGGCTTCTTCCTGATCGATGTGCAGGACCGCGCTCGCGCCGAAGAAGTCGCGGTGAAGTTCGCCGGTCCGGGCGAGACGATCGAGTTGCGGCCGACGATGTGGCCCGGCGGCGAGGACCAGTGACGATCAGCTGCTCATGCCCTCGGCGACCATCGGGCAACGGATCAGTCGCGCGAAGACCACGATCCGTGAGGCCGGGCTCACCGCGCCGACCGACCGCTGCTCGCCGACCCGGCACAACGGGGGAACCACCGACTCCATGACACCCGCGCGCACCTGCTCGAACTCGCCGGGGAGGATGAGCCGGCCGACGCGGCGTTCGCTCTCGCGGCGAGCCTGACGCACAGCATCCCCGAGCAGCGCTACCTCAACGCCAAGGCCGCACGGGTCAGCCGCTGAGCAGGAACTCCCGCAGTTCGTCCACCGTGTCGACGATCGCGTCGGGGTCCAGTGACTCCAGCACCTCACGCGTACCGGCACCCCAGGTCACCGCGACGGACGCCATGCCCGCCGCGCGAGCGGCCAGCACGTCGACGTCCGCGTCACCGATGTACACGCAGTCCGACGGGTCGGCACCGAGAGCATCGGCGGCGAACAGCAGCGGGTCGGGTTCGGGCTTGTGCTTGGCCGTCTCGTCCATCCCGGCCAGCACGTCGATCGCCTCGTCCAACCCGACCACCCGCAATCCCTGCAGGACGGTGGACGCCTTCTTCGATGAAACGACGCCGAGCCGAATCCCCTTGTCGGACAGCGACTTCAGCAGCTCCGGCATGCCCTCGACGCGCTCGATCAGGGCGTCGTGCTGGGCGAGGTTCCAGTCACGGTAGGTCGCGGTCAGCTCTTCGCCGCGGCCCGGGTAACGCTCCTCGAACACCGGCTGCAGCGGACGCCCGATCCACGAACGCACCTCCACCTCGTCCACCGCCGGCAACCCGGAGGTCTCCAAGGTGTGGTGGTAGGACTGCACGATCAGCGGGATCGTGTCGGCCAGGGTGCCGTCGAAGTCGAACAGGGCAACGGGTCGAAAACTCACCCGAGAACCGTACGACTGCCCGCGAGGTACGCGGTCGTGCGGGCGAGGTTCGCCGTCAGCAGGTCTGGCCGTCCGGCGGCAGAGTGCCGTTCAGCAAGTACCCGTCGACGGCGTCGTTGACGCACTCGCTCTGGCCGTAGGCGGTATGTCCGTCGGCGTCGAAGGTGAGCAGGCGCGCGTGCTTGAGGTCCTTTGCCAGACGCTGCGCGAAGGCGAGCGGCGTCGCGGGGTCACGGGTGTTGCCGATCACCAGGATCGGGCCGGTGCCTTCGGCGGTGACCTTCTTCTGCTTGCCGGTCGCCGGCACCTTCCACTCGCCGCAGGTGAGCGAACCCCAGGCCAGCATGTTGCCCCAGGTCGGCGCCTTCTTGGCGAACTCCGTTGCGTCCTTTGCATATTCGTCCAGGTTGTTGCTCGCCTTACGGTCGAGACACGACACCGCGTAGAACGCCTGCATCGAGTTGTCCTGGTAGGCACCGTTGGCCTGTCGGCCGGCGTACTGGTTGGCCATTGCCATCAACGGCTTGGGGTCGCCGCCCATCGCCGCCTTCAGCGCCTCGGTCAGGGACGGCCAACTCGCCTTGGAGTAGAACCCGAGCGCGAGACCGAGCGTGGCCCAGCCCTCGGTGAACCGGGTGACCGGGCCTTCACCGGAGATCGGCAACGGCTTGGCGTCGAGCTGCTTCAGGAATGTGCGGATGCGCTGCATGCCGGCGTCGACGGTCGAGCCGAGATAGCAGTCGCCCTTGCTGACACAGTCCTCGACATAGCTGCGGGTCGCTGCCTCGAATCCGGTGGCCTGTCCGAGGTTCATCTCCTGGGAGGTGACGTCGGGCGGCACCACGCCGTCGAGCACGAAGCGTCCGACGCGCTGGGGGAACAGGTCGGCGTAGGTCGATCCGATGAAGGTTCCGTAGGAGAAGCCGAGGTAGTCCAGCTTCTCGCTGCCGAGTGCGGCGCGCAGCACGTCGAGATCCTTGGCCACCTCGACGGTGGAGACGTGCCCGAGCAGCGGTCCGGCCTTGTCCTTGCAGGCCTGCGCGAAGGTGCCGACCGACTTCTGCACCGAGGACTGCTCGGTCTTGTCGTCGGGAGTCGGGTCGATGCCGAGCATGGTGTCCATCTCGGCGTCGGACGCACAGGTGATCGGCGCCGAGCGCCCCACGCCGCGCGGGTCGAACCCGACGACGTCGAACGACTCGAGCACCTTCGGCGTCACGACCCCGTCGGCCATCGCGCCGTAGTCGTAGCCGCTCGCCCCGGGACCGCCCGGGTTGACCACGAGGGAGCCTTTGGCCTTGCCCTTCGCGGCGACCTTCGACAACGCGAGTTGGATCGTCTGGCCACCCGGGTCGGCGTAGTCGACCGGAACGGTGAGCTTGGCGCACTTCACCCCTTCGCAGTCGCCCCACGTCAGCTTCTGCGTGTAGAACTTCTCCAGCGCCTTGGCTGGGTCCGCCGCGCCGGTCGAAGAAGAACCGGACGTCGTGGCGGCGCCGGACGAGGGCTGGGAGCCGACTGGGGACGAGGTGCTCGCCCCGTCGTCCGAACCACCGCTGCAGGCGCTGAGGGCCAGCGCGGACGCGGCGAGCAGTGCGAGCGTCGACCGTCCAGTTCGGCGCGAGGAGGTGAGTGAGGTGCGGCTCATGGTCCTCAACGCTACGTCAGGTCATACCTGCACGCGCAGCGAGATCATCATCGCTTCCAGGGCCAGCAGCGGCGGGACGTTGGCGTCGATGCGCTCGCGGGCGGTGCCGATCGCGTCCATCGCCCCGAGCAACGATTCGGGGGCGTGCTGCGCGAGGGTCTCGACCTGGACGCGGTGGTCCTGGTTGATCAATGGGACCCGGCTACCCGTCTGCGTCACCAGCGCGTCGCGGTAGATCGACATCAGATCGACCAGAGACCGGTCGATGACATCACGGGTGATGCGCGTGGCGCGGGTCTTCTGTTCTTTCTCCAGCGCCGCCAATTGTGAACGGACGTGCGGTGGCTGGGTGCGGGCTGCGGCATCGGCGCCGAGCTGCTCGAGCAGTCGCTCGCGTTCGGCCGCGTCGCGTTCACCTGCGGCTGCTGCCGACTCCTGCTTGGCGAGGCTGTCGAGTGCCTCGGCCGCGCGGATCGCGTCGCCGAGCGACCGGATGGACCCGGCGAGGTTGAGGGTGTCGGAGCGCCGCCCCCGGGCGGCGTCGTCCTTGGCCAGGCGCTTGGCCAGACCGACATGGGACTGTGCCGCTGCAGCGGCGAGCAGACCCTGTTCCTTCGGGACGCCGTCGCGACGCTCGAGCAGGTCGGCCACCGCCTCGATGGACGGGGTGCGCAACCGCACGTGCCTTGAGCGGGAGCGGATGGTGATGATGACGTCCTCGAGGCTGGGTGCGCACAGCAACCACACGGTGCGGGCGACCGGTTCCTCCAAGGCCTTCAGCAGGGCATCGGCGGCGCGCTCGGTGAGGCGGTCGGCGTCCTCGATGAGGATGACCTGCCACGGCCCGACGGACGGCGAGTGCTGAGCGGCGACGGCGAGTTCGCGGGCGTCGCGCACCTGGATCGACAGACCCTGCGTGGCCAACACGGTGAGATCGGCGTGCGAGCCGTCGATCACCGTTCGACATTCCCGGCAGGCGCCACACCCGTTGTCGGGGCACTGCAGAGCGGCGGCGAACGCCCGGGCCGCGGTGGAGCGTCCCGAACCAGGCGGGCCCGTGAACAACCACGCGTGCGTCATGGAGCCCGGGGTGGTGACTGCTCGCTGCAGCGTGGCGACGACCTCGGGCTGACCGACGACATCGGCCCAGACGCCGGACTCCACTCCGGTGGCCGGACTCATGCCCTCATCCCGAGCAACGCGGTGACACGGGTGCGGATCTCGCCGGCGAGCTCGTCCCGGTCGCGTGCGGCGTCGAGGACGAGGTAACGCTCGGGTGCCTGGCGCGCCATGGCCAAGAACTGCTGACGGACCCGGTGATGGAAGTCGTCCGCCTCCCGCTCCAGCCGGTCGTGGGAGTCGCCGCGGCGGGCCCTGCCGACGGCGGGGTCGACGTCCAGGACGATCGTCAGGTCGGGGACCAGATCGTGGGTCGCCCACATCGACAGGCGGCGGACGTCGTCGGCATCGAGATCACGCCCCTCCCCCTGATAAGCAACCGAGGAGTCGAGGTAACGGTCCTGCAGCACGACGTCACCGCGCTCGAGCGCCGGACGGACCAGCGTCGCGATGTGGTGGGCACGGTCGGCTGCGAACAGCAGCGCCTCGGCTCGCGGCTCGACGTGATCGCCGTGCAGGAGCAACTGCCGGATCTGGGCGCCCAAGGGGGTGCCGCCGGGTTCACGGGTGACCGCTACTGTGCGCTCGACGGAGCGCAACCACTGGGCCAGCGCCTCGATCTGGGTGGTCTTGCCGGCGCCGTCGCCACCTTCGAAGACGATGAAACCGGTGGCGTTCGACATGGCGGCAAGCCTAGGCGAGCCCACCGACACGCGCCCTGCGGATCCCGCAGACCGCTCAGCGGGCGAAGATGCCGACCGCGTCGTACGCGATCCAACTGCCGTGGTCCTTGGCGATGTCGAGCACGTTCTCGCCGAGACGTAGAGCCTCGCGCGGCACGGCCGCCTCGAAGTGGGCCGGCCCGGCTCCCGAACCGGGGACGACGAGGCTCGCGTGCACCTCGCCGATGGTCTCGTCGAACAGCAGCGACTCCAGCGCCTGCCCGTTCACCTCGATGCTCGCCGAGCCGGCGCGGGTGGGATGTCGATCCACCAGCCAAAGTGCCAGGTCGAGGTCGTCGGTAGGGATCTGGTCGAGGTCGAAACGCAGCCGGAAGCGGTGACTGCGGCGACCGGCCCAGGCGTCCTCCGGTCCGGGCTGCACATAGCTCCAGCGTCGGTCGGGGCGGTCGAACCCGTACCGGAAGTCGACATCGGCCGGGAACGTCGTCCGGTAGTGCACGAAACCCGAGGTGCTGATCGCCAGGTCGAGGCCGTTGCCGTCGAACGCACCGACGACGGCCACCGGCCGACCGGTCACCGTGACCGATGTCCGTGAGGACGCCACGGCGATGGTGGTCATGAGGTGTTCGTCGTGACTGGTGACCGCGATGATGCGGTAGGACCACGTGCCGGAGCGGGGACCAAGACCGCGGTGGACGAAACGGGTCCCGGTCGTCACCGAGAGCAAGGTGGCGCTGTTCGGACGCCAGTTCTCCCGACGACCCTGCACACCGTGCACCTCGTAGGCAGACACCGCACCGAAGGGCTTCCAGGACAACCGGATCGCGCCGACTTCCGGCACCAGGACGAAGCCGCGGTCGGCGACGTGCCAGGGCACACTCACCTCTGCCGTGTCGCTCATCGCCATCCCTTGCAGTCGCCACCCCTGGTATCAAGCCATCGTGCGCGACCCGTCCGACGCCACGGCAACGTCGAGGTGAACATCTCGGGCGTAGGGTCGGGCCATGCAGAGTCGACTCGCCGAACCGCTCACCCGAGACCTCGAACGAATCGCCCGCAGGGCCCAGATCGACAGTCGCACACCGGGACTCGTAGCGGGTGTCGCTCGGGACGGCGCGATCGCGTGGTCGACGGCCGTCGGGTCCGCCGACCTCGACGACCCGTCCGTGCCGCTCGGCGACGACACCCAGTTCCTGGTCGCGTCCAACACCAAGACGTTCACCGCGGCGCTGGTGATGCAGCTGCGGGACGAGGGCAGAGTCGACCTCGACGATCGGCTCGACCAGCACCTCCCCGGCGTCGAGCACGGCGCGGTGACCGTCCGTCAGTTGCTGATCCACGGCAGCGGGATGCAGCGCGAACCCGTCGGAGACGTCTGGGACACACTGCAATTCCCGGACCGAGAGGGCCTGGTCGCGGGCTGGAACGAGGCCGAACGCATCGGCCGACCGCACCTTGTGTGGCACTACTCGAACCTCGGGTACGCACTGCTGGGCGAGCTGGTTGCGCGGCTCGACGGCCGCGAGTGGGAGCAGTCGCTGCAGACCCGGCTCCTGGACCCGATCGGACTCAAGCGGTCCACGCTGCAGCTCGCTGCACCGCACTCCGGCCAGTACTACGTGGCACCGTTCACCGATGTACCGGTGCGAGAACCGTTGTTGGACAAGGGAGCCACGTCCGCCGCGGGTGCGTTGTGCAGCACTCTCGGCGACATGATGCGCTGGCACCAGTTCCTGCTCGATCCCGACGACAGTGTGCTGCGCAAGGACACCGTCGAGGAGATGACCACACCGCAACTGCTGGTCGACGGATCGTGGGGCGGCGGTTGGGGCCTGGGCTTCCAACTCGTCCGCAAGGACGGACGCACCTGGTTCGGCCACACCGGCGGCCTGCCCGGCGGCATCACGGGTTTCTTCTCCCATGCGGACTCGGGTGTAAGCGCCGGCGTCCTCATGAACGCCACCAATGCGATCGAACCCGATGTCACAGCGGTCAAGCTCGGATCCTTTGTGGCACAGGAGGATCCGGCGATACCGAAGCCGTGGATGCCCGGTTCCACGACACCCGACGGCTTCACCGAGCTCACCGGGCGCTGGTTCTCCGAAGGGTCCGGCTTCACGTTCGTCATCCGCGACGGACAACTGCAGGCCAAGCTCGACCGTGCGCCGGACACCGCGAAGTGGTCGGTCTTCGAGAAGCTGGAGGACGACGTCTTCCGCACCATCGCCGGGCGTGAGAAGGGTGAACGCCTGGTCGTCCGCCGTGACTCGAACGGTGCTGTGCGACAGATGAATTGGGCCACCTACAAGTTCACGCGTGAGCCGTTGCCCTTCGGCTGACACCGGACACGAGGAACGGGCGGAGCCGACCGGCTCCGCCCGTTCTCAAGCGCCCGCTCAGGAAGGGGTCACTCCCAGGTGAGGCGGTTCTTGGAGTTGGCGTAGGTCACCGTCTTCGAGGTGGCACCGGTGATCTGGTAGATGTAACAGCCGCTGCCGGACTGGCCGACCTCGATCTTCTCGTAACCGCTCTTGCAGTCGTCGGTCGAGCCGTACATGCGCTTCGCCTTCTGGCCCGAACCGAAGGACGGGTACAGCCACAGGCCGTTCACCGAACTGGAGTAGAAGCTGCCACTGGTCTTGACCGGGCTCACATCGAAGTTGATGTAGTAAACGGTGCCGTCGGACTTCTTCAGGTTCTTCTCGCTGTAGATCGACTCCGGGGCGGCCTTCAGTTCCTTGACGGTCAGACGGAAGACCTTGCCGCTCTCGTCGATCACGGCCGGCTGGTTGAACTTCATGGTGGTGCCACGCGGGGTGACATCGGTCGGGCCGGAGTCAGCGGTGGTGCTGGACTCCGAGGACGCCGACGAGGTCTCCGAGCTGGTCGGCGACTCCGAGGTCGTGCTCGACTCGGAAGTGGATGTCGAGGTCTGCGAGCTGGAAGGCGACTCGGAGGTGCTGGTGGACTCCGAGCTGGTCGAGGACGACGTGCTCGAGGAGTTGGTGACGGTCGTGTCGCTGTTGCAAGCGGTCAGGCCGAGCGCGCCGACCAGTGCGAGCGAGGTGACGGCGACGCGGTTGCGCATGGCGGTGCTGGACATGTTGTTTCTCCCTGTGTGTCGAAGCGGAACTGCCTGTGTGACGACGCCCCCGGCAGTTCGGTTCCCCGTAGTTCCGAACAGATTCTGACCGGTTTCTCCTGCCTACGGGGGGAGTTGACGCAAACCGAACTTCACGGAACCCTCAGCCGCTCGCCTTCTTGGCAGTGGCCTTCTTCGCGGTCGTCTTCTTGGCAGCAGCCTTCTTCGTCGTCTTCTTGGCTGTCTTCTTCGCCGCCCGTTTACGGGTGGTCGGTCCCTTGGCCCGCTTCTCGGCGAGCAGTTCGAACCCGCGCTCGGGCGTGATCGTCGACGGGTCGTCGTCCTTGCGCAGCGTCGCGTTGGTCTCGCCGTCGGTGACGTACGGCCCGAACCGTCCGTCCTTCACCACGACCGGCTTGCCCGACGCGGGGTCCTCTCCGAGCTCCTTCAACGGTGCCACCGCCGCGCGACCGCGCTGCTTGGGCTGTGCGTAGATCGCGAGCGCCTCGTCCAGCGTGATGTCGAAGATCTGCGCCTCGGTCTGCAACGACCGTGAGTCGGTGCCCTTCTTCAGGTAGGGCCCGTAGCGGCCGTTCTGGGCAGTGATCTCGACCGTCTCGCCCTTGTCGTCCGTCGTCTCACCGACAACGCGCGGCAGGCTGAGCAGCTTCAGCGCGGTGTCGAGTTCGATCGTGCCCAGGTCCATGTCCTTGAACAGCGACGCCGTGCGCGGCTTCGCCTTCTTGGCGCCACGCTTGGGCTTCTCCTCGCCCTCGGGCTCGGGCAGCACCTCGGTGACGTACGGGCCGTAACGGCCGGCCTTCGCGACGATCTCATGGCCGGACTGCGGGTCCGTGCCGAGCACGCGTCCGTCGTCGCCGGCCTGTTCGAGCAGTTCGCGGGCCTTCTCCGGCGTCATCTCGTCCGGCGCGATGTCGTCGGTGATGGACGCACGGCGCGGGTCCTTCACCTCGGCGCCCTCGGTGACCTCGCCGGTGTTCGGGTCGATGCCCGCCGGGGCGAGCTCCTCGACGTACGGGCCGTACCGCCCGACGCGGACCGCGATGTTGTCGCCGATCCGGATGGTCGAGATCTCGCGGGCGTCGATCTCACCGAGGTCCTCGACCATCCGGCGCAGACCCTCGCGCGACTCCTGTGGTCCCCCGAAGTAGAACTTGGTCAGCCAGGCAACGCGCTGCTCGTTACCGCTGGCGATCTGATCGAGGTCCTCCTCCATCGAGGCGGTGAAGTCGTAGTCGACCAGGCTCGGGAAGTGCTCCTCCATCAGCCGGGTCACCGCGAACGCGAGCCAGGTCGGGATGAGCGCAGACCCGCGCTTGTTGATGTAGCCACGGTTGGTGATAGTGGCGATCGTGGGCTCGTAGGTCGACGGGCGGCCGATGCCTTTGTCCTCCATCGCCTTCACGATCGAAGCCTCGGTGTAGCGAGGCGGCGGGGAGGTCTCGTGCCCCTTGGCCTCGGCGTCCAACACCTCCAGGCGCACACCCTCGGACAGCTTCGGCAGACGGCGCTCGGTCGGGGTGCCGTCGGCGCCCCGCTCGACGTCGCGGCCTTCCTCGTACGCAGCCAGGAAGCCGCGGAAGGTGATGACGGTGCCGCTGGCGGTGAACTCCGCCGACTTCGCACCCGCCGCGTCGACCGGGACGGCCAGCTTGACGGTCGCGGTCGAGCCGCGGGCGTCCGCCATCTGCGAGGCGACGGTGCGCTTCCAGATCAGTTCGTAGAGAGCGAATTCGGTGCCGCGCAACTCGCCGGCCACCTGTGCCGGAGTGCGGAAACGATCACCGGCGGGGCGGATCGCCTCGTGCGCCTCCTGCGCACCCTTGGCCTTGCCGGCATATCGACGCGGGGCGTCCGGCACATACTCGGCGCCGTACAGATCACGAGCCTGAGCTCGAGCAGCGGTGAGCGCCGACTCGCTGAGCACGACCGAGTCGGTACGCATGTAGGTGATGTAGCCGTTCTCGTACAGGCGCTGCGCGGCCCGCATCGTGTCGCGGCTGGACAGACGCAGTTTGCGGCTGGCTTCCTGCTGCAACGTCGAGGTGATGAACGGCGCACTCGGACGCCGGGTGTACGGCTTCTCCTGGACGGAGGTTACGTCGGCGTGGCTGGCACGGGCAGCCTCGGCAACCGCATTCGCGCGCTGGGAGTCGAGGTGGACGACGTCCTTGGCGGTGAGTTCACCGGCGTCGTTGAAATCGCGGCCGGTCGCGACCCGCGTGCCGTCCAGACCGGTGAGGCGTGCGCCGAACTGCTGCCCACCGTTGACCGTGAACTCGCCGTCGACATCCCAGTAGGAGGCGGCCCGGAACGCCATGCGCTCCCGCTCGCGCTCGACGATCATCCGGGTGACGACCGACTGGACGCGTCCGCCGGACAGGCCCTGACGGACCTTGCGCCACAGGACCGGGCTGATCTCGTAGCCGTAGAGACGGTCGAGGATACGGCGGGTCTCCTGGGCGTCGACCAAGTAGGTGTCGAGGTCGCGGGTGTTGTTGGCGGCGCGCTGGATCGCTTCCTTGGTGATCTCGTGGAACACCATGCGCTTGACCGGCACCTTGGGCTTCAGCACCTCGAGCAGGTGCCACGCGATGGCCTCGCCCTCACGGTCCTCATCGGTGGCGAGCAGGAGTTCGTCGGCGTCCTTGAGGGCGCGCTTGAGCTCGGAGACCTTCTTCTTCTTGTCGGCATCGACGACGTAGTAGGCCTCGAAGCCGTTGTCGACGTCGACCGCGAACTTGCCGAACGGGCCCTTCTTCATGTCGGCCGGCAGTTCGGACGGGGTGGGCAGGTCACGGATGTGACCGGCGCTCGCGTCGACTACGTAGTCGGGCCCGAGGAAGCTGCCGATTTTCTTCGCCTTGGCGGGCGACTCGACGATGACCAGCTTGCGCGACACTTCGATGTGCTCCTTGTCTGCGGCTGCGTGCAGCGGATTCGTCGCTGCTTCGACGCGAGCCGCCTTGAAGGTAACGCCTCCCGCAGGTTTGCGCTGAATCGGCCCACGCCGGTGTGGCGCACCTCACCGGCGTCGCGTCAGGCGCGGACCAGGAAACCGGTCTCCACGAGGCGGGTCACGATCGGCTGCGCACGTTCGAGCAGATCGCGCTCGTCGCGTTCGAGCAGGGTTGCGATGGCGACGAGCGCCTGACGGGCGGTGAGGTCGCCGTCGGCGACACTCAGGTAGGCGGAGATCGCGGTGTCGATGTGCAGCTGCCGGCCGAGCCCGCCGCCCTGGGTGATGCGGATGACCGATGGGTCGTCGGCGCCGGGAGCGGCGAACCGTTCCTCGGTGACGTCGTCGGCGACCCGCCAGCTCTGGTCGAGCACCTCGTCCGGATGCTCGGCGCACCAGGTGAGCGCCGCGAGTTCGGCGTCGACGGCCGGGCCCATCGGCGAGGCGACCGGGCCGCTGTGTTCTTCGAGCACCTGGAAGCGGCGGCGCTTGGTCGCCGGACGTTGCAGCGTGATGACGCCGAAACCGATGCTTGCGACGCCGCGGGCGTCGAAGTCGTCCAGCCAGGCGGCATACATGCGCTCGTACGCCTCGGTACCGGGGCGGTGACCCCCATCGCGGATCCACAGTTCGGCGTACTCGGCCGGGTCCTGGGTCTCGCGCTGTACGACCCAGGCGTCCAGCTCGGTCGGGGCGAGCCACTGCCGGACGACGTCCTGCCAGTCGGTGCCGGCCGGCACCTCCCAGTTGCCGAGGAGTTGGGCGACGCCGCCGGGTTCGAGATGCGCTTCGACCTGCTGGACGACGGTGCGGACAAGAGAATCGCCCACCATTCCGCCGTCGCGGTACTCGAACAACGGCACGCCGGCGACACGTGGGGTGATCACGAACGGCGGGTTGCTGACGATCAGATCGAAGCCTTCGCCGGCCACCGGTTCGAACAGCGAGCCCGACCGAACGTCCCACCGCTCGCGGTTGAGCACCGCGTTGAACCGAAGGATCTCGACGGCCCGCGCCGACAGATCGGTGGCGACGATCCGTTCGCAGTGCGCGCCGAGGTGCAGAGCCTGGACGCCACAGCCGGCTCCCATGTCGAGGGCGCGCGCCGCCGGGCGGCGCACCGTCCAGGAGGCGAGAGTGGTGGAGGCTCCTCCGATGCCGAGCACGTGGTCGTCGGGCAGGGGTCCGCCGGTGACCAGTTCGGACAGGTCGGAGACGACCCACCAGTCGTGGGTGTCGTCGGCGTGCGGTCGCAGGTCGAATCGTGCTCGCCCGTCATCGGCCAGCAGTCCCAGCTCACGCAGTCCGTGCGACCGCAGGCCCGGGACCGCGACGTCCAGCAGTTCACCGGGCACGGCGTCGCCGAGGGCGAAGAAGCGGATCAGGACGTCGAGCGGATCGTCGTCGGTGACGACCCGCCGCGCGGGCGTGACCTGTTCGCGGTGAAGTGCGGCGGCCGCGACCGGGCCGAGACGTTGTTGGACACCGTCAACGGTGAACGCCGCCGACCTGAGGTCGGCGGCGAGTGCCGTGAGGAGTTCCGGGTCGGCGTGCAGCCCGGTGTGGTTCACATCGACGAAGCGGCGTCCGGCTCGACCTTCGCGGCGAGCGCGGCGTCGACCGAGTCGTACAGGTGGAAGACCTTGTCGAGTCCGGTGATCTTGAAGTTGCGCAACGTGCGCTCCTGAGCACCCGCGAGCACGAGGTCACCGTCGACCAGACGTACTGCCTTGAGGCGTCCGACGAGCACACCGAGACCGGTGGAATCGAGGAAGGGCACATCGGACAGGTCCACGATGAGATCGTGGCTGCCGTCTGCGATCACCCGGCTCAACTCATCGCGTACCCTCGGAGCGGTCGAGACATCGATCTCGCCAACAAGGTGCAGAATCGTGCGCCCGTCTTCCTGGCGCCGTGTCACCGTCAGATCCACTGGCAGGGTCCCATCCATGGTCGTCATTAGGGCAGTGCAAACACGCGCGGCAAGAGCCGCACGAATGCACCATACGCTCAAGTAGCGCACTTCGCCTATCCGTTGTTCGAGGACCACGCTTGCCCATGACCAGTTCCGCGCCTGACCCGTTCGAGCCGGCTTCTGCCCTCGAACGACTCGCGGGCACGGGCACCGGCGGGCTGATACACGTCGAAACCATCCCGGGTCGGCCCGCCGATCTGCGTGACTGGCCGGATTGGGTGGATCCCCAGGTGGAGGCTGCTGTGCGAGGGTCCGGCGTGACCTCGCTGTGGTCGCATCAGCGCCGAGCCGCCGACCTGGTACACAGCGGCGAGGATGTCGTCCTGTGCACCGGCACCGCCTCGGGCAAGAGCCTGGGATATCAGTTGCCGATGCTGAGCGCGGTCAGTGCGGGCGCGGACGCACCCACCGGCCGCGGCGCGACCGCGTTGTACCTGGCACCGACGAAGGCCCTGGCCGCGGACCAGGAGGCTCGCATCCGTTCCTGGGCGATCCCTACGGTGCGGGCGGCGGTGCTCGACGGTGACACCCCTCGCGACGAACGTCGCTGGATCCGCGACCACGCGGGTCTGATCCTGAGCAACCCCGATCTGCTGCACCACACACTGTTGCCGACACACGAACGCTGGGCATCGTTCTTCCGTTCGCTCCAGGTCGTGGTCGTGGACGAGTGTCACCAGTACCGAGGCGTCTTTGGTACCCACGTGGCGCTGGTCCTTCGCCGGCTCCGCCGGGTGGCGGCACGGTACGGATCCGATCCCGTCTTCGTGCTGGCCTCAGCGACCATCGCTTCCCCGGCCGGCCATGCGAGCGCCCTGGTGGGACGACCGGTCACCGCGGTGACCGATGACGGGTCTCCCCGCCAGGAGTTGACCTTCGGGCTCTGGCGGCCGGGCATGATCGACACACCGCAGGGCGAGGTGCAGCGCGGCGCGATCGCCGAGACCGCCGATCTCATGACCCGGCTGGTCGACGACGGCGTGCAGACCCTGGCGTTCGCCAAGTCGCGCGTCGGGGTGGAACGAGTGGCCGACTCGGTGCGGCACCACGTCACCGAGCCGACGACGCAGATCGCCGCCTATCGCGGTGGTTACCTTCCCGAGGAACGTCGTGCGATCGAACGAGACCTGCGCACCGGACGGCTGCGCGGTGTGGCCGCCACAAACGCGCTGGAACTCGGCATCGACGTCAGCGGCCTGGACGCGGTGATCGTCGCCGGCTGGCCGGGCACCACCGCGTCGTTGTGGCAGCAGGTCGGGCGGGCCGGTCGCAGCGGGCGGCGGTCCCTGGCGCTCTTCGTCGCGGCCGACGACCCGCTGGACACCTATCTGGTGAATCACCCGGAGTCGCTGTTCGGCCGTCCGGTCGAGCCGTCGGTGATCAACCCGGAGAACCCGCACGTCCTGGCACCGCACCTCGCGGCGGCCGCCTACGAACTGGCGCTCACGCCGGACGATGTCGAGTACTTCGGTGAGAGCCTGCCCCAACTCGCCGACACCCTTGCCCGCGCGAGGATCCTGCGCAGCCGCCCGCGAGGCTGGTTCTGGGACCGCGACGACCGTCCGGGTGACCATCTGAACCTGCGTGGCAACCTCGGCACTCCCGTGGCGATCGTCGAGAAGCGCAGCGGAGCGGTGCTCGGAACGGTGGACGGTGATCGTGCCGAGACGACCGTGCACACCGGTGCGGTGTACGTGCATCAAGGCAAGACCTACGTCGTGACGAACTACGACGTCGAGGCAGCGCTGGCCGAAGTCACACCCGGCGACCCGGGTTGGACGACCTGGGCGACGTCGGACTCCCAGTTCGAGATCGCGCAGGTCGAGGCCGGCGGCCGGCACGGAGACCTGGAATGGCACTACGGACAGATAGTCGTCCACAAGCAGGTGACCGGGTTCTTACGGCGGCTGCCGGGCGGCGAGGTGATCGGTCAGCATCCGCTCGACTTCCCGGTGCACACCTTGCGAACCCGGGGCACGTGGTGGACGCTGCCGGCCGACGTCCTCGCCGCGGCCGGCGTCGACGAGCCGTCACTGCCGGGCGCACTGCACGCCGCCGAGCACGCCGCGATCGGCCTGCTGTCCTTCGTCGCCCAGTCGGACCGGTGGGACGTCGGAGGTGTCTCGACCGCGCTGCACCAGGACACCGGCCTCCCGACGGTGGTCGTCTACGACGGGTTCCCGGGTGGTGCCGGCATCGCACACAGTGGATTCCGTCAGCCGGCGCGGTGGATCGAAGCCACGCTGGACGCCGTGCGCAACTGCCGTTGCCGCAGCGGGTGCCCGGCATGCATCCAGTCGCCCAAGTGCGGGAACGGCAACGAGCCGCTGGACAAGGACGGTGCGATCAAGGTGCTCGGGCTGGTGCGTGACTACCTGCGCCCTCCGGTCCGGCCCGCGATCGAGCCGTAGCCGGACCGAGCACGCGGGACCGGGGCCGGACGGTGACAACGACCTCGAAGTCACCCGCACCGAGATCCGAGCAGCGGACCAGGGCAGCACCGTTGGCAGCAGCCGCCTGGGACGCGGCGGCACACGCAGCCGTCGACTCCGCTCGGGCGACGGCGCCGGCAGCTGCAAGTGCTGCGAGGTCGGCGGCGGTGCGCGCTCGCGCCGAAGCCTGCTGCACGCTCGCCAACGTGGCTGCAGCACCGAACAGCAGTACCGCCACCGCGACGACCCCGAGCATCAGCACACTGCCCGAACCTCGTTCCGAATCAGGGCTTTTCACCTGGTGCCTCCTCGATCGCCGCAACCGCAGAGGCGGAGAACCGGCCGGAAGGCACCAGCCAGGCCGTCGGCCCGCGCGCCGGCAGGACGACGTGGACGCGTACCCGTTCGCCTTCACCGGAGATCTCGACGGACGCAGCGGGCGCTGCACGACGGGCGAGGCTGATCGACTCCGCCCGGCTGTCGCCACGTGCCGCCGACCGAGCGGCCAGTCGCGCAGCTTCCTCCGCGCGGGTGGCGGTGATCGCGTGCTGCGCCACCCCGAGCACCAGCAGAAGGGCGAACACCGCGACAGGGAACGCAGCCGCGAGCTCGGCGCAGACCATGCCCGCGTCCCGTCGCCGAGCCCCGACGGCTGCGCTGCTCACCCCGCGACCGACAGGGCCGAGGTGATGATCCCGGTGAGCGCGGTCTTGACCGCCGCCGACTTCACGATCGCGATCAGCACGACTGCGAAGCTGACCGCGGCGAGGATGCCGACCGCGTACTCACTCGTGGCCATGCCGGACTCGGCATCGCCCTCGCGCACCGCGCGCCAACGCCGGGTGAGGACGCCGGGCAGGGTCTTCTCATTCATCTCGTTCTCCTTCGTGTTCGGATTCTGTTGATTCCGACCGGATGTCCTCCGGTGGTCTGTGTCTCACCCGATGCCGTCGAGCGTCGATCGGGCGAGGCTGATCACGACCGGCACCACGGCCAGTAGCGCGAAGGCAGGCAGGAACAGCAGTCCGAGCGGCAGGACGAGCAGCACGCTCAGCCGTCCCACCGCCGCCTCGGAGCGGGCGGCTTCGTTCAGGCGGATCGATTCGGCGGCGTCGTGCAGCAGGCCGCGTGGCGGCAGACCGAGGTCGCCGGCGAGGGCGAAGGCAACTCCGACCGCGGCCCACACCTCGCCCGCCTCGCGCCAGGCGACGGACGGCTCGACGCCCCACCGCAGGGCTGCTTCGACCAGGCGCAGATCGTGCTCGATGCGATCCCTGCTCACCTGCGCGACCGCACCGAGCGCATCGGCCAAGGGGAGGCCGCCACCGAGCGCGATCGCGACGAGATCGATCGCCGCAGCGGCGTCCAAGACCGTGGATTCGCTCATGTCAGTCGCCTCGTGCGGCCGGCGCGGGCGACCAATCTTCGGCACCACCAGCGTCCGGCGACCATCAGCACAACGCCGGGCACGACGGTGACGACGGCCAGCGGAGAGGCGTACACCGACCAGACATCGACGCCGAGCAGGCCGCCGAGCCCGGCTCCGCAGATCGGGAGGCCGGTGAGCAGATTGACGGACGTCACCGGAGCCGCGAGGGCAGACTTGGCACGCGCGGCACGCTCGGTCTCCGAGCGGCGTAACCGGGAGGCCACCGCCAGGGCGTCCGCCAAGGGAGCACCGGTGGAATCGGACAGTGCCCACGCGGACGCAACCGCCCACAGACCCGGATCATCAAGGCTGTCCGCCGCGTCGCGCCACGCCGCTGCCAGATCCCCACCCGACACCGCCGCCGCGTGCAGGCGACCGATCTGCGGCAGTGGTTCGGTCATCGACTGGCCCACTGCGGAGCACGCCGCCGCGCAGGCCAAGGTCGGCGCAGCGCCCGAACGGACCCCGGTCGCGATCGACTCCACCAGCACCGACCACACGTCCAGCGTGGTGCTTGCCGGTCTTTCGGGCCTCAGCCGCCGTGAACGGGGAAGTGGGACTCGAACCGGGGTGAACCACAGCAGCGTTGCCGCGAAGACCAATACGGTCGCCAGCACCATCACCGGACCGCCCGTCCGAGCACAGATTCGAGGGCAGACAGACCCTCCATCGGGACGGCTTGCCCGGCCTCCCACCGCAGCGCCGGACGGACGCGAAGCTCGCCTTCGTCGACGCCGATGACACCCACCTGGGCCAGACGCCGACCGGCCGGCGTCCGTTGCACATGCACGACCACACGCACCGAACTCGCCAGCTGCGAACGCACGGCCGACGGGGCCATACCGCCCAGGGCACCGAGTGCTTCGAACCGGGAGATGACATCGACCGGCGAGTTCGCGTGCAACGTGCCGCAGCCGCCCTCGTGACCGGTGTTCAGAGCGCTCATCAGTTCCCGCACCTCGGCACCCCGCACCTCACCCACGACCACTCGGTCGGGGCGCATCCGCAGCGCCTGCCGGACCAGCGCCGCCAGCGTGACCTCGCCGGCACCCTCGACGTTCGGCGGCCGCGATTCCAGGCGCACGACATGCGGGTGCTCGACGATCATTTCCCGGACGTCCTCGACGACCAACAGCCGCTCGGCCGTCGGCACCAGCGCGAGCATCGACGACAGGAGCGTGGTCTTCCCGCTGCCGGTGCCGCCCGTCACGACGAACGCCACCTTCTGTTCGACCAAGGCTGTCAGCAGTCGCTCCCCGAGCGCGTCGGTCAGTCCGCGAGCACACAACTGGGACAGTCCGATTCCGGTGCGACGCGGAATCCGCAGGGAGAGGTGCGGGCCATCGGAGACCAGAGGCGGCAGCATCGCGTGCAGGCGAACACCGCTCGGCAGCTGGCCGTCGACCCAGGGGCTCGCGTCGTCGAGTCGGCGACCGGCGATGGCCGCGAGCCGCACCGCCAGGCGGCGTACCGCGTCCTCGTCGCCCAGGTTGAGGTCGACCGGCTGCAGGCCGTCGCCGCGATCGATCCACACCTGACCCGGTCCGTTCACCAAAACGTCGGTGACGTCGGGCTCGTCGAGCAACGGCTGCAAGGGGCCGCCACCGAGCACCTCGGCGGTCCACCGCTGTCCGAGCTCTCCGGCGCTGCGCTCACCGAGGACGGCCGCCTCCGCACCGGCGACCGCAGTGATGCGATCCTTCGTCGGCACCTCGCCTGAACGGATGTGCTCCCACATCGTCCGGCCGACGATGCTCATGCCGCGTTCTCCGAACCGACCAGGTCGGCGATCATCCGCTCGGCCGGTGCGCGCAACGATGACCTACGTCGTCCGCAGAGCACTCCCCGCTCGAGGTCACGCCGGTCGGTGCGTCCGACCCGTACCGCTCCGTCGATCGTGTCGAAGTCCTCGCTGCCACCGACACCGTCGCCCAGCAGCAGCGTGCCATGGACGAAGCCGTGTCGTGAGAACCATTGCGCCGCAGCGACTCCGGCCGCGCTCGAGCGCACTTCGTCGCCGGCGATGACCCACAGGCCGTCGCCGGCGCGGTGGATGTCGGCGGACGCGACCGGACTGACGACGTCGATGATCAGCAACGACGCGCTCAACCGCAGCGCGTGCACCGCTGCTCGGACGATGCCGTCCGACACCGGTGAGGCTGCATGCCGGTCATGCGCCAGCACCCGTTCGCCGAGCGGCCCGACCGGCAGTCTGTCGAACAGGCCGTCGGCGTCGAACTCACCATCGGCACCGTCGAGGTCGTGCCAGCGCACCCCCGGCGCGTGTTCGAGACCGAGCAACACATCGCTGCCACCTGACCAGGCAGACAGATCGATGAGCACCGGGGACAGGCCCTGCTCCGCGGCGACACGGACCGTCGCCGCGCGCAAGGGTGCGGCAAACTCGCCACCGACCAGATGCAGAGCACGCGCAAAACCGTTCATGCACCGCATCCGACCCTGCGGGACTGCTGCGCGGCGAGGGGCGGATCACCGGCTGTGAACAACCGACGACCGCTGGTCGGGCTGTGGACAAACCTGAGAGGTGAACAGGGGAAAGCCCCGCCGGGGGGACGACGGGGCCTTCCAGATGTTCGTCGCCCAGGGGGATGGAGACGAACACCGCGCTACGACCATGTTGGGAGCGCCGACAGCTCAATCATGCGAGCCGAGGTGGGCAGGGACAAGCGTCCTGACCATCTCCATACCAAGTTCTTACCTTCCCCACAACGGGAGAAAGGTGACCGTACGCGCCGCGACGGGATGAAGCCCTGCTCCGAAAGATCGGAGCAGGGCTTCATCGACCGCACCTCTGCAGGGTTACCAAGCGTGCATTTCCCGGTTGTCGCCGATCCACAAGGGGTCGAACGAGCGGTTCACTAGTGAACTGCCTTCGCGTGGGTGCCCTGTTCAGTTGCGGTGGTCTTCAGGCTTTCGCCTGAGAACAGGTCTACTCCTGCGTCGGCCGGGAATCAAGAGATGCAGAGGGAGGCGATGTGAGTCTTCCGGCGAGCACTGCGTCGCACACATCGTGCCCGGCTCCCGCCGCCCGGGTGAGAGCCGTCGCTTCGTGCAGGATCCACAACCGCACGCCCTGCGGGTCACCGGACGCGTACGCCGCCAGCCCGCCGTGGTAATCGGTCTCCATCGAGTGGTGCGCTTGTTCCGGTACCGCGACTCCGGTGGGGTCGAGCCCGCTGCCCCACACCAAGGCGCGTTCGAACGCGCGAGCAACCAGTGCATTGCCATGGACGAACGGGCGTGCCGCCACAAGCTCCGCATGGACGATCGCCGCGACGACGACGGTCGGCAAGTGCGCTGAGCCCTGGAGCAATTCGCACAACTGGGTCAGTCGCTCCCCCGCGTCGGACGCGGACGGCGCCGGGCCCAGTTCGAGCATCTCTCGGCTGTCCTCCGAACCGGTGCGCGGCCGTCCGACCTGGTCCGGCGGAAGTAGATCCGCCGTCGCGGCCACGTGCAGCCGGGCCAACGCCTGCCGGGGCGCGGAGGTGACCATCGCTCGCACATGTTCGGCTTCCGCGGTGGCACGCAGGGCCGCACCGATCGTCCGCTCGACAGGGTCCGGGTGCTCCGGCAGCCGGCGCGCCCCACGGAAGACATCGCGCACGATCGTCACCGACATCTGTGCGCCGTCCAGTGCCGCGCTCGCCGTCGCTCCACGCACACGCGACTCGGCCGACGCCTCCGGGATGCGCCGGCGCAGCGCCGGGTGCCAGCGCAGGGCGGTGCAGGCCTCGCGGGCCGCATCCACCGCCTGCGGCACTTGCGGAAGACGAGCGAGTTGGGCGACTGCAGCATGGACGTCGGACACGCGACAACGGTAGGCCCCGGTAAACTCGAAGCTCATGGTGAGCCGGGAAGTCTGGTCGGCAACGTCCTGACCGACCCCGATCGACAAGAGGCTCGATGACCACTCCCACCCGTCCGAAATTGTTCTCCCGCGGCGAATGGCCCGAAGCGCAGCGCATCGCCGCGCTGCTCCGGCTCGAAACCGTCGGCGGTGCGCTGCTGCTGATCGCGACCGTGCTCGCGCTGATCTGGACCAACTCGCCGTGGCGCGACGCCTACACCTCGTTGTCGAAGACCCACCTCGACATTCCTGCGCTCGGTATCGAGCTCTCGCTCGCGCACTGGGCCGCCGACGGCCTGCTCGCCGTCTTCTTCTTCGTGGTGGGGCTGGAGCTCAAGCACGAGTTCGTGCACGGTGACCTGCGCGACCCCGCGAAGGCGACTGTGCCGATTGTCGCCGCCGCCTGTGGTGTGGCCGTACCGGCCCTTCTCTATGTCGTCGCCCAGCTCGTGCTCGACGGCAACACGAGGGGGTGGGCGATCCCGACGGCCACCGACATCGCCTTCGCGCTGGCCGTGCTCGCGGTCATCGGCAGTCACCTGCCGTCCGCGCTGCGCTCGTTCCTGTTGACTCTCGCCGTCGTGGACGATCTGATCGCCATCACGATCATCGCGTTGTTCTTCACCTCGGATCTGAACCTGGTCATGCTCGCGCTCGCGATCGTCCCGCTGGCGTTGTTCGGTTGGGTGGCGCGCACCCGCAGTCACCCGTGGTGGCTGCTGATCCCGCTGGGCGTTGCGACGTGGGTGCTGGTCCTGAACTCCGGTATCCACGCGACGATCGCCGGCGTCCTGCTCGGCCTGATCGTTCCGGCCGCCAAGGGCGCAGACGGTCACAGCCTCGGCGAGCGTCTCGAGCACCGCGTCCGTCCCCTGTCGGCCGGCTTCTGCGTGCCGGTGTTCGCGTTCTTCGCAGCCGGTGTCAGCTTCGTCGGCGGCGACATCATGGCCGCGCTGACCGACCCCATCACCATCGGGATCATGGTCGGCCTCGTCGTCGGCAAGGTGATCGGCATCTTCGGTTCGACGTACGTGCTGGCCAGGTTCACCCGCGCCGACCTCGACGACGACCTCGCCTGGTCCGATGTGTTCGGTCTCTCATTGCTGGCGGGTATCGGTTTCACGGTGTCGCTGCTGATCGGCGAGCTCGCGTTCGGCGCCGGCAGCGAGGCCGACGAGCACGTGAAGATCGGGGTGCTTCTCGGCTCGCTCACCGCGGCATTGCTGGCAACGATCGTGTTGCGTCGCCGCGACAAGGTCTACAAGCACATCCACGAGCAGGAGTCGCGCGACGACGACCTCGATGGCATCCCGGACATCTACCAGCGTGCTAAGGACGGCGGCCGCGCAGGGACCACGGGCGCGAAGTGAACGCTAGGGTAGGTGCGATGTCACGCCGGAAAACGGCGTAGTTAACCGTCCCCGGCAAGTCTCGGAGGGAATTCGAATGGCCCAGGAGCGCACACTCGGTCAGCTGGTCGCTGATGCGTCGCAGGATCTTCAGTCGATCGTCAAGGGTGAGATTGCCCTTGCCAAGATGGAGATCAAGTCAGACGTCAGCAAGGGCGGCAAGGGCGCAGGCCTGCTCGTCGGCGCAGGGATCTTCGGTCTCTTCACGCTCGGCTTCCTGCTCACTGCCGGCGCATGGGGCCTGTTCGCTGCGGGCCTTCCGCGTTGGGCGGCCTTCCTGATCGTCGGTGGCGTGCTGCTGCTGATCACGCTGATTCTCGCCCTGATGGGCAAGAGCGCGCTGAGCAAGATGCAGGGCAAGCCGGTCAAGACGATCGACAACGCGGAGAAGACGATTGCCGCGCTGAAGCCGCCGAAGGCTTCCTGACTCAAGACACGAAGTCCCCGGACCCGCGAGGGACCGGAGACTTCGTGTTTGTGTCAGAGCATCAACGGAGCAGGAAACGTGCAGGCACCGGACGTTCGTCCTCGACATCCCAGGGCTGCTCCAGGCCGGCGAGCTTGAGGACGGCGTCGAGCAGGATCGCGGTGAAACCCCAGACGTAGAGGCCGTCGACCTCGAATGCCGGAGCCTTGAAGGTGCGGGCCGGGTGGACGGCACTGAACCGGTTGGCCGGATCGGTGAGGTCCGACAGGGCGACACGCACCACGCGGTCGACCTCTTGCCGGCTCTTGGCGTGGATCTCGCCCGGGTCGTGCCACCACCCGATCACCGGGGTGACGTGGTAGCCGGTGACGGTGAGCGGTACGGGTGCCAACTCGCCCAGCACGGTGACCTCGGACGCATCGAGGTCGACCTCCTCGTGGGCCTCGCGCAGCGCGGCCGCTGTCGCGTCGGCGTCCGTCGGGTCGATGCCGCCGCCGGGGAACGACACCTGGCCGGGATGCTTGCGCATCACCTCCGAGCGCTGGGTGAGCAGCACGTCCTCGCCTGCGTCGGGGTGCGGGGCGAAGAGGATCAGCACCGCCGAGCGCCGCCCCTCGGGCAGGCCGAAGGAGTTGAAGAACGAGTCGTCGGCGCCCGCCCGCTCCATCAACCTCGGCAGCCAGGCCGGGACGGGAGCGGTCACGAGGAGTACTCCGCGCGCAGGCGTGCGAGGTCGTCCTCACGCCCGGGCGCCAGTTCGAACTTCAACAGCTTGCGCGCCTTGTCCTCGTCGATCTCGCCCTCGCCGTAGGACGGGCACCACCGCGCGACCGGGCACGCACCGCACGCCGGACGCTTGGCGTGACAGATGCGTCGGCCGTGGAAGATCAGCACGTGGCTGAGCATCGTCCACTCCTTGCGCGGGAACAGCTCACCGATCGCGTGCTCGACCTTCACCGGGTCGGTCTCGTCGGTCCAGCCGAGCCGTCGGGCGACCCGGCCGAAGTGGGTGTCGACCGTGATGCCCGGGACGTCGAAAGCATTGCCCAGCACGACGTTCGCGGTCTTGCGGCCCACACCGGGCAGGGTGACGAGGTGGGCGAGCTTGTTCGGCACCTCGCCCCCGAATCGTTCGACCAGCACCTGGCCGAGTGTCTGCACCGAGTTCGCCTTGGCCCGGAAGAACCCGGTGGGACGCAACAGCTCCTCCAGTTCGGTGCGATCGGCCTCCGCGAGCGCTTTCGCGTCGGGGTAGCGCTCGAACAGCACCGGCGTCACCTTGTTGACCCCGACGTCCGTCGTCTGGGCCGACAGGATCGTCGCCACGAGCAGTTGCAGCGGCGTCTCGAAGTCGAGTTCACAGTGCGCGTACGGGTAGAAGTCGGCGAGCACCCGGTAGGTCTTGCGAGCGCGCCGGGTGCGAGCCACCGGTGTCTCGTTCTCGATGTCGATCGGCTTCACGTGACTCACCCTAGAGACCGATGGCGACATCCGGCTCCCCGCGGGAGTCTGGGGATCATCAGCCACCCGGCCGAGGCGGACGTGAAATACACCACTGCCGTGGCAGACTGACCCTCGTGGACACCCAATCCGTGCGCAAAGCACCTCTCTTCGCAGCGTTGGACGACCAGGCGGCCGAGGCGCTGCTGGAGTCGATGACCCGCACCAAGGTGCCCCGCGGGCAGGAACTGTTCCACGAGGGCGACCAGGGCGACTCGCTCTACGTGATCACCGACGGCAAGGTGAAGCTGGGCCGACGCTCCCCCGACGGACGCGAGAACCTGCTGGCCATCCTCGGCCGCGGCGAGATGCTCGGTGAGCTGTCGCTGTTCGACCCGGGCGCCCGCACCGCCACCGCGACCGCCGTCGCCGACACCGAACTCGTCGGCATCGGCCACCAGGCGATGAGCGACTTCCTGAGCAGCCGCCCCGAAGTGGCGATGACCATGCTCACCGCGCTGGCCCGCCGGTTGCGCCGCACCAACGAGGCCCTCGGCGACCTCGTGTTCACCGACGTCCCCGGACGCGTCGCCAAGGCCTTGCTGGACCTCTCCCTGCGTTTCGGCAAGCCGGTGGACGAAGGCGTGCTGGTCGCGCACGACCTCACCCAGGAGGAGCTCGCCCAGCTGGTCGGCGCTTCCCGTGAGACGGTCAACAAGGCCCTCGCCGATTTCTCCGCGCGCGGTTGGGTCAAGCTCGAGGCTCGCGCGGTGACGCTGCTGGACGTCGAGCGGCTGCAGCGCCGCAGCCGCTAGGTTCAACGCTGGAGTTCGAGGTACTCCAACTGCGCCTGCACGGTCGCCTTGGCCGCCGGCCAGACGTCCTTGGACACATCGGCGTACACCAGTTCGACGATCGCCTGGGCGAGGTCCTCGGTGTTCGGGTCGGAGTCCTTGAGCGCAGCGCGCACCTGCTCGAGGCGCTCGGCACGGTGCTTGCGGTAGAAGTCGATGACCGCTGCCGCATCGGTCGTGGCCGGTCCGTGGCCGGGGGCGAGCAACGAACCACCCTCGGACGCCGCCGCGTAAAGCGCTTCGAGCGAGGCCAGGTAGCTGGTCAGGTTCCCGTCGGGGTGCGCCACGATCGAGGTGCCGCGTCCCAGCACGGTGTCGCCGGTGAGCAGCAGACGCTCCTCGTCCCAGGCGAAGGACACGGAGTCCTTGGTGTGGCCGGGCGTCACCAGTACGCGAAGGTCGATGTCGCCCGACGAGATCCGGTCGCCGTCCTCGAAGGACTCGCCGCGGCCGGCGCCACGCACGGGTGAACCGGTGCGCTCCACCCATAGGGGCACGCCCTCGTCGTGGTCGAAGTGACCGTGGGTCACCAATGTCAGCGCAACGCGGGCGCCGATCTGCTCGACGTAGTTCTCGATCGCGGTGAGGTGGTCCTCGTCGAGCGGGCCCGGGTCGACGACGATCACCTCGTCGGTCGAGGTCGAGTGCAGCACCCAGGTGTTGGTGCCCTCCAACGTCATCGGTCCCGGGTTGGGGCACAGGATCACTGCGGAGCGGTCACTGACGGCGCCGCCGGTCCAAACAACTTCGGTCATGAATGAACGGTAACCGTCGGATCACCCGTAATACCGGGTGCGGAGCCGAACTCCTTCGGGTCCCATCTCGGCAACCGGCATGACGGTCATCAGCGGCGGACGAAGGCGCACCATCGCCTGCGCGTCCGGGGCCCGTCGGATGCGCTCCAGCTGCAACTCGGTCGGTGGCAACATCACGGCATCGCCGGACTCCAGATCGGCCAACAGATCGGCGGGGCGCACCCACCGGCTGATGTCGGACTCGGTGGTCTGGTCGTCGGCGTCCTGCCCGTCGGGCATGAGCGCGGCGAAGAACCAGGTGTCGTACCGCTTGGGCTCGAACTCCGGCGTCACCCAGTGATCCTGCGCCTGCAGCAGATCCGTGCGCAGGGTCATGCCGCGCTGTTGCAGCAGCTGCGCGAACGACACCTCCCTGGCAAGAAGCGCTGCGCGGTCGGCGTCCCGCTCGGGGTGCTCGTCCGGCGACACGATCGCGTCGTCGTCGCCGCGTGCGGCGAGCAGCACTCCGGACTCCTCGAAGACCTCCCGAGCGGCCGCGACGACCAGGGAGGTCGCGACGTCGACGGGTTCGCCGAGACGCTCGCTCCACTCCTGCGGCGAGGGCCCGGCCCACGCCGGCAACACATGCGCGTCGCGGTCGTCGACGCCTCCGCCGGGGAAGACCCACATCGACGGCGCGAATGCCATCGTGGCGACCCGGCGCATCATGAAGACCTCGACCCCACCGGGCTCGTCACGCAGCAGCATGACGGTGGCGGCCCGCCGGGCTTGCACCCCGCCCGGCGAACCCGCGTGGACCCAGTCCGACGCGAGCCCGCCGAGTTTCGGGGCAGGCTGCCACAGGCGTTCGATCACCCGCGGCTGGTCGTTCATCAGTCGCGCACCGACATCGTGACTTCGACCTCGACCGGCGCGTCGAGCGGCAGCACTGCGACGCCGACGGCCGAGCGGGCGTGCGCGCCGTTCTCACCGAACGCCTTGGCGAACAGTTCGCTGGCACCGTTGATCACGGCCGGCTGACCGGTGAACGAGGGGTCGCTGGCCACGAAGCCAACGACCTTGACCACGCGCACGCTGTCGAGGTCGTCGACGATGCTCTTCACCGCAGCGATCGCGTTCAGTGCGCAGGTCTGAGCCAGCTGGGCGGCGTCCTCGGGCGAGACGTCGGCACCGACCTTGCCGGTTGCGGCGAGCTTGCCGTCGACAAACGGCAACTGGCCGGAGGTCATCACGATGTTGCCGTCACGGATCGCCGGCACGTATGCGGCGACGGGGGCGGCGACTGCGGGGACGGTCAGCCCGAGTTCGGACAGCCGGTTCTCGACTTCGGACATCTGGGATCAGCCCTTCTGGCGCTTGAGGTAGGCGACGAGGTTGCCGTTGTCACCGGTGAGGACCTGCACCAGCTCCCAGCCGTCCTCACCCCATTGGTCGAGGATCTGCTTGGTGGCGTGGACGATCAACGGGACGGTGGCGTACTCCCACTTGGTCATGGCGATTCCTGTCTGAAGAGAGAAGCTGGTCTGTTCGATTATCGCGTCGGTGAGAAGGGCGTGAGTTCGCAGGGCACCTGACCGGTGACCATCTGCTCGGCGAGCAGCCTGCCGGACAGCGGGCCGAGGGTGATGCCCCACATGCCGTGGCCGCCGTTGACGTAGACACCCGGCACCTTGGTCTCGCCGATCAGGGGCAGACCGTCGACGGTCACCGGACGGCCACCGACCCAGACGTCCTGCTGGTCGTCCCAGTTCACTCCGGTGAGCAACGGTTCGCCGCTGCGGCGAATGGCGGCCACGCGGTCGGCGCTCAGCGGGTCCTCGGTGCCGGCGAACTCCATCGTCCCGCCGACCCGCAGCCGATCGCCGAGCGGCGTGCACGCCACCCGCTCGTGCGGGAAGTAGACCGGGCACGGCACCGGACGCGCGTTCTCGTCGGTGACCGAGACGGAGAAGCTGTAGCCGCGGCCGGCCCGCACTGGCACACGGACGCCACATGTCTTGGCGAGCTCGGGCAGCCAGGCACCGGTGGCGATCACGACGGCGTCACCGGACACCGGCTCGCCGCTCATCATCTCGACGGTCACTCCGGCGGGGCCGTGACGCAGGGCGCGGGCGTTCGCACCGATGACCAGTCGTCCGCCACGCTCCTGCACGGCCTGCGCCAGCGCGTCGACGTACTCGCCGGGGTTGATGTAACGCTGTCCGCCGAGTCGGATCGCCTTCTCCACGTCGGGGCTGATGATCGGCAGTTCAGCCCGCAGGGTGGCGTTGTCGACCTCGGTGGCCTCGAGGTCGAGGCCTGCGTCGTGGATGAGTTCGATCTCGTGCTCGAGGCCCTTCGCGTCCTCGGCCCTGCGGAACGCCGCCATGATCGGCGCCTCGTGGGACCTCGCCGCGACACCGTTGCTCTCGAGTTCGTCGTACGCACCGATGGCCAGACGGTTCACCGGCACGAAGAGGTCCATCGTCTTCCTCCACTGACCCGGGGTGCAGCGGCGGGCGAACCCGAGCAGGAAGGACGCGAGCCGGACGTCAGGCTTCAGCGGGATGAACAGCGGAGAGTCCGGGTCGAGCACGGCCTTCAGCCCGTACTTGAGCACCGACGGGTCCGAGAGCGGCACGCACAGACCCGGCGAGATCCACCCCGCGTTGCCCCACGAACTACCCGCCGCAACACCCGACCGCTCGATGACAGTGACCTGCACGCCGTGCTCCTGCAAGTACCAGGCGGTCGACAGACCGACCATCCCGGCTCCGACGACGACGACGTGCGGTGTGCCCGATCCGCTCAGCGGGCGGAGGACGTTGGCCATGCTTGACTCTCCCTAGAACGCGCAAACCATTGCGACGCTAGCACCGGTGAGACACCCTTCACATCGGGCCTTGCCTACCGAGGAGTACCCCGTGGACCGCCTGCCCGACGAGCCGGCCTGGAGGCCGGATCGCACCCTCCCGTACGGCCCGGCCGCGGACCAGGTGATCGACCGCTACGACGGATCGGGCCCGGGCCTGGTCGTGCTGGTGCACGGTGGATTCTGGAAACCCGCGTACGACCGCGAGCACCTTCGTCCGATGGCGGCCGCCTTGAGCGACAACGGTTTCGAGGTCTCACTCGTCGAATACCGACGTCCCGAGAGCGGGCGGTGGCCGGTCATTTCGGCCGACATCCGTGCGGCATTGGCACACCTGGGCGGCGTACCGGCGGTGATCGTCGGACACTCCGCCGGCGGACAGCTCGCGGTCTGGTCGTTGCACCAACCCGAAGGTGCCGGACTCGTCGGTGCGGTCAGCCTGGCCGGCTGTCTCGACCTGCGCTCGGCAGACCACGACGGGCTCGGCGCCGGCGCAGTGCGAGCGTTGTTCGACGGTGCGCCACCATCGAACGCCGACCCCATCCGGCTCCCGCCTCGGCAGCCGGTCGTGGCGGTCCACGGGGACGCGGATCTCGACGTCCCGATCGAGATCTCGCGCCACTACGCGCAGCGCACCGGAGCCCGACTGGTGGAGATTCCCGGCGCCGATCACTGGCCGCTCATCACGCCCGGAACCGATGCGTTCGACGTCACGGTCGATTCGATCCGGACGCTGTTCGCCCGCAGCTAGGGTGACTCCATGACCTGGGACGGCGCGCGTGTGCACATCGTGACCGGCAAGGGCGGCACCGGCAAGACAACCGTCGCCGGCGCGCTCGCCCTTGCACTGGCCGACCGCGGCAAACAGGTCCTGCTCGCCGAAGTCGAGAGCCGGCAGGGCATCAGTCAACTACTCGACATCCCGCCGTTGGGAGAGGTCGAGACGCGAGTGGCGCGCGGCGCGGACGGCGGCAGCGTCTGGGGCATCTCGGTCGATGCGAAGGCGGCGCTGCTGGAGTACCTGCAGATGTTCTACAAGCTCGGCATGGCCGGCGGGATGCTGGAACGGTTCGGCGTGATCGACTTCGCGACCACGATCGCACCGGGCGTGCGCGACGTCCTGCTCATCGGCAAGGTCTACGAAGCCGCCCGCCGACGCACCTCCCGGCGCGGTGTCCGCCACGACCAGATCTACGACGCGATCGTGCTCGACGCACCACCCACCGGACGCATCGGACGCTTCCTCAACGTCAACCAGGAGGTCGCCGGGCTGGCGAAGGTCGGACCGATCAAGTCGCAGGCCGAATCGATCATGCAGTTGCTGACCGGCCCGGACACGCTCGTCCATCTGGTCACGTTGCTGGAGGAGATGCCGGTGCAGGAGACGCTCGACGCCGCCGCCGAACTGCGGGGCTTAGGACTCTCGATCGGAAATGTCGTGGTCAATCAGGAGCGCGCGGACGTGCTCAGCAAGCGCGCGCTGGCGCATCTGCAGTCCGACGACGCCGACCTCGCAGACCTCGAATCAGACCTGGCCGCAAGCGGATTGCGCGTCGGCCCGACTCTGGTCAACGGACTCGCCCAAGCCGGACGCGACCTCGGTGACCGACTCGACCTGCAGGCCGAGGAACTCGCCGACCTGCGCGCGCTCGATCGTCCGATCGTGCACCTTCCGTTCGTCCCCGGCGGCGTCGATGCCGGCGGCCTGCGCCACCTGTCCGCCGCACTGATGGAAGGTGTGCGATGAGCAGCGAGTTCTCGATCGACGACCTGTTGCACGACGAGGCGATCCGTACCATCGTCTGCTGCGGCTCCGGCGGTGTGGGCAAGACCACGACGTCCGCCGCGATCGCGATCCGTGCCGCCGAACAGGGACGCCGCGTCGCGGTACTGACGATCGACCCCGCGAAGCGATTGGCGCAGGCGATCGGTCTCGAGCACCTCGACAACGAACCCGAGCCGGTCACGACCATCGATGCCTCGGCGGGCGGATCGCTGGACGCGATGATGCTCGACATGAAGCGCACCTTCGATGAGGTGGTGATCCGGCACGCCGCACCGGAGAAGGTTCAGCAGATTCTCGACAACCCCTTCTACCAAGCCGTTTCCAGTTCCTTCGCCGGCACCCAGGAGTACATGGCGATGGAGCGACTCGGTCAGCTCATGAGTGAGACGGCTGCCGACGGCGAGCTGCGATGGGACCTCGTCGTCGTCGACACTCCCCCGTCGCGTTCGGCGCTGGATTTCCTGGACGCCCCCGAGCGCTTGGGCAGCTTCCTGGACGGTCGCTTCATCCGCTTGATGACGGCGCCGGCGCGAGCAGGCGGCCGGGCCTATCTGAAGCTGATGAGCGTCGGCGTCTCGTCGGTGACGACCGTGATGTCGAAGATCCTCGGTGCCCAATTACTTTCGGACGCACAGACATTCATCGCCGCACTGGAGACGATGTTCGGTGGGTTCCGCGAGCGTGCCGACCAGACGTACGCGCTGCTGAAAGATCCGGCAACAGCCTTCGTCGTCGTCGCGACCCCGGAACGGGACGCACTGCGCGAGGCCGCGTACTTCGTCGACCGTCTGGAGGAGGACGGCATGCCGTTGGCCGGGCTGGTGGTCAACCGGGTGCAAATGACGTACGTGCCGTCGGTCAATGCAACGCGAGCACTTAACGCCGCGGACGCGATGGACGAGGTACCGGACCGGTCAAGCGGATGGCGACCCACGGACACCGCCGCACTGCTTCGGCTGCACGCCGATGTCACCGAACTCGGTGTGCGGCACGCCGAGGCGATCGACCGATTCCGATTACTGCACCCGCAGGTGCCGGTCGGCCAGGTGGCCGCAGCAGGTCACGACGTCAACGACATCGCGGAACTACGCGAGATCGGCGAGGAACTCGCCGGCTGAGTCAGCCCAAGCCGTCGGCACGCGCAGCGCGGAACAACTGAGCCCAGGACTTCACCTCAGGGCGACGACGAAGCAGCGCACGGCGCTCGCGTTCGGTCATGCCACCCCAGACGCCGTACTCGGTGCGGTTGTCGAGCGCATCGGCCAGGCACTCGGCCACGACCGGGCAGCGCTGGCAGATCACCTTGGCGCTCTGCTGAGCAGCCCCCTTGGCGAAAAGGTCGTCGGGGCTACCGGCTCGGCAGGACGCACGTCCGGCCCAGTTCTCGTCCCACATCACGATGTCGGGTGCAACAACGGTCACAGCTGCCTCCTCGGGCACTGCTGGACATTCCGCCCCGCCAACGCGCCCCCGTGTCACCGCGAACTGCATGCGGAGACCACGTCTTCGTTGGAGGACCCGGGTATCCAGGTCATCTGTCCTACTAAGCGCGATAATACAAGCGGCGTCACGTTGTGGGAAGACCCAATCTTTACCTTCTTTTTGTTATCCTTCGCCGCAACGCTCGCGCACGTCCCCTGGCCGATGTTCACGCGAAACGCGGATTCCGGGCTTACCCAGGTCGGCGGGTTACCCTTCCTTCCATGCGCCAAACCTCCCGGATCGCCAGCGTCATGTCGCTGCTCGGCGGCTTCGTCGCGGTCGCCATGACGATGGGCCTGCTGACGGCCGGTCTCGTCATCCCCGCGGTGGGTGTCGCGGGCCAGGCGACCAACAACGGCATCAAGATGTTCAACCAGATGCCGGCCGACTTCCAGATGAACCCGTTGGCCCAGCAATCCCGCATCCTCGCCTCCGACGGCACCGTGATCGGCACACCGTTCAACGAGAACCGAATCGTGGTGCCGCTGAACAAGATCGCACCGGTGATGCAGCAGGCGCAGGTGGCGATCGAAGACGAGCGCTTCTTCGAGCACGGCGGTGTCGACCCCAAGGGTCTGCTGCGCGCGATCAGCACCAACATCATGAGCGCCGGCACCCAGGGTGCCTCGACCCTCACCCAGCAGTACGTGAAGGTCGCCCTGCAGAACAAGGCGCTGGCTTCCGGCAACAAGGACGCCGCAGCGGCGTCCGTCGCCCGATCGGGCATGCAGGGGTACGTGCGAAAGCTGCAGGAACTGAAGTACGCGGTGTCTCTGGAGCAGAAGTACACCAAGCAGCAGATCCTGGACGGATACCTCAACCTCGTGTACTTCGGCGACCAGCAGTACGGCGTCGAGGCCGCGGCCCGCCACTACTACGGCCGCTCCGCCTCGCAGCTCACTCTGCCGCAGGCCGCCACGCTGGCCGGCGTGGTGAACGCGCCCGGCGTCACCGACCCGATCAACAACCCGGAGGCGGCCACCAAGCGCCGCAACCAGGTGCTCGGCAAGATGTATGCCCAGCAGATGATCTCCTACAAGGAATACACGGACGCGACCAGCCACGATCTGAAGTCCGACCTCAAGGTCACCAACATCAGCAGTTCGTGCGCCAGCTCGAAGTACCCGTACTTCTGTTACTACGTCTACAACTGGCTGCTCAACGAGTCGTCGCTCGGCAAGACCCGCAAGGAGCGCGAGGCCGCGCTCAAGGGTGGCGGGCTGACGATCCAGACCTCGTTCGACCCCAAGCTGGCGGCCAAGATGGACAAGGACATCAAGTCGAAGGTGCCGGTCGCGAACTCCGAGAACGTGCAGGCCGCAGCGCTGACGATCCAGCCGGGCACCGGGTTGGTCCTCGCGACCGGTCAGAACACCGCGTACAGCAACAACACCACCGCCGGGAAGAGCGCGATCAACTACACCGTCCCGCTGAACATGGGCGGTGGCCAGGGCTTCACGATCGGCTCGACCGCGAAGTTCTTCGCGATCGTGAGCGCGGTCCAGCAGGGTCGTGACATCGAGGGCGACATCAACGTTCCGAAGTTCAGCGGCAAGGACAAGAACGGCAACTTCGTCCGGTTCACCAACAAGCAGTTCCCGGGTGAATGCGGTCTGGCTCCCGGTGAGAATTGGGACGTCCACAACTCCGAAGGTCACGAATCCGGTGGACCGATGCCGGTCATCGAGGCGACCGCCGGTTCGATCAACACCGCGTTCGCCCAGCTCGTCTCCGAACTCGGCGCCTGCGACGTGCACGCGACGATGACCAAGATGGGAGTGCGCAACGGTGACGGCACTGAGATCGGCAAGTCGCCCTCCGGCATCATCCTCGGCTCGGAGCCGGTGACGGCTCTGGACCTCGCGAACGCCTACGCAACCGTGGCCGCGGACGGCGTCTACTGCACCCCGCGTCCGGTCAAGTCGATCGCCGACGCGAACGGCAAGCAGTTGAAGCTGGCCCAGGCCGGCTGCAAGCAACTGCTCTCCAAGGACGTCGCACGTACCGTGACGAAAGTCTTCGAGAACGTGATGAAGCCGGGTGGTACCGCCTACGCGTCTCGTCTCGCAGGGGATCGTCCGGCAGCCGGCAAGACCGGCACCGTGGAAGGCGCCACCCAGAGCTGGTTCGCCGGCTACACCCCGGAACTGGCGACGGCCGTGTGGGTCGGCCACGCCGACAACGAGAAGACGCTGAAGGACGTCCGGCTCGGCGGCAAGTACTACGACGGCTACCTCTACGGTTCGACGATCGCCGCGCCCATCTGGAAGACGATCATGGACGACGCGCTCCGGGGCAAACCGGAGAGGAAGTTCGCCGCTCCGTCGTCGGAGTTCCTGGACGGTAACAAGGTGCGCGTCCCCAATGTCAAGGGACAGACGCCCGCCAACGCGACGTCCATGCTGGAGTCGGCCGGCTTCAAGGTGAAGCAGGGGCCGGCCCAGGACGCCCGGCTGTTCGAGGGTCTGATCATGGGCTCGACACCTGCGAGCGGCGAGAAGGTGGCCAAGGGTGCGACGATCACGATCTACCCGAGCACCGGACGTCGTCCCTCGTCCACCCAGCCGACGATCGCGCCGGCTGTCTCACCGAACTGATCAGCCCGTTCACGAAAGGCCCCGCCATCGGCGGGGCCTTTCGTTTCTCGCCTCAGCTGAGCGCGCGCTTCACGGCTGCGGCGATCTTGCCGCCGTCCGCGCGACCGGCGATCTTGGGCTGGAGGATCTTCATGACATTGCCCATGCCGCCCATGTTGGTGGCGCCGGACTCGGCGACGGCTTCGGCGACCATCTGGTCGAGTTCGGCGTCGCTGAGCTGGGCGGGCAGATACTTCTCGAGTACGACGAGTTCGGCGCGCTCCTGCTCGGCGAGCTCGGGACGGTTCGCTGCGTCATAGGCATCCGCGGCCTCGCGACGCTTCTTGGCCTCTTTGGTGATGACCTTGAGCGTCTCGTCGTCGGTCAGTTCCTTGGCGGTGTCACCGGAAACCTCAGCGGTCTTCACGGCGGCGATCGTCATACGCAACGCACCGGCGGTCACCTTGTCGCGGCTCTTCATCGCTTGGTTGAGGTCGGACTGGAGCGTCTGCTTGAGCGTCATGGGTTCAGTGTCCCACTCCGGTCACACCGCCCTCACCCGAATTGTCGCCCGGACGTTTCGGTGCCCCGTCACCACCGTGCGACGATGAGCGGATGCACTCGCTCACTCGTTCAGCTGTGGCCGTCGGCGCTCTCGGGGCCGCGACCCTCGGCTGGTCGAGCCTGGTCGAACGCAACTGGTACGCATTGCGTGAGGTGACCGTGCCCGTTCTGCCCGAGAGTGCCGACCCGGTGCGCGTGCTGCACCTCAGTGACCTGCACCTGGTGCCGCGCCAGGCCCGCCGCATCGAGTGGGTTCAGGACCTCGCGCGCCTCGAGCCCGACTTCGTGGTCAACACCGGCGACAACTGCTCCGATCTCAACGCGGTGCCGGCGGTGCTGCGCACGATGGCACCGCTGATGGACTTCCCCGGCGCGTTCGTGCTCGGCTCCAACGACTACTTCGCCCCGGCACGGCGCAACCCATTCCGGTACTTCAACTCCTCGCACAAGCAGGGCGACCAGATGGGCGTGCCGTCGCTGCCCTGGAAGAACATGGTGCGCGGGTTCGAAGCCGGTGGCTGGACGAACCTCACTGACGTGCGCGCCCGCGTCCCGATCGGTGACCTGGACGTCGAACTGGTCGGGGTGGACGATCCGCACCTGGGTTACGACGAGTACGACAAGGTCGCCGGGCCCGCTGCAACGGACGCCGATCTCACGGTCGGTGTCGTCCACGCGCCGTACCTTCGCGTGCTCGACGCGATGACCGCGGACGGCGCATCGATGGTGATGGCCGGTCACACGCACGGCGGCCAGATCTGTGTTCCCGGTTACGGCGCCCTGGTCACCAACTGCGATCTCGGAACAGAGCGGGTCAAGGGACTGTCGCGTTGGTGGCCCGGCGCCGACAACGCGCCGTCGTCGCAGGCTCCGGACGATGCCGCCTGGCTCCATGTCTCGGCCGGTCTCGGGCACAACAAGTACACGCCGGTACGCCTGGCCTGCCGCCCCGAGGCGACGCTGCTGACCCTCGTCCCGAAGTCCTGACAGATGCCTGGGGTCTCGAGATCTGCTCGCGTCCTGACCCGCGCACATCTCGACACCCCGCGCGTCTGAACCCGATTGGGAGATTGCCCTGTCAACCGGTAAAGTCTCCACTTGCTGCGTGCGGGTATCGCCAAAAGCGCCAACGTACGCAGGCCACGGGGTGTGGCGCAGCTTGGTAGCGCGCTTCGTTCGGGACGAAGAGGTCGCAGGTTCAAATCCTGTCACCCCGACATCGTGGAAAGCCGGCTCTGAGCTGCGGAAACGCAGTCCGGAGCCGGCTTTTTCCATCCAACGCACATCCGACCGGACCTCAGACCGGCTCAAGGTCTCGGCGCTCGTCGAGGCGCTCGACGCGCTCCGGCGCAGGGTGCGCCGCCGGCCACAACCTGCCCGTCTAAGCGGATGAACGGTCATCGAGGAACGGCATAAGGGACTCGATCAGGCGATCCATCTGGTCGAGGTCGGGGTCGAACTTTTCACTACGCCATTCCTCGGGAACGAGGTTGTACAGATCGAGCAACCGGTCGGCGTTCTCCCATTTGTCGACGATGCCGTCTTCGCTCACCCCATCGTGGGGTGACCCACCGACAACCGGTTTCAGTGAGAGGGGCACGGACGCCGGAAAGCACGATCGACCGCCCGCGCTTCCATTTGTTCGTCGGCGCGCTGCACGACGTAAACGGCCGCCGACACGTTGAAGACGCCTGACGCAACTCAAGCCTGCGCGGGGCTACCGTGGCGGTGGTCGACGATGGAGACGATATGACGGCGCCACGGACGCTGGGCCTGCCCGACGGGATCACCACCTGCCTGTTCGACCTGGACGGTGTGCTCACCGACACCGCGAGCGTGCATAGCACCGCATGGAAGGCGATGTTCGACGCGTACTTGCGTGATCGCGACGGCGAGGGTTTCGTGCCGTTCGACACCGACCGCGACTACACCCACTACGTCGACGGCAAGCCACGCGAGGACGGGGTCCGCGATTTCCTCGCTTCTCGGGGCATCACGCTGCCAGAGGGAACGCGCGACGACGCGCCCGGCGCCGCTACCGTCCGGGGGCTCGGGAATCGCAAGAACGAGCAGGTGCAGCAGGTGATCGCCCGCGACGGCGTGAGGGTGTACGAGGGTTCTCGCACGTACTTGGAGGCAACCAAGAAAGCAGGCCTTCACCGGATCGTCGTCTCGTCCAGCGCGAACACCGAGATGGTGCTGAGGGTCACCGGTCTCGATCGACTCGTCGAAGGCCGCGTCGACGGGGTCACGCTCGCGCGATCGAACATCAAGGGCAAACCGGCACCCGATTCCTTCCTGGCCGGCGCTGCACTCGTGGGAGCCGATCCCGCGCAGGCGGCGGTCTTCGAGGACGCATTATCAGGCGTCGAGGCAGGGCGTGCCGGCCACTTCGGCTACGTCGTGGGCGTCGACCGGGTCGGTCACGCCGAGGCGCTGAGAAAGCACGGCGCCGACGTCGTGGTCGAAGACCTCGCCGACCTGCTGAGTGGAGGAACCCGATGACCGCACACCCGTCCGCGTTCACCGTCGAGCCCTGGAAGGTGCGCGAGATCGGGCTGAACTTCGACAATCTCGCCCAGGCCGAGTCGGTCTTCGCACTCGCCAACGGACACATCGGCGTCCGAGGCAATCTGGACGAGGGCGACCCCAGCGGTCTACCCGGCACGTACCTCAACTCCTTCTACGAGAAGCGTCCGCTGCCGTACGCCGAGGCGGGCTACGGCTACCCCGATTCCGGGCAGACCATCGTCAACGTCACCAACGGAAAACTGATCCGACTGCTCGTGGACGATCAGCCGTTGGATCTGCGCTACGGCGTCATCCACCACCACGAACGCACGCTCGACATGCGCACCGGGTTGCTGCACCGCGACCTGCTGTGGGAATCGCCCTCCCGCCGTCTGGTCCGGGTGCGGTCGACCCGGCTCGTGTCGTTCACCCAGCGGGCGATCCTCGCTGTCCGCTACCAGGTGGAGGCGGTCGACAACCCGCTGCGCGTGGTGATCCAGTCCGAGATGGTCACCAACGAGGAACTGCCCTCCGTCTCCGACGACCCACGCGTCGCGGCCGCGCTCAAGGATCCGTTGGTTCCTGAACTGCACAGCCACAATCACAACCGCTCACTGCTGATCCATCACACCCGACAGAGCGGGCTTCGGATGGCGGCCGCCTGCGACCACGTCCTTCACAACCCCGGCGTCGGCAGCCACACCTACGTCGAAGAAGACTGGAGTCGCACCACGATCGGCACCGACCTCGCCCCCGGCGAGACCCTCGGGGTCACCAAGTTCGTCGCGTACGGCTGGTCCTCCCGCCGCACCATGCCCGCGCTGCGCGACCAGGTCGACGGCGCACTCTCGGCGGCGCTGCACACCGGTTGGCATTCGATGGTGCAGGAACAGGCCACCTACGTCGAGGATTTCTGGGACGGCGCGGACGTCGAGGTGGACGGCGACCCGGTCGTCCAGCAAGCAGTCCGATTCGGACTCTGGCATGTGCTGCAAGCGGGAGCTCGCGCGGAGGGTCGGGGGATAGCAGCAAAGGGACTCACCGGTCCCGGCTACGACGGTCACTGCTTCTGGGACACCGAGAGCTACGTGCTTCCCGTGCTCACCGCCACCGCGCCACCGGCGGCACGCGACGCCCTCAGCTGGCGGCACTCGGTCCTGCCGTTCGCGCGAGAGCGCGCGCAGCACCTGAAGATGGAGGGCGCAACGTTCCCGTGGCGCACGATCCGCGGACAGGAGTGCTCGGCCTACTGGCCTGCCGGCACCGCGGCCTTCCACGTCAATGCCGATGTCGCCCTTGCCGCTGCCCGCTACGTCTTCTGGACCGGCGACGAGATCTTCGACCGGGACATCGCGTTGACCATCCTGGTCGAGACCGCACGCCTGTGGGCCGGCCTGGGCTACCACGGCGACGACGGAAAGTTCCACATCGACGGCGTCACCGGGCCGGACGAATACACCGCCGTCGTGGCCGACAACACCTTCACCAACCTCATGGCGGCTCGCAACTTGCGGTACGCCGCCGACACAGCGCAGCGGTGGCCGGAGCAGGCGGCCGACTTGAACGTCACCGAGGACGAGATCGCGCAATGGCGATCCGCCGACGAGAGCATGGCCGTTCCGTTCGACACCGAACGCGATGTGTACCAACAGAATCGGGGAAGCACCGCTAACGAGGTGTGGGACTTCGACGCAACGCTGAAGGACGACGGCTATCCGCTGCTGCTCAACTACCCCTACTTCGAGATTTACCGCAAACAGGTCGTCAAACAGGCCGATCTGCTGCTGGCAATGCACTGGTGTGGTGACCGGTTCACGCGGGAGGAGAAAGCGAAGGCGTTCGCCTACTACGAAAAGATCACCGTGCGTGACTCCTCCTTGTCGGCGTGCACCCAGGCGGTCATGGCGGCCGAGGTCGGCCAACTCGAACTCGCCCACGCCTACCTCACCGAAGCAGCGGTGATGGATCTACGCGACCTCGAACACAACACCAAGGACGGCGTCCACGTCGCCTCGCTCGCCGGCGCCTGGTTGGCGCTGGTTGCCGGCTTCGGTGGGATGCGCGAGTACGACGGCCACCTGAGCTTCGCGCCGGTGCTGTCGCCGAAGATGCACCGTCTCGCCTTCTCCATCCGGTGGCGCGAGTACAAGATCCGGGTGAGTGTCACTCACGATCACGCGACCTATCAGTTGGAAGACGGCACCGACGGTCACTGCGAACTGCGCCACTACGACCACAAGTTCACGCTGACCACCTCCAAGCCGGTCAGCTTCCCCGTCGAACCTGTCCAGCCGCTCACTGCGCAGCCCACTCAACCCGTCGGACGCGCACCCGTGTCACTGGATTGAAGGGCCGGGCCCGCGGTCAGACCCGGGGGAGTTCTCGGTACTCGTCGAGGTGCTCGACCCGCTCCGGCGCAGGGTGCTCGGCCGGAACCTTCAGCACACCGTCCGGGTCGACGAGGACGACGCGACACCCCTCCTGCTGCACCCGTCGCAGTCCCTCGGCGATCATCACCCCGGCAACGCGGTCGATTGAGGACACCCGGCGCAGGTCGAGGACGAGGCGTTCGAGATCGGTGTCATCCTCGGCGATCTCGCGCAGCACCAATTCGGCTCCGCTGAAACGCAATTCGCCCTGAAGGCTCAGGACCCGTACCAGATGTCCATCGCTCGTACGCATTCGACGGTCACGACGCACTGCCGACTGCGACTCTTCAGGGCTGTTCATGATGTGCAGACCCAAGTCGCGAGAAAGTCTGCGGCACAGGGTGATTCCACGAACGCTGTTGCCATGATCGTCCAGTCGCGGCGAGAAGGTCGCCAGCCCGACCTGACCGGAGAGCGCGCCCAGAATCCCGCCGCTGACCCCGCTCTTGGCCGGGAAACCGCAACTGGTCATCCAGTCGCCGGCCGCGTCGTACATGCCGCAGGTCATCATCACGCTGAGCACCTGGCGCACCACGTCGGTGTCGACGACGCGTTCGCCGGTGGCGGGCTGCACTCCCCCATGTGCCAGCGTCGCGGCCATGCGGGCGAGGTCGCGGGTGGTCACCCGCAGCGAACACTGCCGGGTGTAGCCGCGGACCACATCGGCCGGGTCGCCGTCGATCACCCCGTAGGAGCGCAGCATGTTGGCGATGGCGCTGTTGCGATAGGCGTCCGCCAGCTCCGATTCGAACACCGCTTCGTCCACGTCCAGTTCACGGTCGGCGAAGGCAGACAGCCCTTGTCGCACCTTCTCGAAACGCTCGTCCGGGTCGCAGTCGAGGCCACCGATGAGCGCGTGACAGGTGAGCGCGCCTGCATTGATCATCGGGTTGAGCGGACGACCTGAGCCGGCCTCGAGCGACAGTTCGCTGAAGGGCTCGCCGCTGGGTTCGACGCCGATGCGTTTCACGACCGCGTCCACTCCGTGCTCCTGCAGCGCGAGTGCATAGACGAACGCCTTCGAGATCGATTGGATCGTGAAGGCGTTGTCAGCGTCACCCGCGCAGTAGAGGCTGCCGTCGGTCGTGCACACTGCGACCGCAAGCTGATCGGGGTCGACGTTGGCAAGTTCTGGAATGTAGTCGGCCAGCGCGCCACTGGTCTCATGCGCGCAGGAACTCAGGATCTCCTCGAGATAATCCGGTACCGGTGTCTTCACGAACCAACCGTAGGACGCCGCCAGGCGACAGCGGCGATGACCCCGTCGAAACCGGTCGGGACGTCCTCGACAACGAGCCCATACACATCCCGCCGATCCCCCGGCCACCCCAACTCACCGTGACGCGCAAACTCCAGCACCACGTCGAGATCGAACGCACCCGCCTTGACCAGGGCCTCGGCTCGCACGAACGCTCGTCCGGTCACGCCCACGTCGGGCACGAGGAGGTCCGGATCGAGGAGGTCGATGTCGACGCCCAGCCTGTCGCCTCGGCAGGCCGCTGCTGCCGAGAAGCCGTGCGCGTGCGCCCACGACACCGACACGTCGTGATTCGTGACGACCGGACGGCCGTGCGGTCCTGCGCAGGAATCGCAACGCTGCACGAAATCGGCCGCCGGCTCCGGGCCACAGACCTGCGCGACAGCGTCCCGAGCAAGAAGCCGTGCAGCAAGGAAATCGTGTCGGTCGCGCGGCCGACGCAACCTTTCCCAACGGGCTCGGTCGCTGCCGGAGATCAGGCGCAACGGGGCGGGCTCGGGGTGCAGCCGCACCACCGAGCGCTGGATCAGCACCACCGGTTCCACGCCACGATCATCCCAGCAGACCTGAACCCCGGGCGCGCAGCAGGCGAACGTGGACTCCTTCTACTTCACCAACATCGCTCCTCAGATGGACAACTTCAACCGGGCAATGCGCGAGGGACTCTGCGGCATGCTCCTCGACGGCCCGACCGAGGAGTGTGACGAGGCGTTCGGCGTAACCGGCGAGCAGACAACCAGGCCGTCGTGCACCGGCGCTCACCCCGACAATGGCTTCATGCCCGATGCCCAGTTCCCCCACCCGATCACCGGACAGCTGTTCCCCTCGCCGGTACCACCGGGAACGGGATGGCCGGGCGATGAAGCCGACGCGTCCACTCCTGTCGCGCACACGTCCGACGAGGTCGCTTCGCTGGCCGGGAGCGCGCCGCATCTCGCCGAACTGGACGCCCGGATCACCGTCTGCCGAGCCTGTCCTCGCCTGGTGACGTGGCGCGAGGAGGTCGCGAACAAGAAGCGTGCTTCCTTTGCCGCACAGCCGTATTGGGGTCGACCCGGTGCCGGCTTCGGCGACCCGGACGCTCGTGTCCTCGTCGTCGGACTCGCACCGGCTGCCAACGGCGCCAACCGCACCGGACGCATGTTCACCGGTGACCGTTCGGGCGACTGGCTGTACGCGGCATTCAACCGCGCCGGGTACGCCGGCCAGGCGTCGTCCGAACACGCGGGTGACGGCCTCGAACTCACCGATCTGCGCATCATCGCGTCCGTGCGCTGCGCCCCGCCGGACAACAAACCGACGACCGAGGAGAGGCGCACCTGTGCTCCGTGGCTCGACCGCGACCTGCAGTTCGCCGAACCGAACCTCTCTTCGATTCTCGCTCTCGGTTCGATCGGCTGGGACTCCACGCTGGCGGCTGCTCGCCGACTGGGCTGGGACGTCCCGCGTCCGAAACCCAAGTTCGGCCACGGCGCAGTCGTGTTGTTGCAGAACGAAACTCGTCAGGTGAAGCTGGTCGGCAGCTATCACGTCAGTCAGCAGAACACGTTCACCGGCCGACTGACCGAGCAGATGCTGGACGCGGCGATCGGACTGCTCGCGCCCTGAATCAGGACGAGCCGCGTGAGAAGGTCGTGCACATGACTTCGGCCCCTCACCGGGTCTCGATCGTGCTCGGTCAGATCGGTTCGAGGATGCGGCGCAGGAAGTCCTGGGTGCGGGGGTTGCTCGGGTTGGAGATGACCTGCGCGGGCGGACCCTGCTCGACGATCAGACCCTGGTCGATGAAAAGCACCTGGTCGGCGACCTGGGCCGCGAACTTCACCTCGTGGGTGACGATCACCATCGACCAGCCCTCCTCGGCCAGATCGCGGATCACCCGCAGGACGTCGCCGACGAGTTCGGGGTCGAGGGCCGAGGTCGGCTCGTCGAAGAGCACCAACTTCGGCTCCAGCGCGAGGGCTCGGGCAATGCCGACGCGCTGCTGCTGACCGCCGGACAGTTGGTAAGGGTATTTGTCGACATGGTCGGCCAGGCCGACCTTGGCCAGCAGGTCGAGCGCCTCGGCGCGCGCCGCTTCCTGCGAAACCCCTTGCACCACAACGGGTCCCTCGGTGACGTTCTCCAGGGCGGTGCGGTTCGGGAAGAGGTTGTAGGACTGGAAGACCATCGCGCTCCGAGCGCCGAGGCGGTTCAACGAAGCCCGCTGCGTCTTCGGCAGACGTCCGCGCTTGTTCGGGCGCACCTGGGAGAAGTCGACGGACGCGTCCGCGACCTCGACGGTGCCCGACTCGGGCAGTTCGAGGCCGTTGAGCGAACGCAGCAGCGTCGTCTTGCCCGAACCCGACGGCCCGAGGATGACGGTCACGCTGCCGGACGGCACGGTGAACGAGATGTCGTCGATCACCCGGTTGTCCCCGAAGGACTTGCGGAGGTTGGAGACCTGCACCAGTTCACTCATGCCACGAACCTGCTCACTCGCTTCTCGATGCGTGCTTGGAAGAACGACAGGACGACGCTGATCAGCCAGTAGTAGAGCGCCGCGAGGCTGTACAGCGTGAAGAACTTGAAGGTCGGGGCCGCCGCGATCTGCGCCTGACGCAGCAATTCGACGACCAGGATCGCCGAGGCGAGCGAGGTGCTCTTGACCAGGTCGATGAGCGTGTTCGACAACGGCGGGACGGCCGTCCGCGCGGCCTGCGGGATGATCACGCGGCGCAACGTCGTCCGATGATCCATGCCGATCGTCCGCGCTGCTTCCCACTGCCCACGAGGCACCGACTGGATCGCGGCCCGGATGATCTCCGCACCGTACCCGGCGACGTTCAGCGAGAAGCCGATGACCGCGGCGGTGAACGGCGCCAATTTCCAACCGAACTGAGGCAGACCGAAGTAGATCAGCAACAACAGCACGAGCACCGGGATGCCGCGGAAGATCGAGATGAACAGCCGTGCCGGCAGGAACGCGAGCGGGTTGGTCGACATCCGCGCGATCGCCACACCGAGCGCGATGATCAGACCGATGACGAAGCTGATGATCGTCAGGGGGATCGTCACCTTGATGGCGGCCCACGCCATCGGCCAGGCGTTCTCGCGGATCATCTTCCAGTCGGTGATCGGCTCGGCCTTGGGGTTGAAGTACTTGTCGTACAGCCGCTGTGAGGTGCCGTCGGCCTTGAGTTCGTTGATGCCCTTGTTCAGGGCGGGCATGTAGCCCGAGTTCTTCCGGGCCGCGAGCACGGACTCCGACTTGTCGTCGGTCTCGGCGACGATCTTCACACCCGGGTTGTCGGTGGTGGCCAGGAAGTTGCGGACGGCCAGCTTGTCGTTGACCACGACGTCGACGCTGCCCTGGCGCAGGTTCTGGATCGCCTTGTCCATGCTGTCGACACCGACGACCTGCGCACCATTCGCCTTCGCCGTCTGCGCCCAGTTGGACGTGAGGTTCTGGCCGGCCCGCTTGCCCTTGATGTCGGACAGCTTCTTGACGGAGTCGTCGTCCTCGGCCACCACGACGACACCGGTCGTCTCGATGTACGGGGTCGACAGGTCGTACAGACCTTCACGCTCGGGGTTCTTGGTGACCTGGTTGGCGACGACGTCGATGCGTCCGGACGACAAAGCCGCGAACATGGAGTCCCACGGCACCTCGACGAACTGGATGCGGACGCCGGCCTTGCGCCCCAGCGCCTCCATGAACTCGACGTCATACCCGGTGAGCTTGTTGCCCTGGTGGTAGCTGAACGGCGGGTACACACCCTCGGTGCCGACCCGCAGCACCTTCGGCAACTCCTGCACGGACGTCGGGGCCGGCGCAGCGGCCGCCGTGCCGCCGGATCCGAGCAACGTCGCGAGGACGACAAGGACGGCCGCGAGCGCAGCGACCGTACGCGAGGTGATGGAACGCATGACGACCAGTTATACGCCGATCGATCGCTACCCACGAATCCCGCTTAGGCACGCAACCGCCCGCAGAGACCCGTGGAATGCCGCCGATGCGCGATTTCGCGCGGCTCACCGATTCGGGATCGAACCGTGCGGACTGTAAAGTGTGGACAATCCCCTTCATGTGAAGCCACCAGACGGAAGGACGCCTGGCGTGCTCTATGCACTCATTGCCGCACACGTGGTGGCGGGTGCATCGACCCCTTGGCTGGCCCGGTTCCTCGGGTCCCGAGCATTCTTCGTACTCGCCCTTGTTCCGTTCGCCGCCGGCGTCTGGTTGCTCACGCTCGCGCCCAGGATCACCTCCGGCGAGACGGTCGACGTCCGCCTGGACTGGATCCCCGGCCTCGGGGTCAGCCTCGACATGTACATCGGGCTGGTGCAGTGGGTCCTGGCGCTGATCGTCTGCTGGATCGGTGCCTGCGTGCTGATCTATTGCCGCTGGTACTTCGACAAGGAGATGCCGGTCCGCAGCGGATCGATCCTGACGATCTTCGCGGGCACGATGCTCGGTCTGGTCACCGCCGACGACCTGATCCTGATGTACGTCTTCTGGGAGCTGACCTCGGTCTTCTCCTACCTGCTCATCGCGCACGACGTGACCCGCCGGGCCAACCGAGGCGCCGCGAACACCGCACTGCTGGTCACCACCGCCGGTGGTCTGGCGATGCTGATCGGCATCGTCGCCCTCGGCCACGAAGCAGGCACCTACTCCCTCAGCCAGATCATCGCCGCTCCCCCGTCGAGCGCGTTGGTGACCGTCGGCGTCCTGCTCATGCTGGTCGGAGCGCTCAGCAAGTCCGCGCTGATCCCCTTCCACTTCTGGCTACCCGGCGCGATGGCCGCCCCGACCCCGATCTCGGCGTACCTGCACGCCGCCGCGATGGTGAAGGCCGGCGTCTACCTGGTCGCCGTGCTCGCCCCGGCGTTCGCCGGCGTCGCCTTCTGGCGCCCGACCGTCCTGCTCCTCGGCACCGCGACGATGCTGGTCGGCGGCTGGCGAGCCCTACGACAGACCGACCTCAAACTCCTGCTGGCCTACGGCACCGTCAGCCAGCTCGGATTCATGGTGCTGCTCGTCGGCGTCGGGACGCGGTCGGCGGCGCTCGCCGGCATGGCCCTGGTGATCGCACACGCGCTGTTCAAGTCGACGCTGTTCATGTGCGTCGGCATCATCGACCACAGCGCGGGTACCCGAAACCTCAACGAACTCAACGGAGTCGGCTACCGCGTCCCATGGCTGGCCGTCCTCGGCGGCCTGGCCGCCCTGTCGATGGCGGGTGTGCCCCCGCTGATCGGGTTCGTCACCAAGGAAGGCGCGTTCGAGTCGGTCACCTACCTGGTCAACGGTGAGCCCCCGTCGGTCAGCCCGCTGGCCGCGATCGTCGTCGCGTTCGCTCTCGTCTTCGGTTCGGCGCTGACCGTCGCCTACAGCCTGCGCTGGTGGTGGGGTGCCTTCGCACCCAAGGACGGCGCCCCCGTGCTGAACTGGCACCGTCCCGCCGTCGGCATGGTCGCCGTCCCCGTCGTCCTCGGGGCACTCAGCCTGGTCGGCGGATTCCTCGGCGCCCCGCTCACCGAACTCCTCGAGCCGTACGCGCAGAGCGTGCGCACCGGCACCCCGAGCCACGGACTCGCCCTGTGGCACGGCCTGGGATGGCCGCTGTTCATGTCCGTCGCCGCAGTCGTCGCCGGTATCGGCCTGTTCCTGGCCCGCGACCGCATCGCCGCCGTCCAGTCGACCTTCCCCAAGACCGTTGCAGCAGAAGAGATCTATCACCGCTCGATGCGCGGCATCGACCGTCTCGCTGTCGAGACCACGGCACGCACACAGCGCGGTTCGTTGTCGATCTACCTCGGCACGATCCTCATCGTGTTCGTCTCGCTGGCCACCTACTCCATGCTGCGCATCCAGCAGTGGCCCTCGGTCCGCCTCGCCGACAGTTGGGCGCAGATCCCGATCGCGATCGTCATGGTGTGGGCCGCGTTCCTCGCGGCCACCTCCCGCGGACGCCTGCGCGCGGTGCTACTCACCGGTGTCACCGGCTACAGCCTGGCGCTGATGTTCATGATCGCCGGCGCCCCCGACCTCGCCCTGACCCAGGTGCTCGTCGAGACCGTCAGCCTGGTCATCTTCGTCCTGGTCATCCGCAAATTGCCGCGCTACTTCACCAACCGCCCGCTGAGCTCCACCCGCTGGTGGCGCGTCCTGGTGGCGCTGCTCGTCGGCACCACCGTCACGCTGATCGCGCTCGTCACCGGCGGCGCACGCACCGCGGCACCGGTCAGCGAGGAGTGGTACGACGCAGCCTACGACTTCGGGTACGGCAAGAACATCGTCAACGTGGCCCTGGTCGACATGCGCGCCTGGGACACCTTCGGAGAGATCTCCGTGCTGGTCATCGCCGCCACCGGTGTCGCCTCGTTGATCTTCCTGCGCTCCCGCACCGCCACCGTCACCCGCACGTCTGAGGTGATGGAGACCCACGACGACGACCACAAGGACGACCGCAACCCCGGCGTCTGGCTGCGTGCCGGGCAGACGCTGTCGCCGCAGACGCGCTCGCTGGTGTTCGAGGTCGTCACCCGTCTGCTGTTCGGACTGCTGATCATCACCTCGCTGTACCTGCTGCTCGCCGGTCACAACCTGCCCGGTGGCGGGTTCGCCGGCGGCCTGGTCGCGGGCATGGCGCTGATGGTGCGTTACCTGACCGCCGGCCGCCACGAGTTGGACGAGGCCGCGCCTTTCGATGCCGGACGTCTGCTGGGCGCCGGACTGTTCACGGCGATCAGCTCCGCCATCATTCCCGTCGCGTTCGGCGGCAAGGTGCTGGAGAGCTACGACCTCCACGTCAACATCCCCGGTCCGGACTCATGGACGACGCCGTGGGGTGCGAACTGGCCGATGTTCGGTGAACTGCACCTGGTCTCCTCGACGCTGTTCGACATCGGTGTGTACCTCGTCGTCGTCGGCATGATCCTCGACCTCGCCCGCAGCCTCGGCTCCGGCATCGACGTCCACGCCCAGGAGGACATCGCCCCCATGCCGCTCGCCTCGTCCACCAAGGCGATCCCCGGTCAGGAGCGTCGTCGATGACCGCGAATCTGACCCTCAGCATCACCGCCGGACTCCTTGTCGCGGCCGGCGTCTACCTGCTGCTCGAACGCTCGCTGTCCCGGATCCTGATCGGGGTGGTGCTCTGCTCGAACGGCGTGAACCTGTTGTTCCTGAACGCAGCCGGCGACGCCGGCACACCACCGATCATCGGCATGTTCTCCCGCGAGACCGCGGCCGATCCCCTGCCGCAGGCCATGGTGCTCACCGCGATCGTCATCACCCTCGCCGTGTCGGCGTTCGTGCTCGCGATGGCGTACCGCAGCTTCCAACTGCACGGTCACGACGAGACGGCGGACGACGTCGAGGACTCCCGCATCCGCGAACTGGCCAAGAAGGACGAGGCGTCCGACTCCTTCGAGGAGACCACCTTCTCCGACAGCGGTGAGGACGTGGTGAGCGAATGAACAACCTGCTCCCCGTCCCCGTCCTGCTCACCATCTTCGGTGCCGGTGTCGCGCTGGCGCTCCCACGTCGTCCGCGCCTGCAGCGTGCCGTCTCGGTGCTGTGCCTTTCCGGCGTCATCGTCGTCGCCGCGATCCTCATGTGGCACACCGACCAGGAAGGTCCGCTGGCGCTGTGGATGGGTGACTGGCCGGCGCCGCTCGGCATCGTGCTGGTGGCAGACCGCCTGAGCGCGCTCATGCTGCTGGTCGCATCCGTGGTGGCCCTCGCCGTCCTGGTGTTCTCCACCGGCGCCGAACACGACGAGCAACGCCGCGACATCCCGGTCTCGATCTACCACCCGACCTTCCTGCTGCTGATCGCCGGCGTCTCCAACGCCTTCCTGGCCGGCGACCTGTTCAACCTGTTCGTCGGATTCGAGATCCTGCTGTTCGCGTCCTATGTGCTGCTCACCCTCGGCGGCACGGCCGACCGCATCCGGGCCGGCACGACCTACATCATCGTCAGCCTGCTGTCGTCGTCGCTGTTCCTCATCTCGATCGCCTCGATCTACGCGGCGACCGGCACCGTCAACATGGCGCAGCTGTCCCAGCGGCTGGGTGACCTGTCCGAGCCGGTGCAGTTGTTGCTGCACATGCTGTTGCTGGTCACCTTCTGCATCAAGGCGGCCGTCTTCCCGCTGTCGGCCTGGTTGCCGGACTCCTACCCCACCGCCCCGGCACCGGTCACGGCCGTGTTCGCCGGCCTGCTGACAAAGGTCGGCGTGTACGCGATCATCCGGACGCAGACATTGCTGTTCCCCGGCGAGCACCTGACCAACCTGTTGTTGGTGGCCGGTTTGCTCACGATGATCATCGGCATCCTGGGCGCGGTCGCGCAGACCGAGATCAAGCGGATGCTGTCGTTCACGCTGGTCAGCCACCTGGGTTACATGATCTTCGGCATCGCGGTCGCCAACCCCGCCGGCCTGGCCGCGACGATCTTCTACACCGCGCACCACATCACCATCCAGGCCACGTTGTTCCTGGTGACCGGGCTGATCGAACGCCGCGGTGGGTCGTCCGCCCTCGACAACCTGGGCGGAATGGCCAAGGTGTCACCGGTGCTGGCGTTCCTGTTCTTCCTGCCCGCGATGAACCTGGCCGGTATTCCGCCGATGTCCGGCTTCATCGGCAAGCTGGGCCTGATGCAGGGCGGTGCCGAACTCGGCACCCCGCTCGCCTGGGTGGTCGTCGTCGGCGGCATCGTCACCAGCCTGCTGACGCTGCTGGCGATGGCCAAGGTCTGGAACCGTGCGTTCTGGGGCACCTCCCCCAGCAAGTACGACGACGAGGAACTGCACGGAGCCGTCGCCGACGACCTGTCCGGCGATCGCCGTCCGATGCCGCCGCTGATGGTCGGTGCGACCGGTGCCCTGGTGCTGTTCAGCCTGTCGCTGACCTTCTTCGCCGGGCCGCTGTACGACTACACCGGCCGGGCTGCGGCGAACCTGACCGATCAGAGTTACGTCCGCGCCGTCCTGGGCGAGGTGCAGCCATGATCAACGCACGCGCCCGGATGCGCTTGCGTCCCGCCGCGGTGCTCAGCATGGCCGTGGTGTGGATGCTGTTGTGGGGGTCCCCGTCACCGGTGGCATTCCTCGGCGGCGTGTTGCTGGGTTGGCTGATCACGATCGTCTTCCCCTTGCCGCCGATCCACCTGTCCGGGCGTCCGCACCTGGTCGGTTGCATCGTCCTGCTCGGTCATCTGCTGCGCGATCTCGTCGTGTCGTCGGCCAGGATCGTCCGCCTGACCTGGGCACGCGAGGTGCATCTTCGCTCCGGCATCGTGCGTACCGAGTTGTTCTCCGACAACGACCTCTACCAGGTGCAGGTCGCCGAACTGACCTCGCTCATTCCGGGCACTGTCGTCGTCGAGATCGTCCGTTCGCCACGACGTCTTTACCTGCACGTGCTCGACCTGGAGGGTGAGAACGCGATCGCCGATGTTCGGCACCAGGTGCTCGAGACGGAGCGGCGGGTACTTCGAGCGTTCGGCACGAAGCAGGAGCAGGACGCCTTCGAGACCGCCTGCGTGAAGCTGCCGCCCACAGCCACCCGCCGCGACGAATGGGAGGTCGAGGAATGACCTTGGTTGCGCACGTCATCATCGGCATCGCAGCCGTCGTGCTCTTCGCATCCGCCCTGATCGCGGTCGGACGCATCGCGCACGGCCCCAGCCAACTCGACCGCAGCGTCGCCGCCGACCTGATGGTCGCGGTCGTCATCGCATCCGTCGGACTCTGGGCGGCGTACTCCGACTCCTCCACCGAGATCAACGTGTTGCTGCTGCTGTCGATGCTCGGGTTCACCAGTGCCGTCGCCGTGTCGCGCATGGTGGCCGACCGAATGGTCAGCCGGCGCCGCTACGAGCAGACGCACCACAGCGACCAGGAGAGCACGTCATGAACGGGTTCCTCGACCTGCTCGGCGCGATTCTGCTGCTGATCGGTTCGCTGCTGTGCCTGGGCGCGGCGGTCACGCTCGTCCGCTTCCCCGACCTCCTGTCGAAACTGCACGGAATCACCAAGCCGCAGGTGCTCGGCATCATCGTGATCGCGCTCGGCATCGCACTGTCGCTGCGCACCTGGTACGCCGTGGGCATCTGCGTGCTGATCGTCTTCATGCAACTGTTCACCGCACCGGTCGCCGGCACGATGGTCAGTCGCAGCGCCTATCGCGCCGGCCTGATCGACTCCGACACCCTCGTCGTCGACGAACTCGCCGAAGACCTCGCCGATTCCGGCTTCGCACAACGCACATCCGACGACAACCAGTAACCCTGCGGTGAGTCGGGCGTCCGCTGAGTCTGCATGGTGACACCTGTCACGGACGACGTCGGCTGTGGCGCCTTCATCCCGATCGTGGGCGCGCTGGTCGCGGTCCCGACTGTGGCGGCGATCAACGTCGTCGCGCACCACCTGCTGGACTCCCCCCGTTGCGGTGACCTTCCGATCAGGATGTGAGGGAGGGAAAGCCGGTGAAGGCATCGCGCAGAGCGAGCAGTGCGCAGCCCGGCGGTGGCTGGAGACAGGGCATGGGCGATGCTCGCGACGGCGCCTGCTGTGCGTGCTGGCCCGACGAGCGAATGTCGGGTAAACCGCAATGCGCTCTACCGGGCTCACGTGAAATGCTCGACGCAGCAGATGCTCCTCGGGGGGGACGACGCACGCTGGACGCGCCCGGTCAGCTCCCCACGCCGATCGAAAGGTTGACCGATGACGGTCCCCGCAGCACCCGTCCGTCAAGCCGCCGCGGTGGCCGAGAACCTCACGAAGACCTACGGCTCGGGTGAGACCACGGTGTACGCCCTGCGTGAAGTCAGCGCGACCTTCGACCGTGGTCAATTCACCGCCATCATGGGACCATCCGGATCCGGCAAATCGACGCTCATGCACTGCCTGGCCGGTCTCGACACCGCGTCGAGCGGGCGCGTCCTCATCGGCGACACCGACCTCAGCGGCTTGAAGGACGCCGCGATGACCAAGCTGCGGCGCGATCGCATCGGGTTCGTCTTTCAGTCGTTCAACCTGGTGCCGACGCTGACCGCGAAGGAGAACATCACCCTTCCGCTGGACATCGCCGGCGCCGCCGTGGACAAGGAATGGTTCGACACCGTCACGCAGCGACTCGGTCTCACCGACCGACTCGGTCACCGGCCCAGCGAACTGTCGGGTGGTCAGGTGCAGCGCGTCGCGTGCGCTCGGGCGCTGGTCGGACGACCGGAGATCATCTTCGGCGACGAACCGACCGGAAACCTGGACTCCAAGTCGTCCGCCGAGGTGCTCTCGATCCTGCGCGGGGCGGTCGACGACTTCGGGCAGACCGTCGTGATCGTCACCCACGACCCGCGCGCCGCGTCCTACGCCGACCGCGTCGTCTTCCTCGCCGACGGACAGGTCGTCTCCGACCAGAGCGGCCTGTCGGCCGATGACATCTACGAGTACATGAAGCACCTGGACGGTGGCGCCGGTCCGTCGTCCCCGCACACCGCCCCGACCCAGGGACGCTGACATGGCGAACACCATGCGCAAGGTGTCCTTGCGGAATCTCGGCGCGCACAAGCTGCGCCTGCTGCTCACCGTCCTGTCGGTCGTACTCGGCACATCGTTCGTGGCCGGCTCACTGGTCTTCACCGGCACCGTCGGCAAGTCGTTCAACGACCTGTTCGACAACGTCGCGGTCGGGGTGGATGCCCAGGTCACCTCCAAGAACGAGAGCGGTGGGGTCAGCACCGACCTCGGCATTCCCCAGTCGGACGTCGATCGGATGCAGGCGCAGAAGCGCCGCCTCGGCGTGGACAAGGTGCAGCTCGGCTACACGGGGACGATCGTCGTCGCCGACGCGAGCGGCAAGGCGATCCAGACCGGCGGCGCGCCCAGCGTCGGATCGAACTGGGTGCCGAACGACCAGGCGTTGGACCCGAACGGCGTCCGGATCATCGAAGGACGTGCCCCGCAGGCACCGAACGAGATCATCCTCAACCAGGACGCGGTCAAGAAGGGCAAGCTGAAGGTCGGCTCCCGGACCAAGGTGGTCGCCACCAACGGCAACGGTGAGCCGATGGACGTCACGGTTGTCGGCGTGACCAAGCTGTCGACCGCCGCCAGCGGGTACACCGAAGCCGACTTCACCACCGAGGGCGCCCGACGACTGTTCACGGACGGTGAACACGTGTCGACCGTCTCGCTCAGCGCCGTCGACGGCGTCTCCCCCGAACAGCTGAAACAGCGTGTTGCACAGGCCTTTCCGGACCTGAAGGTGACGACGGGCGACGAGGTGCGCAAGCAGGCGAAGGACTCGATCAACCAGTTCCTGCAGATCTTCAACTACATCCTGTTGTCGTTCGCGGCGATCGGCCTGATCGTCGGCACGTTCATCATCTACAACACCTTCTCGATGATCGTCGCGCAGCGGGTGAAGGAACTCGCGCTGCTGCGTGCGATCGGTGCCGGTCGCGAGCAGATCACCCGGTCGGTGCTCTTCGAGGCGTTCGTGGTCGGGCTGATCGGGTCGGTGATCGGCTTCGCGGTCGGCATCGGTCTGGCGGCCGGGTTGCAGGCGTTGCTGTCGTTGACCGGCTCGGGGCTGCCCGAAGGAGCGTTGGCGATCTCGCCGGTGGCGCTCGTCGCCTGTCTGCTGGTCGGCGTGCTGGTGACGATGGTGAGTGCGTACGCACCGGCTCGCCGCGCATCCAAGGTCGCTCCGGTCGAGGCGATGCGTGAGAGCCAAACCGACGGCGCCGCATCGCTCAGGCTGCGCACGTTGATCGGTGCAGTGCTCGCCGTCCTGGGTGCCGCCGCCATCGCGATCGGCGCAACCGGCAAGGGCGGACAGGCGGCGGGCACGGTCGGCCTCGGCGCCGTCCTGCTGATCGTCGCCATCATCATGGGATCGCCCGCCCTGTCACGTCCGATCATCGGCGCGCTCGGTGCGGTCATCGCCCGACCGTTCGGCAAGCTCGGCAACCTGGCCCGCACCAACGCCGTCCGCAACCCGCGCCGGACGGCCGCGACAGCGTTCGCGCTCACCCTCGGGCTGATGCTGGTTGCCGTGATCGGCACTCTCGGATCGTCCTTCAAATCGACGATCGACGCAGCTGTCAAGAGCGACATCACCGCCGACGTCATCCTCATCGGCAGCGAACGCGGCGTTCCGCCGGCGAGCGCCGCCGCCGTCGCCGCGGTGGACGGCGTGCAGGACGTGGTGCAACTGCGTAACGTCCCGGCGAAGGTCGACGGGAAGAATGCCGTCGGCACGGCGCCCAGCGGCGACCTGGGCAACGTGATGAAGCTCAAGATGGTGCAGGGCAGTTCCAATCTCGGCGGCAACGACCTGCTGGTCTCGGACAAGCAGGCGACCGAGCCGGGTTGGAAACTGGGATCGAAGGTGCGTCTGCAGACCGTCTTCGGCACCAGCACGACGGCGACCGTCACCGGTGTGTACCAGGAGAGTCCACTCTCGGGTCCGTACCTGATCGGCGAGGACGCGTACGCGGCCCTTGTGCCCAAGCAGTTGCAGTCGTCGTTCGTGACCCTGGTCAAGGTGGAGGACGGCGCGGACGTCCCGCCGGTGCAGGAACGCATCGGCGAGGCGACGAAGGACTACCTGACGATCAAGGTGCAGACACCGAAGGAGTTCGCGAACTCCCAGTCGGGTCAGATCGACCAGATGCTCACCGTGCTCTACGGGATGCTCGGTCTGTCGCTGCTGATCGCGGTGCTCGGCATCATCAACACGCTCGCGTTGTCGGTGGTCGAGCGCAAGCGCGAGATCGGCATGCTTCGTGCGGTCGGAATGTTGCGCAAGCAGGTGCGCCGGACGATCTACCTGGAGTCGATCCTGATCTCCATCTTCGGTGCTCTGCTCGGCATGGTCATCGGCGTCGCGATCGGCTGGTGCCTGGTGCGCACCTTCCGCGAGTGGATCCCGGACATCCAGGCGGTCATCCCGTGGGGAACGATCCTGTTCACTTTGGCGATGTCAGCAGTGGCCGGTGTGCTGGCCGCACTGTGGCCGGCCATCCGGGCGGCCCGCACCAAGCCGCTCGAAGCGATCGTCGATCTCTAGATCACCGGCAGGACGTCCGCCCAACGCGAATGTGAACGCTGCCCCTGACAACGAAAAAAGACGAACGGGCGAGCTCCTTGGAAGGAGCCCGCCCGTTCGACATCTCCGGTCGACGTCAGAGATTCGCCTTCTCCGTCGCCGGACCGGTGTAGCCCTTGGCCAGCCGGCTGCGGTGATAGCCGTAGACGAAGTAGATGACGAACCCGAGCACCAACCAGATGAGAAAGCGCAACCAGGTCTCGACCGGGAGCGTGAGCATGAGGTAGCCACAGATCAACGCCGAGATGATCGGCAGCACCGGGCTGAACGGCACCTTGAACGGGCGGTGCATGTCGGGACGCTTCTTACGCAGCACCGGGACCGCGATCGACACGAGGAAGAACGCGCTCAACGTGCCGATGTTGATCATGTACTCCAGTTCGCCGATCGGGGTCAGCGCGGCGACCAGGGCGATGACCAGGCCCAGACCCATCGTGATCCGCAGCGGGGTTCCGGTCTTCGGGTTCGTCTTGCCGAGGCTCTTCGGCAGCAGCCAGTCACGCGACATCGCAAAGATGACACGCGAGGCGCCGATCAGCAATGTCATGACGACCGTGGTCAGACCGGCGACCGCACCGGCCGCGATCAATGTCGCGAACCCGTCCTGCCCGACCGCTTCGAAGGCCTTCGACAGGGACGCACTGGGTGCGATCTCGTTGTAGGGCTGCATACCGGTCAGCACCAAGGCGACGCCGCAGTAGAGCAGGGTGCAGATGATCAGCGAACCGATGATGCCGCGCGGCAGGTCGCGAGCGGGGTTCTCGGCCTCTTCGGCGGTGGTCGCGACGACGTCAAAACCGATGAACGCGAAGAACACCAACGAGGCTCCGGCCATGATGCCCGCGATACCGAAGTGTGCTGGTGTCATGCCGAAGATCCACTCGGTCAGCGGCTGCTTCCAGACGTCCGTGGTGCCCTCGGCCGGCTTGCTGTCCGGGACGAACGGCGTGTAGTTCTCCTTCTTCACGTAGAACAGACCAGCGACGATCACGAACAGGACGATGAAGACCTTCAGCGCGACGAGTGCGAGGTTGACCCGCAGCGACTCCTTGATACCGACGCTGACCAGGATCGTCAGCACCGCGACCAGGAGAAAGGCGGGAAGGTCGAAACTCGAGCCGTACGCGATCGACTCGGGCATCGACCAGCCCATCTGTTCGAAGAACACTCCGAGATAGGCCGACCAACCCTGCGCGACGACAGCTGCACCGAGCATCAACTCGAGCAGGAGGTCCCACCCGATGATCCACGCGATGATCTCACCCAGTGATGCATAGCTGAAGGTGTAGGCCGAGCCGGAGACCGGGATCGCCGACGCGAACTCCGCATAACAGAGGGCAGCCAGGCTGCAACAGAACGCGGCGATGATGAAGGAAAGAACCACTGCCGGACCGGCGAGTTCGTTGGCGGCTTTACCGGCCACCGTGAAGATGCCTGCGCCGATGACGACGCCGACGCCGAACACCGTGAGGTCGAGCGCGGTGAGCCGCTTCTTGAGTTGGTACTCCGGTTCGTCACCCTCGGCGATCGATTGCTCGACCGTCTTCGTACGCATCATGCTCATGGCGAGAGCCTTCCTGCTGGTGCTGCCCGAGTCGACAGTTGAATCTACGACTGCCTGACCCCCTGGGCCAGAGTGAGAAAGGGAAAATTTCGCACTCGTCGGGAGTACCCAGTGGTATCGCCCACATTCCGGTCACCCCGCCCGGCGTCCGTCGCCACGTACGCTGGCGCACGGCCGTCCGGCCGGGCAGTTCGCGTCGAGTTCAGGAGACACCGATGGGTCAGCAGGCAGGGATGGGAGCGATCCCCTTCGAAGGCGGCGTCGCCTTCCGAGTGTGGGCTCCCCACGCAGAACGCGTGGCCGTCGTCGGCGACTTCAACGGCTGGGACGGCGGCGCGACCGTCATGGAGTCCGAGGGCAACGGTCACTGGTACGCCGAGACCAAGGCGGAGGTCGGCCAGGAGTACAAGTACGAGCTCACCGCCGGCGGTCAGTCCTTCCAGCGCATCGACCCGTATGCCCGCAAGGTGACCAACTCGGTCGGCAACGGGATCGTCTACGACCACGGCACGTACGACTGGGGCAACGACGCCCCCAAGCTCGACTCGATCGACGACGTGGTCATCTACGAATTGCACGTCGGCTCGTTCAACGCCGAGCAGGGACGCGGCTCGTTCGAGTCCGTCGGCGAGCGCCTGGACTACCTGAAGTCGTTGGGAGTCAACGTGATCGAGCTCATGCCGGTCATGGAATGGGCAGGCGACGACTCCTGGGGGTACAACCCGGCCCACCTGTTCGCGGTGGAATCAGTGCTCGGCGGGCCCGACGGTCTGAAGAATCTCGTCAAGGCCGCGCACGAGCGTGACCTCGCGGTCATCGTCGACGTCGTCTACAACCACTTCGGTCCGAGCGACCTGCCGACCTGGCAGTTCGACGGTTGGTCGGAGAACGGCAAGGGCGGCATCTACTTCTACAACGACGAGCGGTCCTCGACGCCGTGGGGCGACACCCGCCCCGATTACGGACGCCCGGAGGTGCGCGCGTTCATCCGCGACAACGCCCTCATGTGGTTGCGCGATTTCCACGCCGACGGTCTGCGGTTCGACATGACGCCGTACATCCGCAGCAAGGACGGCTCAGGCATGGACATCCCCGAGGGTTGGGCGATGATGCGGGAGGTCAACTCCGCTGTGCGACAGGAGTTCCCGGACCGCATCCTGATCGCCGAGGACATGCAGCAGAACCCCGCGGTCAGCTCGACGGACGAGGCCGGCGCCGCTTTCCACGCCCAGTGGGACGGTGCGTTCGTGCACCCGGTGCGTGAGGCGCTGAAGGCGTCCACCGACGAACACCGCTCGCTGGAGGCACTCGCAGGAGCGATCCTGCAGAAGTACAACGACGACGCGTTCCAGCGGGTCATCTACACCGAGTCGCACGACGAGGTGGCAAACGGCAAGGCGCGCGTGCCGCTGGAGGTCGCGCCCGACGACACGTCCGGCGAGCTCGCCCAGAAGATGGCCACGCTCGGTGCCGCGACGATGCTGACCTCCCCCGGCATCCCGATGCTGTTCATGGGTCAGGAGTTCCTGCAGGACGGCTGGTTCCAGGACACGGTCCCGCTCGACTGGTCGCTCACCGAGCAGGTGCCCGGCGTGGTCGACATCTGGCGCGACCTGATCGCGTTGCGCCGCAACGCAACCGGACGCAGTGCCGGACTGCGTGGTCAACACACCGAGGTCGTCAGCGCGGACGACCACGCCAACGTCATCGCCTACCACCGCTGGGCGCAGGGCGGCCCGAACGACAGCGTCGTCGTGGTGCTGAACTTCAGCGGCGAGGCACGCTCCGACGTTCCGGTGCGCTTCCCGGGCGCGGGTGGTTGGGAACTGTTGCTGAACACCGACGGCACGAGCTACTCCGACGAGTTCGGTTCAGTCGCAGCAGGATCGGTGACCGCGGAAGGCGAGCCGGCTGCAGCGACGGTCAACATCGGCCCGTACTCGGCCCTCGTGTTCGGCTACACCGGCTGAGCCCCAGCGCATCTCGCCTTGGTTTCGGCACGTGGGGGTTCGCAAGCTCACCCCCACGGCTCAACCAGCGGCGGTGGTCGAGCTACGCCGCCGACGAAGCAGGCAGCGAGCACGGTGGTCCACGACGAGAACCTCGTCAAGGCCGTCGGCAACCAGAAGTCGTCCGTGACCGCCTCGCTGGTACAGATCGGTCGTCGCGGCGCTGGTGACCGTAGTCATCATCCTGCTTGCCCGCCGCGACGAACGACGGTCAGCCACGTAGCTCATGCGTCGAGGGTGTCCAGACCCTTCTGGGAGATGTGCTTGACGAGGTGGTCGAGTTCGCCGAAGTTCTGGCCCGCCATCGAACCGGCCTTCTGCCGGGCGTTGATGCCCTGGACGATGCCGGCGAGCTTGAACGCGGCGAACGCCTCGTAGAAGCCGAGATCCGACAGGTCGAGCCCGGTGCGCTCGGCGTACCGCTTCTTGACGAAGTCGCGTCCCGGGAAGCCCGGCGTGCGGGTGATGGACGGTGTGATGCCGACCGGCTCGTCCGACTCCTCGACCCAGTAGAAGAGGGTCAGCGCCAGGTCGGCGAGCGGGTCGCCGAGCGCCGAGAGCTCCCAGTCGAGGACCGCGGCAACGGTGCGCGGGTCCTTCGGATCCATCATGCAGTTGTCGAGCCGGAAGTCACCGTGGATGACCGAAACCCGCTGCGGCGCAGGCGCCCCCGAGGACAGGCGGCGTCCGAGCTCGTCCATCTGCGGAATCTCGATGGTCTTCGAGCGCTGCCACTGCTCGGTCCAGCGACGCACTTGGCGCTGCATGAACCCCTCGGCCTTGCCGAAGTCGGCAAGCCCGACAGAGTCGGGGTCGGTCAGGTGCAGCGCGGCCTGAGTATCGACCAGCGCCCCCGCGATGCGCTGCATGTCGTCGACCGAGTCGGCGTATCCCTCGGGGAATGCTTCGCGGATCACGTGACCGTCGACCTTGCGCATCACATAGCAGGGCAGTCCGAGCAACTCGCCTTCGTCGACGAGCACGATCTCGGGCACCGGCACCGACGTGCCGGCGAGCGCCTTCTGCACCCGCGCCTCACGACCCATGTCGTGAGCACTCGGCAGCAGCTTGCCCGACGGTGGACGGCGCAGGATGAGTTCGCCTGCGCCGGAGCGCAGTTCGAAGGTGAGATTGGACTTGCCGCCCGCGATCAGCTTGGCCTCGAACTCACTCCATGCCTCGTCACCGGTCGCTTCGGCCAACGCGGGCCCGAGGTGCTCCGGACGCACCAACTCGTCGTACTCACTCACCGCATGTCTCCTCAAAAATCGCCACCGACGCCGATGGTCAGCAGATTACGTGGCCGCCCTCTGGCGAGACCCTGCGGGACGCGCGACGACGTCGATGCCCGCACGCCTCGGCGAGGTCAGGCGAAGGTCAGCGGAACGCCGGTCTTCTCCTGCAGTTCCTCCTGCGACAGACCATCGACGATCTCCCGGACGACGAGACCGTCGTCGGTCACGTCGATCACCGCGAGGTCGGTGATGATGCGCTGGACGACTCTCTTGCCGGTCAGCGGCAACGAGCACTCCTGCACGATCTTGTGGCTGCCGTCCTTGGCGACGTGCTCCATCAGCACGATGACCTTCTTCGCGCCGTGGACCAGGTCCATCGCCCCGCCCATTCCTTTGACCATCTTGCCGGGGATCATCCAGTTGGCGATGTCGCCGACCGCGCTCACCTGCATGGCGCCGAGGATCGCGGCGTCGACCTTGCCGCCGCGGATCATCCCGAAGCTGGTCGAGGAGTCGAAGATGCTCGCCCCCTTTCGCAGGGTGACCGTCTCCTTGCCGGCGTTGATGAGGTCGGCGTCCTCCTCCCCCTCGAAGGGATAGGCACCGGTGCCGAGGATGCCGTTCTCGGACTGCAGCACGAGTTCGACGTCGTCGGCCACGTAGTTGGGCACGAGCGTCGGCAGGCCGATGCCGAGATTGACGTAGTCGCCGTCCTGCAGCTCCTGCGCCGCACGACCCGCCATCTGTTCACGGGACAGAGCCATCTCAGGCCTCCTTGCTTTCTGCGACGTTCTCCGAGCCACCGGCCGCGCCGGCGCCCGGACGCTGACGGGTGGTCGTGCGCTCGATCAACTTGTCCTGCGCCTGCTCGGGCGTCAGGGGCACGACGCGGTGGACGTAGATGCCCGGCAGGTGCACTTCGTCCGGCTCGATCTCACCGGGCTCGACGAGGTGCTCGACCTCGGCGATCGTGACGCGCCCGGCCATCGCACAGGCCGGGTTGAAGTTGCGGGCCGACGTGCGGAAGACGAGGTTGCCGTGACGGTCACCCTTGCAGGCACGCACCAGCGCGAAGTCGGTGACGATCGACTCCTCGAGCACGTACTCGTGCTCTGCGCCGAGGCTGTCGAAGGTGCGGGTCTCCTTCGGCGGCGACTCGATCTCGGTACCTCCGTCGGCGTCGTACTTCCACGGCATGCCGCCCTCGGCCACCTGAGTGCCGACACCGGTCTGCGTGTAGAACGCGGGGATGCCGGCACCACCGGCGCGCATCTTCTCGGCCAGGGTGCCCTGCGGGGTCAGGCGAACCTCGAGCTCGCCGGACAGGTACTGCCGCGCGAACTCCTTGTTCTCACCGACATAAGACGCCTGGACGAGGCTGATCCGCTTGTCGGCCAACAGGATTCCCAGGCCGGCACCGTCAACGCCGCAGTTGTTGGAGATCACTTTCAGGTCGTCCGCGCCGGCGTCGTGCAGCGCCTTGATGAGAACCGTCGGGATGCCGCAGAGCCCGAATCCGCCGACCGCGAGCGAGGAACCGGGGCCGATGTCGGCCACCGCCTGCGCCGCGGACGCAACAACCTTGTCCATGACCGCACTTTCGTTGTGTCGAGGTGAACCAGCCTCGATGCTATCCATCATGTGACCGCGGTCACCATGGCGGCCACACACGGTGCCGGCAGCCGACTGGTGCCACGCCACACCGTCCTACAGTTGCAGTCATGACACCCGGGAAGAGAGTTGCCATCGCACTCGGCTCCGGTGGTGCCCGCGGCTACGCCCACATCGGCGCCCTCGAAGTGATCGCCGAACGCGGCCACGAGGTCGTCACGATCGCCGGCACCTCGATGGGCGCTCTCGTCGGCAGCTTCGCCGCGTCCGGCCGGATGGACAACCTCAAGGAGTGGGCGCTCAGTCTCACCCAGCGCGACATCCTGCGGCTGGTCGACCCGAGCCTCGGCGGCCCGGGTGTGGTCCGAGCCGAGCGCATCCTGACGAAGATCGGTGCACTGCTTGCCGATTCGCAGATCGAGGACTTCCCGATCCCGTTCACCGCCGTCGCCACCGACCTCGACGGACGCCGCGAGGTGTGGTTCCAGAAGGGTCCGGCCGACATCGCAGTGCGTGCATCGATCGCGATGCCCGGAGTCATCCACCCGATCACCGTCGACGGACGAATGTTGGTCGACGGCGGCCTGATGAACCCGATCCCCGTCGAACCCACGCGCGCGGTGTCCTCCGACATCACGATCGCGATCTCGCTCAACGGTGTTCGCCAAAGTCAGGGCGTGAACGAGGGTGTGCCGCTCTCGCCGCTGCGCACCATCATCGGAAGCAGCGAGGCGTTGACCCGAGGAGCTCGCCGAGTTCGCCGGAGCACCAACGAGATCCTCGAGACGCCGACGATGCAGCGGTTGTCTGCGCGACTGACCGCCAACCGTGCGGCCGAGGACGCCGACCTGGACGCCGACCCGCTGGCACGTCTGCTCGGGTCGCGCATGCCGAAGGACCTGTCGACGATCGAGATCTTCAACCGCTCGTTCGACACGATGTCGTCGCTGGTCGCGCGGTACCGGATGGCGTCCAACCCGCCGGACGTCCTGGTCACGTTGCCCTCGGACGCGTGCCGAACGCTGGAATTCCACCGCGCCGCGGAGATGATCGAACTGGGTCGGATTCTGACCGCCGAAGCCCTGGACGCCCAAGGGCTCTGAGCTGAACAGCGTCCGGCTGAGTCCCAGCCCACCGCACCGTGGTTTCGGCACCTGCGCCTTCCTGCGTCAGGCCCAGGGCTCAACCAGCAGGTGCGTCGAGCCCCAACCCTCCCCGCACCACCCAACGACGACCCGACCGACAACCGCTTGAACAGCGAGTGGGCTTGAACCCCAACCAATTCCGCTGGTTGAGCCGCGGGACTGACGAAGGAAGTCCCGCGCGCCGAAACCAACGCAACACTCAACGAAGACCCGTCCCATCGTCGCCGAGATGAGTGGCGAGCCAGTCGACAAGGGGTCGGCCGGTGCGCCAGTCGTCCCGGATCCGCGTCAACACCTCCGGGGTGTGCACGAACGGCTCGAAGCCGTACTGCTTCGACAGCGACATCGTCCTGTGTCGCAGCAGTTCGATGCGCGGGTTGTCTGCGCTGTAACCGCGCGGCGCGGTCTTGACGGTGTCACCGCCGAGCGCCCAGCCCTGCGCCGTCAGATCACCGATCATGCGCTCGAGGGTCGCGCCGCTCGGGCTGTCGATCACCTTGCGCAACAGGGCGAGTCGGTCCGGCGGGGCGTTGTAGAACCCGAGGCCGACCATGACACCGGCGGCGGACAACTGCACGTACCACCCGGTGGCCTCGGCAGCGGACACGTACATCCCCTGATGCGTCTTGTACGGGGTCTTGTCCTTGCTGAACCGGATGTCGCGGTTCGGGCGGAAGATCTTCGCCGACCCGAACTCGTCCTCCAGGTCCGCTGCGAGAGCCTCGAACGGCGCGCGCACCGACTCCTCGTAGGTCGAGCGGTGCGCGTCCCAGAACGCCTTGCTGTTGTCCTGCTCGAGGTCGTCGTAGAAGTCGAGCGCTGCCACCGGGAAACCGTCGAAACTCACATCCGAAATCACCGTTCGATCGTAGACATGAGGAAAGTCCGCAGCCCCGCCCAAAGGGACGAGGCTGCGGACTTTCTGCAGAACGGGACTACGCGGCTGCGTCGGCAGCGACCGCCGGTCCGCCGGTGACCTGCTGCTTCCTCGATCCGCGACCGCGGTTCTTCAACCGGCGCTCGACGAACTCGGCCAGCTTGGACAGCGAGTAGTTGATCAGGATGTAGATCACACCGAGCACGAACATCATCTGCACGATATTCGCGTTGTTGGATCCGATGCCCTGGCCGGTGCGCAGCAGTTCGCTGTAGAGCACGTTGTAACCGAGCGCGGTGTCCTTCAGCACGACGACCAACTGGCTGATCAAAGCCGGCAACATCGCGGTGATCGCCTGCGGCAGCTGAACCATCCGCAGGGTCTGGCTGGGTCGCAGACCGATCGACAGACCGGCCTCCCGTTGCCCGTTGGGCAACTGGTCGACACCGGAGCGGATGACCTCGGCGACCACCGAGGAGTTGTAGAGCACCAGACCGGTGACGGTCGCGTACAACGGGGCCAGTTCGTCGTCCACGGCACCACTGGTGGACAGGTAGCCGTAGCTGAACAGCATCATCAACAGCACCGGGACTGCGCGGAAGATCTCCACGAACACCGAGCAGATCCAGCGCAGCGGCGCGATCTCCGACATCCGGCCGAGGGCGAAGATCACACCCAGGACACCGGCGATCACGATCGCGATCGCGGCCGCCTTGAGCGTGCCGACCAGGCCCTCGAGCAGGGACTGCCAGACGGTGCCGGTGGTCAGCGGCTTCCACAGCGCCGACGCGAACTGGCCCTTGTCGTCCAGCCGCTTGTAGACCAGGAACATTCCGACCAAGAACAACAGCACACCGACGACGGTGAGCATCATGTGCCGGCGGCGAGCCTTCGGGCCGGGTGCATCGAACAGAACCGAGGCGCTCATCGCTTCACCGCCAGCTTCTTACCGAGGTGCCCGATGAGGACGCCGGTGGGGAGGGTCAGCAGGACGAACAGTCCGGCCGTGGCCAGGAACGCCTGGTTCAGCAGGCCGGGGTCTTTCTCGGTGACCGCGGTCAGCAGGGCTGCCATCTCTGCCACACCGATGACGACCGCGATCGTCGTGTTCTTGGTGAGCGCGATCAGGGTGTTGCCCAGCGGCACCACCGCGCCGCGGAACGCCTGCGGCAGCACGACCTCCTTCAGCGACTGACCGAAGGTGAGCCCGATGGAGCGGGCGGCCTCGGCCTGCCCGAGCGGGATCGTGTTGACGCCACTGCGCAGCGACTCACAGACATACGCGGCGTGGTAGATCACCAGACCGAGCACCGCCAACCGGAAGTTGTTGATGTCGAGGTACGCGGGGTCCTTGCTGTCGGCGAGGCTGATGCTCAGCTGCGCCCACAGGACCAGGTTCATCGACAGGATGATCAACGTCAGCGGCAGGTTGCGGAAGACGTTGACGTAGGAGGTGCCCAGGAAGCGCAACATCGGCACCGGCGACATGCGCAGCACCGCGATGATCGTGCCCAGGACGAGGCTGCCGATCGCTGCCAGGACCGTCAGCTTGATGGTCATCCAGAAAGCCGACAGCAGGTGGTACTCGTTGATGAGTTGTGACATCACTGCCTTTCGAAGTCACGAAAGGGAAACCGCGTCGGTGCCGGCATGACCGACACCGACGCGGCACCGATCACGCGCAGGTCTCGAGGGACTTCGGCGGGTTCTCGGTGGTGTTGTACTTGTAGTCGGCGCCCAGGTTCTCCTTCAGCGCCTTCTCCCACGACCCGTCCTTGATCATTTCCTGGATCGCGGAGTTGACCTTGGTGCAGGTGTCCTTGTCGCCCTTCTTCAGGCCGACGCCGTACTTCTCGGTGGAGAAGGTGCCACCGACGAGCTTGAAGGCACCCTTGTACGCCGCCTGGTTGGAGTACCCGGCGAGGATCGCGTCGTCCGTGGTCATCGCGTCGACAGCGCCCGACTTCAGCGCGGTGGCGCAGGCGGAGTAGGTGTCGTACTTCTGCGGCACCAGAGCCGGCTGCTTCTTCTTCAGGTTGTCGACCGAGGTCGAACCGGTGACCGAGCAGACCCGCTTGCCCTTGAGCGCGTCGACGCTGTTGATGTCACTGTCGGACTTCACCAACACGGACTGGCCGGCGACGAAGTACGGGCCGCCGAAGGAGACCTGTGCCTTGCGCTTGTCGGTGATCGAGTAGGTCGCGAAGATCATCTTGACGGTGCCCGCGGCCAGCATCTTCTCGCGCTGCTTCGAGGGCGACTCGACGAACTGGATCTGGTCTTCCTTGAAGCCCATCTTGCCGGCGACGTACTTGGCGACGGCGACGTCGAAGCCGGAGTTCTTGGTGCCCTCCTTGAAGCCCAGACCAGGCTGGTCGAACTTCACACCGATCTTGATCTTCTCCCCCGAGCCGGACGAGTCGTCTCCGCCGCAGGCGGCGAGGGTCAGGGATGCTGCGGCCATCATGGCGACCGCGGAAGCGGAACGGAACTTCATGATTCTCCTCCTGCTGACGGGATGGTTGTCATCCCGGGACTGTGGGTGAGCGTGCTCAGTGCGCCAGGATCTTGGACAGGAAGTCCTTGGCGCGATCGGTCTTGGGGTTGTCGAAGAACTCCTCGGGCGTCTCCTGCTCGAGGATCTGGCCGTCGGCCATGAAGACGACGCGGTCGGCGGCACGGCGCGCGAAGCCCATCTCGTGGGTCACGACGATCATCGTCATGCCCTCCTTGGCGAGCTGCCCCATGACGTCGAGCACCTCGTTGATCATCTCGGGGTCGAGTGCCGAGGTCGGCTCGTCGAAGAGCATCACCTTGGGCTCCATCGCGAGCGACCGCGCGATCGCCACGCGCTGCTGCTGTCCACCGGACAACTGCGCCGGATACTTGTTCGCCTGGTGGTCGACACCCACGCGCTTCAGCAGTTCCATCGCGCGCGACTCGGCCTCCTTGGCCTTCATCTTGCGCACCTTGATCGGCCCGAGCGTGACGTTCTGCAGGATCGTCTTGTGCGAGAACAGGTTGAACGACTGGAAGACCATGCCGACGTCCGCACGAAGCCTGGCCAGGCCCGCGCCTTCTTCCGGCAGCGGAATGCCGTCGATCGTGATCGACCCGCTCTCGTAGGTCTCCAGGCGGTTGATCGTGCGACACAGCGTCGACTTACCCGACCCGGAAGGGCCAAGGACGACGACGACCTCACCCTGGTGAACGGTCAGGTCGATGTCCCGCAACACGTGCAGATCACCGAAGTGCTTGTTCACGTTCTCCAGGACGACCAACGGCCGACCGGCCTGCCCGTCACGCCCCGCTTTGCTCAGATCCGCGGGCTGCCCCTCGGCGGCATTCTGCTGCGTCATGGCGGACACCCTAAGTCACATGAACACATCAATGTAATGACATGCGGGCATTTGGGACGTTACGCAGCGCAATCGTGACCAAATCCGGACGTCCGCCGTTCAGCTCGCAACGAGCTCCGCGAGTTGGATCATGTTGAGCGCCGACCCCTTGCGCAGGTTGTCGACGCAGACGAAGAGTTCGAGGGCGCGCGGGAAGTCACCGGGCTGCCTGACCCGTCCGACGAACACCGGGTCCGTGCCGACGACGTCGACGGGCGTCGGCCACTCCTGCCGCAACGGATCGTCCAGGACGACAACGGAGTTGGATCTCTCGGTCAGCGCGCGGACGGCGTCCGCCCGCGTGAGTCGTCGCTCGAAGCTCAGATGCAGCGAGGCCGAGTGGGTGGTCGTGACCGGCACCTGGACGCAGGTGGTCGCCATCCGCAGATCGGGTTCACCCAGGATGGCGCGCACCTCTTCGCGGACACGCAGTTCGGTACTCGACCAACGTCCGTCGCCCGGGCCACCGACCCACGGAATCACGTTGAACGCCACCGGCGCCGGGAACGGTGAGCGCCCGTCGATGTCGGACACGAAGCGACGCACATCGCCCGGAGTCTGACCGACGCCTCGGTTCCCGGCAAGCTCGGCGGTCTCGTCGTACAGGCGATGAACGCCGCGGACACCGGCGTCGGACACGGCCTGGTACGTGGCGGCGACGACCTCGCGCAGATGCCAGACCTCGTGCAAAGTCGCGAGCGTGTTGGCCATCAGCAAGGTCGTGCCCCCGGGACTGGCGATGATCCGCCCGCCCTCGCCGCGGGCTGCATCCGGATTGATCTCCGGCACCACCAACGGCACGGTCGGGTTGACCGTGTGGGCCCCGGAGTTGTCGATGACGACGGTGCCGGCTCGCGCGATGATCGGCGCCCAGGTGCGGGCGACATCGATCGGCACGCTGAGGATGCAAACGTCGACGTCGTCGAAGTTCGCCTCCGCCAACTCCTGGACAGGCAGTTCCTGGCCGAGCGCCTGCATCGTTGCTCCGTGGGAGTGTCCGGACGCGAGCAGCCGCACCTCGCCCCAGACGTCGGGACGGGTGGGCAACATCGAGACCAGGGTCTGTCCGACCACCCCCGTCGCACCCACGACGGCGAGAACAGGTCGGCGACCGTTCATCGGGCCTCACGTCCCCGAAGCGATGACCTCGGCGATCTGCACGGTGTTGAGCGCGGCACCCTTGCGCAGGTTGTCGTTGGAGATGAACAGCACCAGACCCTTGCCGTCGGGGACGGACTGGTCCTGCCGAATCCGTCCGACGTACGACGGGTCGGCGCCGGCAGCATCGAGCGGAGTCGGGACGTCGGCGAGCTCGACGCCGGGGGCGTCGGCCAGCAGCGAACGGGCCTCGTCCGGCGTGATCGGCTTGTCGAACTCGGCGTGGATCGCCAGCGAGTGACCCGAGAAGACAGGGACGCGGACGCAGGTGCCGGCGACCAGCAGGTCGGGCAGACCGAGAATCTTGCGACTCTCGTTGCGCAGCTTCTGTTCCTCATCCGTCTCCCCCGATCCGTCCTCGACGACGTTACCCGCGAGGGCGACGACGTTGAAAGCGATCGGAGCCACGTACTTCTTGGCCGGGCCGAGTTCGACCGACGAACCCTCGTGGGCCAGTTGCTCGAGGTTGCCGGACTCCACGCCCTGGCGCACCTGGCCGGCAAGCTCCTCGACACCGGCGAGACCCGAGCCGGAAACAGCCTGGTAGGTGGCAACCGTCAACCGACGCAGATCTGCCTGGTCGGACAGCGGCTTGAGCACCGGCATCGCGGCCATGGTGGTGCAGTTCGGGTTGGCGATGATGCCCTTGGCGGGCGAGAGCGCCTCGTTCGGGTTCACCTCGGTGACGACGAGCGGCACCTCGGGGTCCATGCGCCAGGCCGACGAGTTGTCGATCACGGTCACACCGGCGGCGGCGAACTTCGGCGCCAGTGCCTTCGAGGTCGCCCCTCCGGCGGAGAAGATGGCGATGTCGAGACCCGACGGGTCGGCTGTCTCGGCGTCCTCCACCTCGATCGAACGGCCTTGCCACTCAATGGTCTTGCCTGCCGAACGCGCGGACGCGAACAGGCGCAGGTCACCCACGGGGAAGTCGCGGTCGGCCAGGATCTGCAGCACGACGCCGCCGACCTGTCCGGTGGCACCGACGATGCCGACGTTCAACTTCTTCGCCTCGTTCATCGGCCCGTACCTCCGTAAACGACCGCTTCACCGTCGGCCGAGTCGAGTCCGAACGCGGTGTGAACGGCGCGGACGGCGTCGTCCAACTGGTCATCCTTGGTCACGACCGAGACGCGGATCTCGGAGGTGCTGATCATCTCGATGTTGATGCCGTTGTCGGCGAGTGCCTGGAACAGGGTGGCGCTGACACCCGGGTGCGAACGCATGCCGGATCCGACGAGCGACAGCTTGCCGACCTGGTCGTCGTACTGGAGCTGGTCGTAACCGATGGAGTCCTTGGCGGCCTGCAGCACCTCGACGGCCTTCTGACCGTCGCCCTTGGGGCAGGTGAAAGAGACATCGGTCAGACCTGTGTCGAGCGCCGAGACGTTCTGCACGATCATGTCGATGTTGATCTGTGCGGCTGCGATCGTCTGGAAGATCTTGGCGGCCACACCCGGGGAGTCCTTGACCCCGACGACGGTGACCTTGGCTTCGCTGCGGTCGTGCGCGACGCCGGCGATGATCGGGTCTTCCACGCCTTCTTCTCCTTGGTTGTTGCGCGAGTCGTTGTCGACGACCCAGGTGCCTTCACGGTGACTGAACGAGGAGCGCACGTGGATCGGCATGTTGAACCGTCGTGCGTACTCCACGCAGCGCAGCATCAGGATCTTGGCGCCCGAGGCGGCCATCTCCTGCATCTCCTCGTTGCTGATGCGGTCGATCTTGCGCGCCGTCGGGACGATGCGCGGGTCGGCGGTGAAGATGCCGTCGACGTCGGTGTAGATCTCGCAGACATCCGCACCCAGCGCGGCCGCGAGCGCGACGGCGGTGGTGTCGGAGGCGCCACGACCGAGCGTGGTGATCTCCTTGGTCGTCTGGCTGACGCCCTGGAAGCCGGCGACGATCACGATGTGCCCGCCGTCCAGCGCCTCGCGGATGCGTCCGGGCGTGATGTCGATGATGCGTGCCTTGCCGTGCACGTCGTCGGTGATGACGCCGGCCTGGGAGCCGGTGAACGACCGGGCGGAGTCGCCGAGATTGGCGATGGCCATCGACAGCAGGGCGGCCGAGATGCGCTCACCGGCGGTCAGCAGCATGTCGAGTTCGCGCTCCGGCGGTGCCGGGGACACCGCAGCGGCGAGGTCGTGCAGTTCGTCGGTGGTGTCACCCATCGCGGACACCACGACACACACCTGGTTGCCGGCCTTGCGGGTGTCGACGATCCGTCGTGCGACGCGCTTGATGCTGTCGGCGTCCGCCACCGATGAGCCGCCGTACTTCTGGACCACCAAACTCACGGCGGATCTCCTTGGGTTGCTGTGCGTGTGCGTTTGCTCGCGAGCTCGAAGGAGCCCCGACAATCGTAACGACGGCTTGTGGCGTCCCCCTGCGCAGACCGCGATTCGGACTCGTCGTCGTCGTAGGCAACCGCCGGCGGGCAAACAATTGGCAAACAAGGGTCGAGAAGGAGACACTTACCTGGTGTCAAGCAGCGTGAACAGCGTTGGGGGAACTGTCGCGACAGTCGCGACCAGGGGGGGCAGGCGGCATCGGGCGCTCCTCCCTGTCACGCTCCGCACCCACCGCTCCCCGAGATGGTGGGTGGAGATCTCGATCATCGTCGTCCTGAACGTCGTCTACGAACGGCTGCGTAACCTGGTGCCTGCCCGTCAGGACGAGGCGTACAACCGCGGCCACCAGGTGCTCGATCTGACCCAACAGCTGACCGGTGACCTCGAGCTCTCGGTCAACCGGTTCGTCGCCGGGCAATCGATACTCGCGCACGGCTTCAACGCCTACTACACCTACTTGCATCTGCCGGTGACCGCGCTGACGCTCATCTGGATCTTCCGCGTCCACAAGCGCTACTACCGGGCGGCGCGCACCGTCCTGGTCGGCACCACGGTCCTCGGCCTGGTCGGTTTCTACCTGTTGCCGATGGCTCCCCCGCGGTTGCTGCCGGGGGCCGGATTCACCGACACGCTGGTGACCTACGGCGCCTGGGGTTCCTGGTCGGACCCGACGGTCGCCAGTTCCACCAACCAGTTCGCCGCGATGCCGAGCCTGCATTGCGCGTGGGCACTCTGGGTGGGCCTGTGCGTCTTCTCGATCGCGCGGCGACCGTGGCTACGCGTCCTCGGCATCGTGTATCCGATGATGACCTTCGTGGTCGTGGTCGGCACGGCCAACCACTTCATCCTCGATGGCGTCGCCGGTGCGGCCGTGCTGGCAGCGGCCTTCGCAGCCCAACGACTGCTGTTCGGGCAGGGCGCCTTCCACCCCGCACCCACCCGCGACGAACTGCGCCCGCAGACCGCGAACTGATCCTCGCGCGCGGCAACCGGCGCTGTCGGCCTGACAACGTACGCTCAGGGTTGTGTACGAAGGTGTGGTCCAAGACCTGATCGACGAGCTCGGCCGGCTTCCCGGCATCGGGCCCAAGTCCGCGCAGCGCATCGCGTTCCATCTGCTCCAGGCCGACAGCGCCGACGTGAACCGTTTGGTCGAGGTGCTGCAGACGGTCAAGGCGCGAGTTCGCTTCTGCGACACGTGTTTCAACGTGGCCGAGTCCGATCGATGCCGCATCTGCGCCGACGAGAAACGCGACCGTACCCAGTTGTGCGTGGTCGAGGAACCCAAGGACGTCATGGCCATGGAGCGGGCGCGTGAGTTCAAGGGCGTCTACCACGTGCTCGGCGGTGCGATCGATCCCATGTCGGGCATCGGCCCGGACGACCTGCGCATCACCGAACTCTTCCGCCGCTTGGGTGAAGAACCCGTCGAGGAAGTGTTGATCGCGACCAACCCCAACCACATCGGCGAAGCGACCGCCACCTACCTGGTGCGCTCGATGCGTCCGATGGGCGTCCGGATTTCGCGTCTCGCCTCAGGCCTGCCGGTCGGCGGCGACCTGGAGTACGCCGACGAAGTCACCCTCGGCCGGGCCATCGAAGGACGAAAGGTGCTGACGAATGTCTGAGATCTCCGACCTGGGCGGCCTGGCCGCCGAGACCGCCCGCGACGCCGAGACCTTCACCACCGCCGTACGCGAGATCGCCGCCGGCGGCGCCCCCGAGACAGCGATCCCGCTGTTGCTGCTCCTGCTGTCCCAGTTGCAGATGAGCGGCGCCCGACTCGGCGCGGTGCAGGACGTCGTGCCCACCGAACGCTTCGAAGCCGATCCCGGCCCTGAGACCGACCTCGACCCGTTGCGCCAGAACCTCGCCAACCTCTTCGAGGGCATCGACGACTACACCGACCTGGTCGACCCGGTCACCTCCGTCGAACCCGCGCGCGGCGCCGTCTCCGACGACCTCACCGACATCGTCCAGGCACTCGAGCACGGACTCGTCCACTACCGCGCCGGTCGCACCGTCGAGGCGCTGTGGTGGTGGCAGTTCAGCTACCTGTCGGAGTGGGGCGTACGCGCTGCGTCGTGCTTGCGGGTGCTGCTGACGATCCTGCGCCACCTGCGCCTCGACGTCGACGACGACGCTGCCGCCGAGGCCGAGTTCGACGCCCTGCACCCCTGATCGATCAGGTCGTGGTAGCCGAGCGCTCGTTGTAGACGCCGGCGAGCTCCTGACCGCTGAGCACGGCGATCGCGTCCATGATCTCGTCGGTCGCCAGGCGCCGGGCCTTGCCTTGGGCGACGCCGTCCAAGCGTCCGGAGAAGTCGATCGGCTCCCCGAACTTCACGGTGAACTTCTCGCGCCGCACCTTGTTGGTGCCGATCGGTTGGACGTGCTGTGTGCCGATCAGGCCGACCGGGACGACCGGCACCTTCGCGGTGAGCGCCAGATGCGCGACGCCGACGTGTCCGCGGTAGAGCCGCCCGTCGCGCGAGCGGGTGCCCTCGGGATAGATGCCGAACACTTCCCCACGACGAAGGACGTCGAGCGCGATGTCGAGCGACTGCGCGGCGGCCTTCGAGTCGTCACGCTCGACCGGCACCATGCCCATCGAGGTGAACCACGCTCGGCTGGCCGCACCCTTCACGCCGGTGCCGGTGAAGTACTCGGCCTTGGCGAGGAACACCACCTTCCGGGGCGCCACCAGCGGGATCGCGAAGCTGTCGATGAACGACAGGTGATTGGACGCGAGCAACACTCCACCGGTGCGCGGCACGTTGTCGGCGCCCTCGACGTCGGGCCGGAACCAGGCCCGGGCCAACGGCGACACCAACAGCTGCGTCGTGAGGTAGAGCATCGCTACTCCCTGATGTCTTCGATGACCGTCGCACCGAGCACGGACGTCATCACCGGCAGGCCGACCTCGGCGCCGTCGGTGACGTCTTCGTCGTCCATCGACTCGACCGGCCCGTCGTCGTCACGACCTCTGCTCGACTCGGGAGCGGCGGTGGACGAGGGCTGCTGCGGCGAGGCGCTCGGCGCAGCTTCTGCGGTTGCCCAGGCGGGCGCGTCGGAGGACACCGAGGACCAGTCACCCGATTGGTCGTCGCGCTGATAGCGAGACAGGGCTGCCTGTTGGTCGAGGGCCGCACGGTCTGCGCTGGGCGGAGCGGGGTGCTCGGACGCGCGATCGTCGGAGGGCGTCACACGCGACGGTGTGACCGCAGCGCCGTCGGGTTCTCCACCGGCCTGACGGACCCGCTGTTGCCAGCGGGAACGGATTTCCGCCTGCTTGGCCGCTTCGTCCTCACCTGCGTCGACCACGTGGGCATCAGCGCTGGGGCCCCAACCGGAACTGCGCTGCTGCTGCTCCTGCGCCACCGACACCTGCCCGTCGGACCCGGTGACCTGAGCCGTCACCCGGACGTCGAGCCCGAGTGCGTCGTGCACGGCCTTGCGAACGATCTCCGGGTTGGGGTCGGAGCCGATGCGCTCGACCAGTCCGGGGCTGCTGCTGCCCAGGGTCAACACCGAACCGTCAAACGCTGCGACGTGCGCATGCTGGCTGATCAGCGTCCAGGTGACCCTGCGAATGGCAGAGATTCGCTGCAGGATCGCCGGCCATTCGCGACGGATCTCTTCGACCCCGAGTCCACCGGGGCGAGCTGCCGGTGCCTGCGACGGTGCCTGCTCGGGCTCCGGCGCGGACTGCCGCTCGGCCGGACGCGCGTCGCGGGACGGTGTCTGTTCGGTCGGCGTCTGCTGACCCGTCGATGATCGCCGAGGCGGCACGGAGTCGTCCGGGAAGTCGTCCTCGGGCGGCGGTTCCTGCTCGAACGCGGGCTGCGGACCTCGCTCGACCGGACGCTGCTGCACACGGCGCTCCGACGCTTCGGCGACCGGGGTCTCGCGGGCCGGCCGCTGCTGGGAGGAGGCCGGGTCACGCTGCGGCACGGGGCTTTCCGACTGATCGACGGTCGGGTTCGGCACCGGAACGGCAGCCGGTCGGGAAACAGGAGCTGTCGCGGAACCGGCGGAGATGTCGATGCGCCGCTCCAGCCGGTCGAGGCGGGCGCCGTACCCGTCCTCTCCCGCGGCGCGGGGCAGCAGCACCCGCGCACACATGAGTTCCAACTGCAGGCGGGGACTGGTCGCACCGGTCATCTCGGTGAGACCCGCGTTGATGATGTCGGCGGCGTACGACAGCCGACCGGGCCCGAACGCACCGGCCTGACTACGCATCCGCTCGATCTGATCACCGGGCAGACCGCGCAGCACCGCCTCGGCCCCGTCGGGCACCGCAGCGACGATGATCAGGTCGCGCAATCGCTCCAGGAGGTCCTCGACGAAACGCCTCGGATCGTGACCCGACTCGACGACGCGGTCGACCTGCTGGAACACCGCAGCACCGTCACCGGCCGCCAAGGCGTCGACCGTCGCGTCGAGCAACGCACCATCGGTGAAACCCAGCAACGCGGCAGCACCGGCGTAGGTGAGCCCGTCATCGGTCGAACCGGCGATCAACTGGTCGAGCACCGAGAGCGAGTCACGGACCGACCCACCACCGGCACGCGTGACGAACGAGAGCACTCCCGGCTCCACGGCCACGCCCTCGGTCGCGCAGAGGCCCTCCATATACTCGGCCAACCGCGCCGGCGGAACCAGACGGAACGGGTAGTGGTGGGTGCGCGAACGGATCGTGCCGATGACCTTCTCCGGCTCGGTGGTCGCGAAGATGAACTTCACGTGCTCCGGCGGTTCCTCGACGATCTTCAGCAACGCGTTGAAGCCTTGCGGCGTCACCATGTGCGCCTCGTCGATGATGTAGATCTTGAACCGGCTCTGCGCCGGGCCGTAGGACGCACGCTCGCGCAGGTCGCGAGCGTCGTCGACACCACCGTGGCTGGCCGCGTCGATCTCGATGACGTCGACCGTGCCGGCTCCCTTGCGCGACAACGCAACACATGACTCGCAGGTGCCGCACGGCGTGGGCGTCGGCCCCTGCTCGCAGTTGAGGCAGCGGGCCAGGATGCGCGCGCTGGTCGTCTTGCCGCAGCCGCGCGGACCGCTGAACAGGTAGGCGTGGTTGACCCGCCCCGTGCGCAGGGCCTGCATCAGCGGCTCGGTGACGTGCTCCTGGCCGATCACATCGGCGAACGTCTCCGGGCGGTAACGACGGTAGAGGGCTGTGCTCACCCGTTCACTCTATGCCGCAGGACCGACAGCCCACACCGGTCGACCCGAGCTGGGGACGAACGCCAGGAAAGGGGAAATGAGAGGACCCCTCGCGCACCTGAAAGAGCAGTTTGTCCTCTGGAGGCTCCTTCGGCGTTCGATCCGTCGCTCGTACCTCGCTGACGGCTCGAGCCGCCCCGCCTCCGTGTGCCGCCGCCGTGTGCCGCCTCCGTGTGCCTGGCCGTCGACTCACCCGGGTGCCGCCACGGCACCGCGATTGGGCCTGGGCGCGCGCCTGTTCTAAACTCCTCAGCAGACCCCTCGTGTGGTGATACCTCACTGAACTCCCCCAGGGCAGGAATGCAGCAAGGGCAGGTGAGCTCTTTCAGGTGCGCGAGGGGTCCTTTCATGCCCGTTGGGCCCTGAACATGAACAAGCCCCCGGCACCGAAGTGCCGGGGGCTTGTTCGTGATCACTGCGATCACCACGCGGAGGATGCGGGATTTGAACCCGCGAGGGGTTTCATCCCCAACACGATTTCCAATCGTGCGCACTAGGCCACTATGCGAATCCTCCAGGCCGGTCGAGGATACCGGGCCGGACGCTCAGTCCGAAATCGGCTCCAACTGGGGCGTCTCGGCGCCGGCACGCCGGGCGACATCGGATTGCGCGAGTCGGCGCAGCGTGATCAGCAACTTGTCGGAGACTGCGGTGCCGAGCACGGTGTTACGGACGGCGAGGGTCGCGTCGTCCGGGACGAGGGAGATGTCGACCTCGGCGATGTCGTGCGCCAGCCGAGCAAGGCCCACCATGTGCGCCATCGTCATACCCACGTCGGCCTCGGCGGCCACTTCCAGCTGGCGCTCGAGCAGATCGACCATCCGGTCACCGTCGCTGTACTCCCACCCGAGTTTGTCCAACAGCTGCCGGGCGAGTGGGTGCTCGCGCCGCGGGACGATCACCGGTGGGGCAAGTGACTTCTGGGCGGTCGCGAGCAGGCTGAGCCGGTCGACCTGCGGGTCGTTCATCGCGTCGACGACCATCTTCGTGGCCGCGATCGAGAGTCCCCCGACCTCGGTGAGCGCCCGGACGAGCCTGACCCGCTCCACATGGGAGTCGTCGTAGAAGGACTGGGTCTTGGCCTGCGCTTCGCCGGGATGCAGCAGCCCCTCGCGCAGGTAGAACTTCAAGGTGGCGATGGGCATCCCCGTCACCTCGGACAGTTCCGAGATACGCACTGCAAACCTCCTCGGGAAGCACCCGCGCTGCGGGTTCACCCTCACTATCGCTCTGGACGACCATTCGTTCGGGCTCGCCTCCCCCGGAAGCCGGGACGACCGTAGCAAAGTCTTCGCCCACCACCGCCCGCAGCTCTTGGGGAGTTCCTGCCAAATTCATTTGAAGCCGCGACTCATGAGCCTGACTCGACCGTCGAGCCGCCCGGACGTGTCCCGGGCACGGGCACGAGCCGGACGTGAAACAATCACGCTGGCTGTGACTGCGATCGTGAAGGGGACGACAATGCGCGACCGACGGTTGGCATGCGTCGGCTTCGTCGTCGGTATCGCCGTCCTCGTCACCGGGTGCAGCGACGACCCCGCACCCCAGAAACCCCGTGCGACCGCTGCGTGCCCGAAGACACTGCCGAAACCGTCGTTCACGGTGCCGCTCTCCCAGATCTACCTCAACATCTACAACGCCAGCGCCACCTCCGGCCTGGCTTCGAAGGCCGCGGGTGAACTGACCTGGCGCGGCGCTCACGTGCTGAAGACCGGCAACGACCCCAACCCCGACGGCCGACCCGAACCGCGTACCGCGGAGATCCGCCACGGCAGGAACGGCCGCCAGGTCGCGCTGAATCTCGCTTCCCAGGTACAGAACGCCGTCCTGTACCAGGACGACCGGAGCAACCCAACGGTCGACCTTGTCCTGGGCGACGCGTTCAAGTTCGTGCCGGTGCCGCCGCCGCCCGCGCAGAAGGTGACCGTGCGGGTGTACAACACGACGTTCAAGGGCGGACTGTCCGGCACTGTCGCTGCCGGGTTGCGCGAGCGTGGCTTCCAGGTCGCAGCCAACGGCAATGACCCCAACGGCGGCTACTTCCCCGACGACACCGCGATCATTCGGCACGGCGAATTCGGCGAGCCGGCCGCGCGCCGCGTGCAACTGTCCATCAAGGGCGCACGCCTGGTGAAGGACGGTCGCAAGGACGAGACCCTCGACGTCGTGCTGGGCAGCAAGTTCGAGGAGTTGGTGCCCGCCGCCGAGGCGACTCCGGCTCCCGCGAAACCGATTTCCGGACCGCCGGGCTGCTGATCAGAACCAGCGGTCAGCGACGACGCCGAGCCGTCCCGAACAGGCTTCGGGTGATCTCGCGTCCGATGACGGTGCCGGCCGAACGAAGCATCGATTTGAAGGCACTCGACTTCACCACCTGCTCGACCACTCCCGGTTCCTGCTCGCCCCGCCGGGCGGGCGGAGCTGCCGGCGCGGGCGGCTCCGGGTCTGCGGCTGCGGGTTCCGGCGCCGCCTCCATCCGTTTGTTCAACATCTCGTACGCCGACTCGCGATCGACCGCGGCGCCGTACTTGGCGTTGAACGGCGACGCGGAGACCAACTGATCCATCGTCGCTTCGGACGACGGCGCCATGAGCGAGGTCGGCGCGAGCATCCGCGTCCAGGCCACCGGCGTCGGTGCACCGTGCTCGCTCAGGACGGTGACGACAGCTTCACCGGTGCCGAGGGTGGTGAGCAGTTCCTCCAGGTCGTACTCGCTCGTCGGGAAGGTGCGGACAGTCCGGGTGAGCGCCTTCTGGTCGTCCGGGGTGAACGCGCGCAACGCATGCTGGACGCGGTTGCCGAGTTGGGCGAGGACGGCCTCCGGCACGTCCTTCGGCGTCTGTGTGACGAAGAAGATGCCGACACCCTTGGATCGGATGAGCTTCACCGTCTGTTCGATCGAGGCGAGGAACGCCTTCGACGCGTCCTTGAACAGCAGGTGCGCCTCGTCGAAGAAGAAGACCAGCTTCGGCTTCTCCGCGTCACCCACCTCGGGAAGGTCCTGGAAAAGGTCAGCGAGCAGCCACATGAGGAACGTGGAGAAGAGTTCGGGACGGTCCTGCACCTGCGGAAGTTCAAGACACGTGATGACGCCCTTTCCGTCCGGCGCAACTCGCATCAGATCGGCCGTGTCGAACTCCGGTTCACCGAAGAAGACGTCGGCGCCCTGGTCGGAGAACGTGATCAGCGAGCGCAGGATGACGCCGGCCGTCGCGGAAGAGAGGCCGCCGAGTTCCTTCAGGTCGGCCTTGCCCTCGTCCGAGACGAGGTGCTTGATGACCGCCTGTAGGTCCTTGAGATCCAGCAGCGTCAGTCCGCGCTTGTCGGCGTAGTGGAAGATCAGGCCGAGGCTGGACTCCTGGGTGTCGTTGAGACCGAGCACCTTCGCCAACAGAGTAGGTCCGAACGAGGTCATGGTGGCGCGGACCGGGGCGCCCTTGCCCCGTCCGCCGAGGGTGAGGAACTCGGTCGGGTAAGCGGTCGCGGTCCACTGTTGCCCGATGCCCTGCGTGCGATCGAGCAGCTTCTCGCTCGATTCGCCCGGCGTCGCCAGGCCGGAGATGTCGCCCTTGATGTCGGCGATGAAGACCGGAACGCCCTGGTTCGACAACTGCTCGGCCATCAACTGCAATGTCTTGGTCTTGCCCGTTCCGGTCGCGCCGGCGACCAGGCCGTGGCGGTTCATCATCGCCAGTGGCAGGCGCACCGGCGCGTCGGGATGCGGGGTGTCTTCGTCCATCGCCACCCCGAGCTGGAGGGCCATGCCCTCGAAGCCGTACCCGGACTTGATCTGGTCGAGTTGCGTCGCAGATTCGCTCACGGCGACGACTCTAGACTCAGATCACCTCCGAACACCGGCGAGCCGCCGGAACCGGCCGACCTAGACTGGCGCGGTGATCTCCCAGGCCGTGAGCGAAGTGCGCCCGTCCTTCGATCACGGCCTGGGGTGTCGTTACGGATCGACATGCCCACCGACATGGGCACCGATCGCCGCTGCACGCACTCGTCCACGTGATCTGATGGTGCCGATCTCATGAAGTACGCACAATCGACCGGACGCTCCCACGCCCGCGACCGCAAGCGCAGGCGTTCCCTCATGGTGCTCATCGGGGTCGGACTGGCCGTCGTGCTCGGATCGGCCTACGCGGCGGCGTACACCACCGGGATGATCCCGGGTAGTCGTCCGCCCCAGAAGCCGGCGAGCTGCTCATCCACGAAGGTCGTGCACGCCAACGCCGGGTTCGTCCTGAACGTCTACAACGCCTCCAGCGGCCAGGGCAAGGCCAAGGAGACGGCGAAAGCGCTGAAGGCGCACCACTTCACCGTCGGTGTTGTGAGCAACGACCCGTACCAGATGAAGCTGAAGACGGTCGGCCAGATCCGGTACGGCCCGAAGGGCGCAGCCAAGGCGAAGCAGTTCGTGCAACCCCTCGTGCCGGGCGCCCAGAGCATGACCGACGGACGCGACGACGACTCGATCGACGTCGTTCTGGGTGATGCCTTCCCGACGATCAACACCCCCGCGCCGACCACCAGCACCACCCCGCCCGGCTGCTGAACCAGGAGTCCCCGAGATGACCCAGTTGCCTTTCGGGCGCGAGTGCGCGGCGTGAGCCGCCTAGAACAGTCGATCTCCCTGCTGGGCAACGATTTCCCTCCCTCTGCTGACAGCCCCGATCGGTGTGGCCGAGATGGCACATCCCGATGCCGATCTCGCCGTCGCGCGCGGGGCGAAGGCCGCGGGTGTGCCGATGATCATCTCCTCGCAGGCGTCCGTGCCGAGGGAGCAGATCGGCGCCGAACTCGGCGATCACCCGCGTCGGTTCCAGCTCTACTGGAGCAACCAGCCGTCCGTCGTCGAGTCGTTCGTGCGACGGGCCGGGGCCATCGGTGCGGGCGCGATCGTGGTCACGCTCGACACGACCGTGCTCGGCTGGCGCACGCTCGACATCGATCGCGCGTACCTGCCGTTCGCCCATGGCCTCGGCATCGCGCAGTACACCTCCGACCCGGCGTTCCGCGCGCTCGTGGAGGAGCGGGTGGCGTCGGGCGTCACAGCCGAGGTCGACGGACGGCCGACCCCGGAGGCGGTGCGTTCGCTGCTGGCGATCACCCGGCATCACCCCGGCGGGTTCCGCGACAACCTGCGCTCGCCCTACCCGCGTGGGCCCTGCTGCAGGGTCTGGTTGATCCGCACCATGTTCCCGGCCGGGTCACGGAACGCGCAGTCGCGCACGCCGTAGAACTGGTCGGCCGGCTCCTGCAGCACCTCGGCGCCGCTGGCCCGCACGTGTTCGAACACTGCGTCGACGTCGTCGACCTTGAAGATCAGCGCACTGAGCAGCCCCTTCGCGGTCATCTCGGCGATGGCTTTCTTGTCCTCGTCGGAGTAGGGCATGCCGTCGGGCTGCTGGAGCGTGATCTCCATCTCGGGCTGGTTGGGGGTGGTGAGGGTCAGCCACCGGAAGCCGCCGTTGCTGACGTCAGTGTTGACGGTGAGGCCGAGCACGTCGCGGTAGAACGTGAGGGCCTTGTCGGGGTCGTCGACGAAGACGAACGTGTTGGTCAGGGTCAGGGAGGCGAGTGCTGTGTTGTTCATGCCGACAACGCTAGGCACGCGCCGCCGCGGACGCTTCTCGAAAACTGATCATTTGGTTTCTCCAGAGGTGGATCGTCGTTGCCATGAAAACGGTGATCGACCTCTGGACGCAGGTTCAGCGCCGCGGGCGGGTCATCTGCTTCGCGATGCACCCGGGCACCCCGACCAGTCCGTCGTGCGAGGCGGCCCGGTAGTCGCTCGGGGTCTGCCCGACCAGCTCGGTGAACTTCGCGCTGAACGAACCGAGCGAGGTACACCCCACCGCCATGCAGACGTCGGTGACGCTCAACTCACCGATGCGCAGCAGCGCCTGGGCGCGCTCGACCCGCCGGGTCATCAGGTAGGAGTAGGGCGTTTCGCCGTACGCCTTCTTGAACGAGCGCTGGAAGTGGCCGACCGACATCAGCGCATCGGCCGCGAGCGCGGGCACGTCGAGGGGCTGGGCGTAGTCGCGATCCATCCGATCACGCGCCCGCCGCAGCCGGACGATGTCCTCGTGCTCCACCGGTCCAGTCTGCCGGTTTGGGCCGAACGTCGTCCGTCGGGTATGTTCTTCGGCGGTGGCGTGTCCGAGCGGCCTAAGGAGAACGCCTCGAAAGCGTTTGTGGGTTAACCCCCACCGAGGGTTCAAATCCCTCCGCCACCGCCAGATGGAACGAGGCGCCCGCAGCGATGCGGGCGCCTCGTTCCGTTTGCCGTCTGACTAACTGAAGACCATTCCACCGTCGACCAGCACCGACTGTCCGGTCATGTAGTCCGAGTCGGGGCCAGCCAGGTACGACACCAGCTTGGCGACGTCGTCGCCGGTCGAAACGCGTCCGAGTGCGATGCCTGCGGCCATCGCCTTCATCGACTCGCCCTTGCCGACGTTGTTGATCGCGCCGAGATCGCGATCGATCTCCTCCCACATCGTCGTGTCGACGATGCCCGGGCAGTAGGCGTTGACCGTGATGCCGTGCTCGGCCCACTCCTGCGCGGCCGACTGGGTGAGCGCCCGCACCGCGAACTTGCTGGAGCAGTAGACACCGAGCAACGGAAATCCCTTGTGCGCCGCGATCGACGCCGCGCCGATGATCTTGCCGCCGTTGCCTTGGGAGATCATCTGCTTGGCGGCCTCGGTGTAACAGAGGAACACCCCTCGCCCGTTGACCGCGTGCACCCGGTCGTATTCCTCGGGAGTCACTTCGAGCAGCGCCTTGGTCTGGGCGATACCGGCGTTGGCGACCATGACGTCGAGCGACCCGAGTTCGTCGACGGTCGTGGCCACCAACCGGCGTACGTCGTCGGCCGATGACACGTCACCGGTGGCGGCGACGACCTTGCCGCCGTGGGCCCGCAACTCCTCGGCGGTGGCCTCGAGTGCGTCGGACATGTCGGGAAGGTCGGACACGACCAGGTCGTGTCCGTCGCTCGCCAATCGGTTCGCGATCGACTTGCCGATTCCGCGCGCTGCGCCGGTGATGTGGACGTTGGACATGACGGCTCCTTCAGGACAGGTGGACGGTTTCGGGGACGGCGTAGACGGGGGTGTCGAGCCCCTCCATGCGCGCCTTGAGCTGAATCGACAGGTAGCGCGAGTAGTGCCGGGACTGATGCAGGTTGCCGCCGTGGAACCACAGGTTGTCCTGCTTGGTGGGCTTCCACATGTTGCGCAGCTCGCCTCGCCACGGGCCCGGGTCCTTGGTCGTGTCGGAGCCGAGGCCCCAGCACTTGCCCACCTTGTCGGCGACCTCCTGGCTGATCAGCTTCGCCGCCCAACCGTTCATCGAGCCGTAGCCGGTGGCGAACACGATGAGGTCGGCGTCGAGGTGGCGTCCGTCGTCGAGCACCACCCCGGTCTCGTCGATGTGGTCGACGTTCGCCGGTGCGACGAGCTTGATCTCGCCCTTGGCCACCAGGTCGGAGGCACCGATGTCGATGTAGTAGCCGGAGCCGCGCCGCAAGTACTTCAGGAACAGACCGGAGTCGTCGTCGCCGAAGTCGAGCATGAACCCGGCCTTCTCCAACCCGTCGTAGAACTCCTTGTCGTTCTCGCGGATGACGTCGAAGGCCTGCTTCTGCACGCCCGGCAGCACCTTGTACGGGATCGAGGCGAAGATCAGGTCGGCCTTGTCGTGGTCGATGCCGTTGGCCAGCGCCTCCTCGGAGTAGAGCGGGCCGAGCACCTCGGTCATCAGCGACTGTGACCGCACGATGTGGGTGCTCGAACGCTGCAGCATCGTGACGTCGGCCCCGGCTCGCCACAGGTCGGCGCAGATGTCGTGGGCCGAGTTGTTCGAGCCGACGACGACGGCCTTCTTGCCGGCGTACGCGTCGCCACCCGGGTGCTGGGACGAGTGCTGGATCTCGCCCTTGAAGGTCTCCATGCCCGGCACGGTCGGCATGTTCGGCACACCCGACATGCCCGTTGCAAGCACCAATTGCGAGGGCTCGAGGGTGACCGGGGAACCGTCGCGCATCACCTTGACGGTCCACTTCTGGGTCGACTCGTCGTAGTCGGCCGACACGCACTCGGTGTTGCTCCAGTAGTCGAGCTCCATGATCTTGGTGTAGCTCTCCAGCCAGTCGCCGATCTTGTCCTTCGGCGTGAACACCGGCCAGTTCGCTGGGAACGGCAGGTAGGGCAGGTGGTCGTACCAGACCGGGTCGTGCAGACACAGGGAGTGGTAGCGGCCACGCCACTGGTCGCCCGGACGCGGGTGCTTGTCGATGATCAGCGTCGGCACCCCGAGCTGCTTCAACCGGGCACCGAGCCCGATGCCACCCTGACCGCCGCCGACGATGACCACGTACGGCTGGTCCTCGTAACCCAGGCGCGCCTGACGTTCCTTCTGGTGGTCGAGCCAGTTCTTGTCCTGGTTGGGGTTGCCGTGTTCGGCGCCGAGCGGACGCCGGGTGCCCCGGTTCTCAGGAAAGTCGACGAGTTCCTGCGAGGTGGTCAGCAGCGTCCATGCCTTGCCGTCGCGCAGCCGCACCAGGCCCTTGCCGTTGAACGCGTCGTTGTCGAACTCGAACCAGGCCTCGATCACGCCGTCGGCGTCGGCCGCTTCGGTCGCACGAATGTTCCTGGGGCGCAGGCCTTTCGCAGTGCCGTCGAGCATCGCGGTGATCTCGTCGGCGCCCTCGGCGGTGTGCAGGTTCCAGGTGAGCGTCACCAGGTCGCGCCAGTAACACTCCGGCCCGAACAGGTCGGTCACCGCGGCGGCGTCGTCCCCGCCGAGGGCTTGCTCGAACGAGCTCAGCCACTGCTGGGCGGTCTTCAGTTCATCGGTCATCACGGTCTCCTTCGAAGGTGATGTGGGTCACATCGCCGACGTTAGGAGTCAGGTGCGCAGCGAGAAAGCGTTGCAGAAGGTTGCAGCGGTCAGTCGATCGCGCACGGCACGGTGAAGCGGTAGGGCCGGCTCTCCAGCAGGCCGCCGACGCGGCGTCGCAACCGGGAGATCTCGGCCCGCACCGACACGGCGCTGCCGACCCCGAGCACGGTTTGCAGTTGGGCGACGCCGAGCCCGCCCGGCGCGGCCGCGAGCGCTTCGACCAGCACCACCTGCTTCGGGGTGAGCGCGAACCGCGCGTTCGCGGCGTCCGATGGGTCTTGCGCCTCCCCCACCTCCAGGGTCGGACGCGGGTGCCGCACCAGCCGTAGCCGCGGCTGCGGCGACTGAGTCGGGTGCAATGCCCAACCCGACCCGACCGGCACGCACTCGAAGCTGCCGAACGCGGGCAGCCAGATCGCACCGGAAGCGAATCCCCTTGGCGCCCAGACGCGTTCGGGCGCATCGATACCGCGGGCCGCCGCGACCCAGCCGTACCTGTCGACAACCAGCGCGGCGCGCTCGTCTGCGCCGGCAAGGTCGCGCAGCGAGCGGCGATGGCTCAATGTGAGTTCCGACTCGACGGCCCGGACGGCGCTGGTCACCAGCGACAGGGTGTGCGGGTGGGCGCTCGCGAGCGGCCCGGACAGCGTGATCGCTCCGATGACCGCGGTCGAGGCGGGGTCGCGGATCGGTGCGCCGGTGCAGACCCAGCGGTGCTGGTCGGGGTTGGAGTGCTCCGCACCGAACAACTGGATCGCTCGTCTCTCCGTGAGCGCGGTGCCGAGCGCATTGACGCCGACGAGGTCTTCGGTCCAGCGGGCACCTTCGACGAACCCCAGCCGTTCCGACTCGGCGCGCACCGGACGTGGCCCGTCGACCCACAGCACGACTGCGTCGGTGTCGCAGACGACCATCTCGTTGCTCGACTCGACGGCCGTGTCGAGCAGCAACTGACGCAGCGGCTCGACCGCAGCCGCGAGTACCACTGAGGCGTCCCGCCGCTCGCGCACCTGGTCGACAGCGAGCGTGCCGATGGAACGAGCGGCTCGGTGCTCGGGCTCGTGGCGCGCCCATGCCCGCGCCACCTCGGGGCGCAGGGCGTCAGGGACCAGCCGGCTGCGCTGCCATTGCTCGTGCAGGCGCGCAAGATCCGCGGCCTTGTGCCGCAAGTCGTCGAGAGCACGGACGGCTGGCGTCACCGGCAAGGTCGGGCTGCTCATCGGACTCCTGGGGTCGGGCGTGTGCGACCAGTCTGACCTATCGGAATGTGATCTGCACCACTTGGTGGGCCCTGGGGTGAGGAGTCGCAATCAGCCCTTGCGCCGCCGCCGAGCGCGGAAGAAGTCGGTGAGCAACTGCGCGCACTCTGCTTCACGCACCCCGCCGGCCACGGTCAGCTTGTGCGGGGAGCGGTTGGTCGCCACGACGTCCCACACGCTGCCGCACGCGCCCGCCTTCGCATCCCATGCCCCGAAGATCACCCTCGGGATGCGGGCCTGCATCACCGCACCGGTGCACATCAGGCAGGGTTCGAGAGTGACGACAAGGGTGCAGCCGTCGAGGCGGTAGTTGCCGTGCGTCTCAGCCGCCGCACGGATCGCGACGATCTCGGCGTGTGAGAGCGGGTCGTTGATCGCGACCCGCGCGTTGCGTCCCGTGCCGATCACCACGCCGTCCGCATCGAGCACCACGGCCCCGACCGGCACGTCGTCAGTGGCGAGCGCGGCACGCGCCTCGTCGAGCGCGATCTGCATCCAGTCGTCGGCGGCGGCGATCACCCGTAGAGTCTGGTCCATGCGTGTTCTGGTCGCCAATCACCCGCTCATCGCCCACAAGCTCACCTACCTGCGGGACGTGCGCACCGACTCCCCCACGTTCCGGCGCCTGGCCGAGGAGCTGATGACGCTGCTGGCCTACGAGGCCACCAGGGACGTGCGGGTCGAGCCGTTCGAGATCAACACCCCCGTCGCCCCCACCACCGGTATCAAGCTGTCATCGCCGAAGCCGCTGATCGTGCCCATCCTGCGTGCCGGCCTGGGCATGCTCGAAGGCATGGTGCGGCTGTTGCCGAGCGCCGAGGTCGGGTTCCTCGGCATGCAGCGCGACGAGGAGACACTCGAAGCGGTCACGTACGCCAACCGCCTTCCCGACGACCTGTCCGGCCGCCAGGTCTACGTGCTCGACCCGATGCTCGCCACCGGTGGTTCGCTGGCCATGGCCATTCGTTACCTGGCGGAGCGCGGCGCGGACGACGTCACCGCGGTCACGCTGCTGTGCGCGCCCGAAGGCATCGAGTTCATGGAGAGGGACCTCGCCGAACTCGAGATCCCGATCACGCTGGTCACCGGCTCGATCGACGAACGTCTCAACGAGCAGGGCTTCATCGTCCCGGGCTTGGGCGATGCGGGCGACCGTCTGTACGGCGTCGCCGACTGACCGGTCAGGTGAGCAGCGGCTCGTCGGCGTGCTCGGGAAGCCGTTCCATCGTCCGGATCGAGTGCACGGCGAGCGTCGACAGCGCGATGAGCGCGTAGAGCACGCCTGACGCGATCAACAGCGGCTTGAGCGGGACGGCAGTGGCGAGGACGCCGAACACGAGCATCCCGATCGGCATCGCGACGAACGAGCCGACCATGTCGTAGCTGACCACCCGCGACAGTACGGTCGGCGGAATGCGTTCTCCCAGAGCGACATTCCAACCGGTGCCGAACGTCTCGATACCAGCGCCACAGGCGAACGCGACGATCATCATCGGCGCAGTGACCGGATGAAGACCGAGCATCGCGATCATCAGGGCGGCTCCGACGCCGATCCCCAGCATCCCCGCGCGCAACGGCCGCAGGACGTGAAGCCGCAGGAGCACGAGCGACATCAACAGCATTCCCGCCGCCTCGGCTCCCATCACCCAGCCCCAGCCCTCGATCCCGAGGGTCTCGGTGTTCTTGGCGACCAGGGGGCCGAGGACGAGGATCGCGCCGGACTGGATGGCGTTCATGAAACCGAACGCGACGACGATCACCCACAACCAGGTGCGGGATCGGAACTCCGTCCACCCCTCGCGCAGTTCGTGGACGATGCCGGTGCCGCTGCGCACGACGCCCGGCAGCTTCACCGGCAACAACAGCAGACTCGCCACGACGAACGACGCCGCGTCGATCGCGAGCGCCCACGGCGCCCCGCCCAGCGCGACCAGCATCGCGCCGAGGACCGGCCCGAGGAACTGTGCGGAGTTGCGGACGAAGGCCATCAGCGCGTTTGCCTGCTGCAACCCTCGCCGCGGCACCAGTTGAGGTACGAGTCCCTGCACGGCGGGTTGGGCGAAGGCGCTCGTCGCACCGGCGAGGGCTCCGAGCCCGACCAGGATCGAAACGGTCGCCCGATCGGCGAACAACAGCCACGAGGTCACCGCGAGAACGGTCGCCGAGGACAGGTAGGTCGTCTGCAGCACGACGCGTCGGCTGAAGCGATCGGCGACGACCCCGCCGAACAACGCGCACAACACGTTGGCGCTGATCTGCGCGGCGAGCACCTTCGACAGAGCGGATGCCGAGTTGTCGACGTGCAGCACGGCGAACGCATATGCCACCGAGGTCATCATGCTGCCGAAGCGGTTCACGCTGGAGGCGAAGAAGAACCAGCGGAAGTCCTTGTGCTGCAATACTCCCCACGAGTCAACGAGTCTCATCGCCGCGCTCCATCGCAAAAATCCAGGTGGTGAAGGAGACGTGTTCGGCGCCGTCCGCGCGCGGCTCGAGGGCGCGGTCGTGCACGAGCAGCGAGACCTCGCCGAGCAAGTCACGGACCTTCTTCAGATCGTCCGGCGTCAGCCACACCTCGGCGTCCGCGAAGAAGTTGTCGCCCTTGGCAGCAGCGGGGATACGACGTCGCAGTTCGCCGTCAAGGGCTTGTCGCACCTGCTGCATCCGCCCGGGGTCCGGCCCGTGCGTCGGCAGACCCTTCTGGCGTTCTAGATCGACCCGGGCGACGTACCGGTACTTCTTGGCGATCCCACCACGCACCTTCTCGGTGGACGCCACTTCGAGCTCACCGGCGTCCGCCAACCGCCGCAGGTGGTAGCTCGCATTCGCCTGAGTGATGTCGAGTTCACGGGCGACCTCGGCAGCGCTGAGCTCGATCCCGGTCAGCAGCGACAGGATGCGCAGCCGCACCGGGTGCGCCCAGGCGCGGGCCGACCGCAGTTCTTCACCTCCCAAAGACATGTTTGGAAGTCAACCAGCTGTGACGCTCGACTGTCAAAGGTTTCTTTGGTAGTTGCCGGACGCGGCTGGGTCAGACCCAGGGGTCGCCCCACCGCAGGTCGCGGGCCTGCTTGTACGCATCCCCCTGCTTCTTGGTGACGACCCGTCGACCGGTCTCGCCCGCGGCATCACAGACGGTCAGATCGACGAACCCCTTGCGCTTGCCCGGGTGCCGCAGCACGCGCGCACCGGACGGCGAAGCACCGGAGCGGACGGCGAACACGAACGAGAACTTCTCGTCCTCGTAGCTGAGATCGCCACCCTTGATCTGTCGGTGCATCGCCGAACGCTCGACCCGCGCGGCGAAGTGGCACCAATCAGGTTGTCGCACAGGGCATTCCCTCGACTGCGGACAAGGAGCCGCGATCGTCCAACCCGAATCGACGAGTTGTGCACGGGCGGCAAGGATCCGCTGATGTCCGTCCGGCGTGCCCGGCTCGATCAGGAACACCGCCTCGGACGCCGACGACCACATCGCGTGGACCAGCGAATCCCGCTGCGTCTCGGTCAGCTCCGAGAGCACGAACGACGCCATTACCAGGTCGGCAGCCGGCACCGCCGATCCGACCCTCCAGGTCTCGAAACGAGCATCGAACACGGACGAGGACAGGCGCTGCCCGCATTTCAACGCCGCGTCCACCTGGTCGAGCACACGCACCGACGAGGGCTCGAACACCGACGCAGCCGCCCACGCCCCGGCGCCGGTGCCACCACCGAGGTCGACCACCGAGTCGATCCGGCCAACGAAGCACAACGAGGAAAGCGCGAGCGCCCGCTCACATGCGGCGTAGGTCGCCGGCATTCGATACGCCGCGTACGCAGCCACGTCCGCGTCGGTCGCAAGGATCGGCGACTGCGCCGCCCCACCTCGCCGGTAGCGCTCTGACAGCCGCGCCGTCGCGGCCGCGAGCGTCGCGCGGGGGCGTCCGGCGAGCTCGTCCTCGAGAGCCGAACGCAACACCGGAGCCAGTGAGTTCACGGGTCGAAGCGTACGACCACCGGCACTGCGACACTCCCGGGCGGTGGCCACTCCAGTCACAGCCGTCACATCGCTGGCAGAATGAGCCGCGCAAATGTGCTCGTCTTGAGCGGGCTGTCCCGCTCGCTCATCAACCGGAGGGTCCCATGGCGACCGAGAAGATCAAGAGGATCACCATCTGGGTGCTCTTCGCCTTCGTTCTCTATGCCATCTTCACCAGCCCTGACAAGTCCGCCGACATCGTCCGCAACATCTGGGACCTCCTGGCCTCCGGGGTCGAGAACATGGGCGACTTCTTCAAGGCCATCATCGGCAAGTAGCGTCATGCCACGGCGTCCCCTCGACGATCCGAGCAACACCCGATCCTCGTGGGGTGACCTGGTCGACCCGCGCGGCGCGCAGACGATGCGCCGCTTCCTGGTGCACGGCGAACGGATGGTCGTCGTCCACCGTCCGCACTGGGCATCGCTCGCCGGCACCGTCTTCTCGTTGCTCGCGGGCTTCGCGATCACGCTGTTCGTCGGGTTCACGGCACCGCCCTCGTTCGGGGTCGTCACGAACGCGATGTGGTATGTCCTGCTCGCGATGCTGGCCTACACGGTCATCGCGGTCTGGCTCTGGACCCGCGACTGGTTCATGGCCACCGATCAGCGGCTGGTCTGGCGACGCGGCATTCTCAACCGCAAGACCGCGATGATGCCGCTGGCCAAGGTGACCGACATGTCGTTCAACCAGCCCGTCATCGGACGCATCCTCGGCTATGGCGAGTTCGTCATGGAGTCCGCGGGCCAGGAGCAGGCACTGCGCCTGATCACCTACATTCCGCACCCCGAGGCGTCCTATCGGGCGATCTGTGGCGAACTGTTCAGCCATCCGGACGAGGACGCGATGCCGGTGATGGTGCCGACCACGGACGCGTACGACGACCGCGCCGACGACACTGATCCGTTCCTGCCCCGTACGTCCTCGACCTCGACCCGCACCGCCACGAGGACCGCACCACCACGTCAGCCTGCGGGCGGGCGACCGGTCCCCCACGTCCCCGAGTCCGACGTCGCATCCCGCCTCGGCACTTATGTCGACCGTTACCGCGACAAGGCACGCACTCCGATGCGCGAACGCCTGCTGCGCGGCCCGCAGGTCACCGAGCCCGCACCCGACCACGAGAACGCGTCCCAGATCGACACTCCCTTCCAGGGCGACAGTTGGTCGGTGAGCCATGAGGACGCGTCCCCGCCGCAACGCATCGACCGCCGCGACCACTGAGCACTCGACGCCTCGGAGCGCGTGCGAAACTTGGTCGCTGATCCGTCACCACCCAGGAGAACCACGCACATGGCCGTCCGTCCCATCACGATCATCGGGCACAAGGCGCTGCACCAGCCGACCAAGAAGGTCAAGGAAGTCACGGACGAGATCCGGACGCTGGTCGCCGACATGTTCGACACCATGGAAGCGGCCAACGGCGTCGGCCTGGCCGCCAACCAGGTGGGCGCCCGCCACCGCATCTTCGTCTTCGACTGCCCGTCCGAACGGGGCGAGGACGACAACTTCGTCGGCGTCGTGGTGAACCCCGTGCTGGAGAAGGGGGTCGTGCCGCCCGGAGAGCCGGACGAGGACGACGGCCTGGAGGGCTGCCTGTCCGTACCCGGCGAACACTTCCCCACCCCGCGAGCCGAGTGGGCCCGCGTCACCGGCACCGACCTGGACGGTAACCCGGTCTCCTACGAGGGCGAGGGACTGTTCGCACGCTGCCTGCAACACGAGACCGACCACCTCGACGGCAAGCTCTACCTCGAGCGCCTCACCCCGAGCCAGCGCGACCTGTCGCGCCAGGCCCGCAAGGAACGCGGTTGGGAAGCGGAGGGCGTCACCAAGTGGGACCCGGCCACCCAGAAGGCCGACGACGTCTGATCCCAAGTTCACTGTGCCGTTTCCCGCCGAGGACGCCGGTGATTTGGTCGGGTTGAGGAGTGAAGGCTCCACAGATCACCCGAAGCAACGCGCTCAGCGCCGGTAGGTGGGCGCTCGCGACGCTGTTGCTTGCCGCATTCGGGTACGTCGGTGGGGTCGGGATGACCAGCATGTTCCCCACCACCGTCGAGACGAAGTTCTACTCTGCGGACGTCCGGATGGGGCTGGTGCCCGACTCCACGGTCCGCCTGCCGACCCTGCTGGGCGACGTGTCGGTCGGCTTCGACGGCCCCTTGCCTGCCCCGGGCATCATCGTCGACGCCCAGTTGCGCAAGGACGTCACCGAGGCCTTTGCCGGCCGGACACCGACGCCCGCACAGTTCCAGCCGAGCCCCGCAGAGCTGGACACTGCTGTCCGTGCCGGGCTCACCGGGGTGGCCTGGCGGTTCGTCCTCGGCCTCGCCCTCACCGCCGGAGCCCTGCTCGTTGCGCGGCGCGCCTGGCGGAACCCGCGCGCGAGTCTGGTCACGGCGGCCGGCGCGCTCGCGCTCTCGCTGGTCGCACCGGCCCTCGCCGGTTACGTGACCTACCACGAGCGCCACATCGGCGAGGTCCGCACCACGTCGCTGTTGAGCATGGCGCGCAACGACATGTCGATCCTCACCGATCTGGAGAAGCGCACCTCCGAGTCCTCGCGGTACATCACCAGCGTGCTCGCCCTTTCGAGCGCCCTGCAGACCAAGTACGCGCCCCGCTCGACCGCTGCGCCGACCGCGCTGCGGGTGATGTTCGTGAGCGACATCCACGGCACGAACCAGTACGCATTGATGCGCGACATCATCCGATCCGAAAGAGTGGACGTCGTTGTCGACGCGGGAGACCTGATCAACTTCGGCAGTGTGCGCGAGGCCGAAGCCGCCGGCATCTTCCGGTCGATCGAGCGGCTCGGCGTGCCGTACCTGTTCGTCCGCGGCAACCACGACGCGACCAGCGCCACCGATACCGCGTTGCTGGACCGGATGAGCAAGGTGCCCAATGTGGTTACTCTGCAACCCAACTCACGCCTGTACACGAAGGTGACGATGGCCGGTGTGACATTCGGCGGCTTCAACGACCGGCGCTTTTACGGCGACGGCGACCCGAAGGACAACAGCATCCACTCAGGTGCCCGCAAGCACTTTCTGAGCACGTGGAAAGACAACGAGGTCCCGGCCCCGGACGTCGTGGTGGGCCACGAGCCGGGCGCGGTCGAGGACGGGTTCGAGGACGACCAGTTGCTGATCTCCGGACACACCCACACCCCGCATCGTGACGGGAACTGGATGACCGTCGGCACGTTCACCGGCGGCGGGCTCTTCGGCGCTCGCCTTGCACAGGCCGCCGAGAAGGGCACCGAGGTACAGACCCAGGCGTACTCGTTCGACATCGCCGAGTTCGACACCGGCTGCTCCTTGACCACCATGCGCCGCTACACCTTCACCGGCCTTCTGCAGGGCCGTCCCGAGTTGCAGTCGACCAACGTGTTGAGCGGGCGACAGTTCGTACCGGAAGCTGCAGACGATCGGCAGTGCGGAGGACCGGTCGAGCCGGTCACCGTGCCGGTACGCGGCGAGTAGCAGACGGGTTCCTTGTCAGTCGTCGTGATGGGTAGGTCTCCCCACCGCGGGAACGCCTGTTCACACGCCATCATCAGACCAACGAACTTCGCTCGCGCAATCACGAAACAAGGGGAAATGCCATGCGTAACAACACCGCTCGCCTGTCCAGCCTCATCCTGATCGCGATGGTCGGCTTCGGCACCACTGCCTGCAACAACGAGACCACGGGGCCCGGCTCACCGTCGTCCCCCTCGTCCCCCTCGTCCTCGTCGGGGCCGTCGTCCTCGCCGGAGGGTTCGTCGGCGTCGTCGTCCGGGTCGAGCAACTCCAGCAGCCCGTCCTCGCAGTCGACCGTGAAGTCGGGCAGTCTGAGCAAGGTCGCCGGCACCCCGTACGTGAAGTCGATCAAGGTGACCAACGGTCACGAGGCCATGTCGTACGCCAAGGACGGAACGGTCAAGTTCTTCGAGAGCGAGGACGGCACGTCGTGGAAGCAGGTCGGCTCCTCCAAGGCGCCCGAGTCGCACGAGCGGTCGACCCCGAAGATCGACGCCGCCGAACTCGGTGACTTCCACGCCGTCTTCGTCGTCAACAGCAGCCTTCCGGGCGTCGGTCACCGGTTCGCAGCCGGTTTCTCCAACGGCAGCGGAGTCTGGGGACCGCTCACCAAGGACGGCAACGATCTGGTGGTGAACACCAAGGGGTCGGACGCCACGTGGGGTCCGATCGAGCTCGGGTTCTCCGACCAGGGCCTGATCGAGACGTCCCCGTGGGACAACGACGCTTCCACCGCGGAGCGCACCGCACACCCGATCGTCCGCGTCTGGAAGGCGAACGGTGAAGGCACGTTCATCCTCAAGAGCGACAACGTCTTCCGCGCCGAACCGGTGACGGTCGAGCCTGCGGAGCCGAAGAAAGGCGAGGAGAACACCGGAGACGGACGCTTCACCGCGCGCATCGTGTCGGTCGACGGGAACAAGGTCACCTTCAAGCCGCAGGTCGACAACTGCGACCCCGAGCCGGAGGTGCCGTGTGGCCCCGAGGACGGCACCGCGCGCTCCGCGACCCTTGCCCCTGATGCCCGCGCGTCGATCCTGGTCGGCGTCAACGAGAACATCAGCGCTCCCCAGTGGGTGTGGACGCAGAGCGTGCACGGTGCACCGAACCTGTCGAACTACCGTGAGGGATCGTCCTACGTCGTCCCTTCGAAGTACACCGCCGCCGAGCAGACCAACACCGCGATCCTGCAAGTCAAGGACGGCCGCATCGTCGCCGCCGCCACCGTCAGCCCGGGTAACTGAGTGCGGGCTCGTCCGGCTCGAACCGTCCGCCGGTTGCGGGCCGGACGGGCGCCCGGCTTCACCGATCAGAGCGTGACGTACACCTCGTGCCCTCGATTTCTCATCGATCGAGGTGAGCAGGTAGAGTGTGACGTCGTTGCCAGTGATGGCAGCAAGCACCCGTAGCTCAACGGATAGAGCATCTGACTACGGATCAGAAGGTTTGGGGTTCGAATCCCTACGGGTGCACAGGTAATACCAAGAATCTGTGTTGAGACAGAGGATTCCAAGCCCCGACCGGCGGATGCGCCGGTCGGGGCTTCCTCGTTCTGACCTACTGGGCGGGTGCCCCAGTCTCCGCGACGTCGAGACCGCCCTCGGCGAAGCGCGACCGTAGTGCCTTCTTGTCGTACTTGCCGACGCTCGTCTTGGGCACCTCGTCGATGATCGCCCAGCGCTCGGGCACCTGCCACCGCGCGACGCGTCCGGACAGAAAGTCGCGCAACTGCTCCATCTCCACCGATTCGCCGTCCTTGATGACGACAGCGGCCAACGGACGTTCGCCCCACTTGTCGTCCGGCACACCGATGACGGACGCCTCGAGCACGGCCGGGTGCGCCATCAGATGGTTCTCCAGGTCGACCGAGCTGATCCACTCGCCGCCGGACTTGATGACGTCCTTGGCGCGGTCGCTCAGCAGGATGTAACCGTCGTAGGTCATCGAACCCACGTCACCCGTGCGCAGCCAGCCGTCGTCGAACTTGCTTGCCATATCGGCCAATTCGCCTTCGGCTTCGCTGCCGTTGCTGTAGTACGAGCCGGTGATCCACGGACCGCGGACCTCGACCTCGCCGACCGATTCCCCGTCCCACGGCTGCACCGAACCGTCCGGCCCCATGATGCGGGCCTCGACCCCGCCCATGATCCGGCCCTGCGAGGCGCGGTACTTCCAGTACTCGTCGCCGCCTTCCTCGAGACGACCGGGAGGGAACGCCAGGCTCGCCACCGGCGAGGTCTCCGTCATGCCCCAGCCCTGGATGATCTCCACGTCGTAGCGCTCGAAGGCCTTCATCAAAGCCGGCGGGCAGGCCGCGCCGCCGGACATCAGCATGCGGCAACTCGACATGTCACCACCCTTGGCGTCCAGGTGCTGCAGCAGTCCGTTCCAGATGGTCGGCACGCCCGCACCGACGGTCACCTGCCACTTCTCGATCATCTGAGCTAGCGGTTCGGGTTGCAGGAAGCGGTCGGGCATGAGCAGGTTGTCGCCCGCGAGCATCGCGGTGTACGGGTAGCCCCACGCATTGGCATGGAACAGCGGCACGACGACGAGCGCGGTGTCGGACGGCGTGAGCGCGAGCGTCAGGCAGCAACTCATCGCGTGGATGTAGTTCGAGCGGTGCGAATAGGCGACGCCCTTGGGGTTTCCGGTGGTGCCGGAGGTGTAACACATGGACGAGGCGTCGTTCTCGTCGACGTCCTTGGGCCACTCGAACTCGTCCGACCGACCGGCCAGCAACTCGTTCCAGTCGTGCACTGCCTCGACGTGAGCAGGCGCCCCCAGGGCCTCACGGACGGCGTCGTCGACCGGTCCGTTGACGATGACGTGCCGGATCTTGGGCAGGTGCTCCAGCAGCTTGCTGAACGGCTCGGCGAGGGTGTTGTCGACGACGACGACCTCGCTGCCGCCGTGGTTGGCCGTGTAGATCAGTTGCTCGGGGAACAGTCGGATGTTGAGGGGGTGCAGCACCGCCCCCATCGACGGGACGGCCAGGTAGGCGACGAGGTGCTCGGCGTTGTTCCACATGAAGGTCGCGACGCGGTTGTCACCGTCGATACCCATGCCCCGCAACGCATTCGCGAGCTGTCGACACTGTCGTCCGATCTCGCTGTACGTGACCTCCCGTCCCCCTTCCGGCGTCCAGGTGATGCATCTGCTCTCGGCGTGCACCGTGGTTCCGTACTCCAGCAGGGACGAGATCAACAGGGGCGGCGACTGCATGGTGCTCTTCATGGACAGAGCTTGCCATTTCCGGCCGCGATGATGTGGCGTGAATCACAGCAAGCCGCTTCCGACTTTGCGAAAGTGGTCGTTGTGTCCCACATGCCGAGAGCCACCGACCTGACCAGTGACGAGCAGATCGGTCTGCTCAGCGGTGTCGACTTCTGGCACACGCGTCCGCTGCCCGTTCATGATCTGCCTCCCGCGACCCTGTCGGACGGTCCCCTCGGCATCCGGCTGCAGCGCGAGTCGGCCGATCATCTCGGAGTCGGCGACAGCCACCCGGCCACCTGTTTTCCCTCTGCCGTCACGTTGGCCTCCAGTTGGGACCTCGACCTTGCACGGGAGGTGGCTGTCGCGTTGGGTGCCGAGGCGAGCCAACTCGGTGTGGACGTCGTGCTCGGCCCAGGGCTGAACATCAAGCGAAACCCGTTGGGCGGCAGGAACTTCGAGTACTTCTCCGAGGATCCGTTCATCAGCGGACGTTTCGCTGCGGCGGTTGTCGATGGTCTGCAGAGCGTCGGTGTGGGCGCCTGCCTGAAGCACTACGCGGTCAACAATCAGGAGTACTACCGCTTCGTGGTCGACGTGGTCGTCGACGAGCGCACGCTGCGTGAGATCTACCTGTCCGGCTTCGAGTACGCCGTCAAACGGGGCAAGCCATGGACGGTGATGGCGTCGTACAACTCGGTCGACGGTGAACTTGCCTCCCAGAATCACCGACTACTCACCCAGATCCTGCGCGACGAGTGGGGCTTCGACGGAGTGGTGATGAGCGACTGGGGTGCGGTGTACGAGCGTGACGTCGGCATCACCGCCGGTATGGATCTGGAGATGCCCGGCGGACATTCCTTGTCGGACAACGACATTCAGGATGCTCTGGCCTCCGGACAGCTCACCGATCGACAGGTCGAGACGTCCGCACAGCGCGTCCTCGACCTGCTCGCACGAGTGCAGGGCAACGAGGTCGGCTCGGTCGAACCCGATCACGACGAACTGTGTCGGCGGGCCGCGGCGGCCGGCGCGGTCCTGCTCCGCAATGACGACACCCTTCCCCTCGATCGCCGGGCATCGATCGCGCTGATCGGTGGGCTGGCCGAGGTTCCGCGGTTCCAGGGCGCAGGCAGTTCACTGGTCAATCCCACCCGAGTGACGACGGTGCGGGACGCGTTCGCCGACGCCGGCGTCGAGGTCACCTATGCCGAGGGCTACGACCCGGCGACGTCCACGAGCAGCGCCGCTCAGCTCGACGAAGCAGCGCGAATCGCAGCGTCTGCCGATGTCGCCGTCGTGATGGTCGGGTTGCCCCCGGCCTACGAATCGGAGGGCTTCGATCGCGACACATTGTCGCTCCCTGCGGCGCACGACGAACTGGTTTCGGCTGTTGCACAGGCCAATCCGCGCACCGTCGTGGTTCTGTCGAACGGCGCACCCGTCACGATGCCGTGGCGCGACGAGGTGGCGGCGATCGTCGAGGGTCACCTCGGCGGGCAGGCATCCGGCGCCGCCGTCGTCGACGTGCTGCTCGGTGATGCCGAACCCGGCGGGCGCCTGGCAGAGACCTTCCCCGAACGTCTCGAGGACGTCGCGAGCACGCCGTGGTTTCCCGGACGCCCACGCCAGGTCGAGTACCGCGAAGGGCTCTTCGTCGGGTACCGGCACCACGTGTCCGGCGGTCCGGCACCGGCGTTCCCGTTCGGCCACGGACTCGGCTACACGACCTTCGACTGGTCCGATCCCCAGTTGTCCTCACCGTCGATCCGCCGTGGCCAGGCCCTGACTGTGAGCATCACGGTGACCAACACCGGTACGCGTGCGGGAAGCGAGGTCGTGCAGATCTACCGTCGTGACCTCACCGGCGTCGTCCTGCGTCCGGAACGCGAGCTGGCCGGCTTCGCCAAGGTGCATCTCGAAGTCGGCGGTTCACGACGGGTGGACGTCGAGGTGCCTGCCCGAAGCTTCGAGTTCTGGGACGTCCGTACGGACGAATGGCGCTGTCCCACCGGACGATTCGAACTCGTCGCAGCGCGATCGAGTGCAGATCCCGGCCTCACGCTCTCGCTGCAGGTCGACGGTGACGCCACCGACAGTGCCGATCCACCGTCCGGGCCCGCCCTCGCTGCGAGCGACGTCGATTTCGCCGCGCGGCTCGGTCGCTCCATCCCGGCACCGCGTCCGACACGTCCGTTCGACCGCGACTCCACCTTCGCCGAGATCGCCACGACCCCGGCCGGACGCGCCTTCCGGGCGATCTGCTGGCGCGCGACGATCGCCGGCACCGAGCTCAGCGATGCCGACCGTCCCATGGTCGAACGCAACTTCGCCGAGTTGCCGCTGCGCGCGGCGGCACGCTTCGGCGACGGCAAACTCAGTTGGCGGACGATCGACCTCGTCCTGCGCCTTTGCAACCTCGGTCGACGCTGACCGATTCGTCGTTTCCCGGCGGCCGCTGAGACCATCGTCCGTCGGCCTGAGCGAAGGGAGCACCCATGGGCATCTCATGGACGCTGTTCGTCGCTCTCGGACTCGTGATCGGCCTCGGCGCGTTCGTGCAACGGGTCGCCGGGTTCGGTCTCGCGGTCGTCGCGGCACCCTTCGTCGTCATGGCAGCTCCCGACCTGATGCCGGCGTCGTTGTTGATCACCGTCCTGCCGCTACCGCTCCTGGAGGCGGTGCGCGGACGAGCTCATGTGCTGTGGCGGTCCTGCAGCTGGGCACTGCTCGGACGCCTGGCCACGATGCCGCTCGGCGTCTGGTTGGTGTCGGTCGCGTCGACCTCGGTGATCTCGCTCGTGGTCGCCGCGATGGTGCTGGCTGCGGTTGCGGGCTCGTTCACCCGGATCCATGTGCAACCGACGCCCGCCCTGTCGGGGCTCGCCGGCCTGGTCACCGGCGTCTCGGCCACAGCCGCATCGATCGGCGGACCCTTCTACGGCCTGGTGCTGCAGGAGCAGAAGCCGCAGCAGGTGCGCTCCACGCTCGCCCCGTTCTTCCTCATCGGTGCACTGGCCTCGCTGGCCGGACTGGGCGTCGGCGGCCAGGTGCCGCGTGAGGCGCTGATCGCAGGCGTCGCCTGGATGCCGTTCATGGTGCTCGGTTCGGTGCTCGCGCAGCCGCTGCGTCACCGCATCGACCCGACCCGGTTCAAGCAGCTGATGCTGATGCTGGCCACCGTCGCTGCGGTGGCCGTGATCGTCCGGGTCGCCCTGACCGTCTGAGTGTCAGACCATCCGCGTCGCGGACTGCGTCTGACACTCAGACAACGATCAGCGCAGCTGGGTCAGCATCGAGGGGTCATCGGTCGGCAGGTCGGGCTCGGCGATCGCGGTGACCTGCATCTGACCGAGCTCCACCTGACCGGCAGCAACCGTCATGAACGCGGTGTCGCTCGCGTCCCGGCCGGTCGCGATACGCAGCAGTGAGGTACGCGGCGCCATCGAGGTCGCGTCGACGACCTGCCACTTGCCGTCGATCAACGCTTCGGCGACCGCGTGGAAGTCCATCGGGCTGAGCCCCGGCGCGTAGACGCTCACCAGCCGGGCAGGCACGTTCAGCCCACGCAGCATCGCGATCACCAGGTGCGCGAAATCGCGACAGACCCCCTGCCTGGACAGGTAGGTCTGGATGGATCCGTCGGTCGGACGACTGGAACCGCTGACGTACTGCAGGCTCTGATTCACCCACACCGTCACGGAATCCAGCAGGTCCTTGCCCTGCTTACCCCCGAACGTCGCATGGGCAACGGGAGCGAGAGTGTCGGAATCGACATAACGGCTCGGACGCAGGAACACGACCTCGTCCAGGAGCGTCACGTCCGGCTCGGGAGCCTGTTCGTCGACCGTGCATCGATAGTCGAGGACGAGATCGCCCGCCGGGGTTTGCCGGCACCGGTGCAGCCGCGTCATCCCGTCGACGATCTCTTCCATCTCGATCTTCGTGCCGTCGACGGTGACCGTGAGCTCCTCCTCGGCTCGCGGTACGACCTCGGACACCGCCACCGACCAGGTGATGTCGGCGGTGGCGGAAACAGTGGCTTCGACATGGGCGGAAACAACGCGGCGCATCCGTCCATCCTGTCGGCGGAACGAGCAGCACAGGGCTTGCCGCGCCGCGTTGTTTCCGTGTTGTTCCGCTCGGCTCACATCTGGAGAATCTGGTGCAGCTCTACGACCTTGCCCCCGACGATCTTCACCACCACGTGAGTGGGAGTGGTCAGCCGGTCGATCCCCTTCGGCAGCACATAGGGCGACCCGGTGAAGTACTTCGCGTTCATCGGTTCGGTGAGCATGAGCAGCCAGGCCCAGGACGGCGCGGTCACCATCGTGGCACCCGCCCCTTCTGCGAACAGGCGAGCGCGTGCGTTGGCACGAGCACCCCGATCAGGCCATGGGCAGACCTACCCGTCCGACCCCACCGCGATGCGCACGATCTCCTCGTTCACCGCGTACCCTTCGCGCTCGTAAAGCCGACGAGCATCCGCGTTGTGACCGAAGACGTTGAGCCACAACGTCTCTCGTCCGATGAACCGCATCTCGGCAGCCGCACCGCGCAGGATGTGGGTGCCGTAGCCCTTCCGCTGATGCGCAGGGTCCACCGCGATGTCGTAGATGAAGCCGTGGTCGGGTCGTTCCTGGACCCACAGCAGCCCGACTTCCTGCGTCGGATCGGCCGCGTCGAAGGCCGACCAGAGCCGATGACCGGGCGACTGCAGACCCTGCGGCAGCAGGCGCTTGTGTTCCTCGAGCGAAGCCAGCCGCGCGGTTTCGATCGTTTCGAAACCGCCGGCATCGAAGATGGAGTGGGCGTAATGCTCGATGCCGTCGTCGATGAACCGTTCGAAACGATCCTCGGTCATCGGACGCAGTTCGATCGTGCCGTCCGGCACGTCGTTCACCCGGATGCTCATCTTGGTCGCGACCAGCTCCGCCCCGGCCCGCTTCACTGCTGCACCGACGGCGTCACCGCGGTATGCGCTGGTGTCCAGCCGGCGCCACCCCTGGGCGCTCGCTTGATTCGTGAGCAGTTCGAGACCTTCCGACACCCGGTCGGGGGGCAGTTGCAGGTCGTACATCGCCGCGCCGTCACCCTGTTCGACCAGCCACGCGCTGCCGATCTGCTCGCCGCCCTCGACGAAGCGCCACAGCTGCTGCTTCCCTTGCTGATGCAGCGACTGCAGGACGCGGTCGGCAACAGCCGCCGGGTCTCCTGGCGCATTGCCGGTGCGGATCGCGATCAGGTGCGCCCGTACGACCGCGGTCCAACGCTCGAACTCGGCAGCGGTCATGGGCTCGGTCAGCAATTCCATGCAAGGACTGTCCAACGGCCCGCCCGGTTCGCACCGCAGCCGGAGGAACAACTGGAGCGCCAACCGCTGTTGACTGGAGAAAGACGACGAACTCGACCGAAGGAGCAACGATGTCCGAGCAGAAGACGAGGACCGAGCGCGATTCGATGGGCGAGGTCGAAGTCCCCGTCAACGCGAAATGGCGCGCACAGACCCAACGCGCTGTCGAGAACTTCCCCATCTCCGGGCGTCCGATCGAACCGTCCCTCATCCACGCGCTGGCCTCGATCAAGGGCGCGTCCGCGAGAGCGCGCGCCGCCAGTGGAGCCCTCGACTCCGATGTGGCACAGGCGATCTCGGACGCTGCCGCAGAAGTATCGGACGGCACCTGGGACGACGAGTTCCCGATCGACGTCTTCCAGACCGGCTCGGGCACGTCCAGCAACATGAACGCCAACGAGGTCATCGCGACCCTCGCTGCCGACACGCTCGGCAAGGACGTCCACCCCAACGACGCAGTGAACGACCCGTTCTCCTCCAACGACCAGTTCCCCGCGGCGATGCACATCGCCGCCACCGGCGGCGTGAAGAACGACCTCATCCCTGCTCTTGAGGTCTTCGCAAAGTCTTTGCGCACCAAGGAGACCGCGTTCGCCGACCTGGTGAAGTCCGGGCGTACCCACCTGATGGACGCCACCCCGGTGACCCTCGGGCAGGAGTTCGGCGGATACGCCGCGCAGGTCGAGTACGTCATCTCCCGCCTGAGCGAGGTGCTGCCCCGCGTCGGCGAACTTCCCCTCGGCGGCTCCGCCGTGGGCACCGGTATCAACGTGCCCACCGGGCTGGCCAAGACGGTGATCGACGATCTCGCGAAGTCGCTCGATCTGCCGCTGACCGAGGCGGGTAACCACTTCGCTGCCCAGTCCAGCCGCGACTCGCTGGCCGACCTGTCGGGCCTGCTGCGCACCTGCGCGGTCGCGTTCACCAAGATCGCGAACGACATCCGGTGGATGGGCTCCGGGCCGACCGCCGGTCTGGCGGAGATTCACCTGCCCGATCTGCAGCCCGGCAGCTCGATCATGCCGGGCAAGGTGAACCCGGTGCTGTGCGAGGCGATGCTGCAGGTCAGTGCGCAGGTGATCGGCAACGACGCAGCCGTAGCGTTCGGGGCCAGCGCCGGCACCTTCGAACTCAACGTGATGCTGCCCGTGATCGCGCGTAATGTACTGGAGTCGATCCAGTTGTTGGCCAACGTTTCTCGGGTCTTCGCCGAGCGTTGTGTCGATGGGATCGAGCCGGACGCCGACCGCATGCGCCGGTACGCAGAGTCGTCCCCGTCGATCGTCACTGCGCTCAACCACCAGCTCGGTTACGACGAAGCCGCAAGCATCGCCAAGCAGGCCTTGAAGGAGGGCAAGACCATCCGCGAGGTCGTCATCGAACGCGGCCACGTCGCCGACGGCACACTGACCGAGCAGCAGCTCGACGAAGCCCTCGACGTGCTCGCCATGGCTTACCCGCACGGACGCGACTGATCCGACCTTTCGGGGCTAGTGTTTCGGCCATGCCCGTCTGGCGCGGACGCCCGGTCACCGTCCCGAAATCACCCGCACGGAACCTGTTCACCTACCACGGTCCGGCTGCGTCGTTCGAGCCTGCGCGCGATGAGCAAGACCGTCCCGCAGAGGCCACCGTGGTCGAGCGTGCGATCTACTGCAACGGTCGCAAGTTGGAGAACCCCGCGACGATCTCCGAGACCATCCACCGGTTGTCGCACAAGCCCGATCCGTCCGAGCGGCCGATGGCCTGGATCGGCTTGGCCCACCCCAGCGCCGATCACGTGCAGCAGGTCGCGCGCATCTTCGACCTGCACCCGCTGGCGGTGGAGGACGCGATCGTCGCCCACCAGCGTCCGAAGCTCGAGCGCTACGACGACACGTTGTTCGTGGTGCTCCGTTCGGCCAGCTACGACGACGACACCGAGACCGTCGACTTCGGCGAGATCCACCTGTTCATCGGCCCCGACTTCGTCATCACCGTGCGGCACAGCGCCGACCCCAAGCTCGGTCCGGTGCGCAAACGGCTGGAAGCCGAGCCCGACCTGCTCGCGCTCGGCCCCGAAGCCGTGCTTTACGGCGTGCTCGACCACATCGTCGACGGTTACGCTCCCGTGCTCGTAGGCCTCGAGAATGACATAGACGAGATCGAGACGCAGGTGTTCGAGTCCGATCCGAGCGTCTCGCGCCGCATCTACGAACTCAGCCAGGAGGTCATGGAGTTGCAGCGTGCGGTGAAGCCCTTGCAACGCATCCTCGACGCGCTCGACAAGGGTGTCGAGAAATACGGCACCGACCCCGAACTCCAGCGCTCACTACGCGACGTCGCCGACCACGCCACCAGTGTCGCCGAGCGGGTCGACGGCTTCCGGCAGTCGCTCGCCGACATCCTCACCCTCAACGCCACCCTCGTCGCACAGACCCAGAACGAGGAGATGAAGCGGCTTGCCGAGGTGGCGAACAACCAGGCGGACGAGGTGAAGAAGGCCTCGTCGTGGGCGGCCATCCTGTTCACCCCAACTGTCGTCGCCGGCATCTACGGCATGAATTTCGAGAAGATGCCCGAACTCTCCTGGTGGTTCGGCTACCCGTTCGCGTTGTTCTTGATGTTCGCGGTCAGCACCACGATGTGGCTCGTCTTCCGGCGCAAGGGCTGGCTCTGACCCACCTCACTGCTGTTCGGTCACCGAAACTGGTTCCGACGCACGTAGTCCTCACTGATCGAGGATGCCGTCGCATCGCGCAGAGGCGCGGCCACGGAACGGATGCCCACTGCGAGGTCTTGATCGGTCATGCACCACCCCTTGGCGCGAGTATCCACAAGTTCCCGTTCCAGTTGGGCCCGGTCGACCTCCCGGCGGGCGACCACCCCCGATCGGCTCGGCTGGGCGAGCACCGCGTCCAACTCCTCAGGGCTCATGTCGGCGAGCAGCACCTTGCCGAGCGAGGTTGATGCGGCGGGGGGAGCGCGTGCCGATGCCCACGCGCAGCGCCACGATCTTGGGCACCGCGACGCGTGCGACGTAGACGATGTCCGAGCCGCGAGTTGCGCGATCGAGGAGGACTCGTGGGTGTGCGCGACCAAGGCCTCCATGTGCGGTCGCGCGATGTCCCACAAGCCTTGGGAGTGGATGTAGGAGACGCCCAGCTCCAGCACCCGTGGGTGAGCGCACTCCGAAGTCGTTCTGGTTGATCTTGTAGTAGAAGGCGTAGCGGGTCGGCAGCGTTCGGTAGTCGGTCCTGGGCTGCTAGGAGAACTCGCGCCCCGGGAAGTGGTAGATGTTGCCGGGCGCCTCGGCGCACACCTCCTCAAGACGGTGCGCCACTCCCATGTGGTCGAACATCTCCATCGAACGGGCATGGACGGTCATCGCCCGGGTCGTGTGCGATGGCCCGAGGCGCTTCTCCAGCAGGCGCACCGAGACGCCTCGGCGCAGTAGTTCGTGAGCCAGGATCATGCCGGTCGGACCGGAGCCGACGATCAGGACACTGGGGTTGTTACGTGAATAAGGCATCACTGCTCCTCAGCAACGAAATTGTGATGAACGTCATAGTGAGCAAGCAGCCGACTCGGGGATATCCAGATAACGAATCCTGTCCGAAACGCGCACGGGTGTGCTTCCGCTGGTCGATCGTCGTCGTCCTGCCGATCGGCCCTGCGCAGCGACGAGCACCCTGCGAGCTACGCCTACGCGGAACATCGACCCGGTAGACGCGCGACTTACGCATTACCGCGAGCGCCTCCTGGCCGGAGCGAGACCGGCTTGACATGGTTAGGCAATGCTTAGTTAGGTACACCTGACCTAAGCCGCCGCTCTTGTCATGGAGTGGGGTCCAGCAACCGGAAGGAACTCGCGTGACCACACTGCTCGGCCGCATCGAACAGCGCGCCGTGTCTGCGTACACCGCCGTCACGATGGCGCAGATGCCCGACCGCACCGACCTTCGGCAGTGGCCCATGACCGTCCGCTCGATCACTGAGGTCGCCGACCATGTGCGTCGGTTCACGTTCGTGGCCAATGAGTTCAGCGGCTACGCCAGCAACGGCCCCGACGAGTACTTCGGGTTGCTCATCCCCACCGACGGTCGGCTGACGATGCCCGATCCGAACGAGGCCAACGTGCGGCGCGCAGTGCATGCGATGAATCCGGTCGAACGCCCTGAACTTCGGTGGTACACCTTGCGGGCGGTGCGCCCCGACCTCGGCGAGGCCGATGTCGACATCGTGTTGCACGGCGACGCCGGTCCCGGCACTGCCTGGGCGTCGCGAGCGCGCGTCGGTGACCGCCTGGGCTTCCGCCAGGGCACCGCGCTCTACCTGCCCCAGCACGACGGCCACGAACTGCTGGTCGCCGACGAAACCGGGGCCCCGGCGCTGGCCGCGATCATCGACCAGCACCCGGACAAACCGCGCACGATCATCGTCGAGGTGCCGGACACCGATCACCTGTCGCCACTGCCGGTCGACACCGACGCGCACATCGTCATTCGCGGCGATCGCGCGCCCGGCGAAGCCGTGCTGGAGGTGCTGCCCGATCTGCAGTGGCCCGCCCTCGGCTACGCGTGGATCTGCGGCGAGCGCGCCCTCGCGACCGGCGTCCGGCGCCATCTGGTCAGCGAGCGCGGTGTGCACCGCAGGAAGGTCATGTTCTCCTCCTTCTGGCAGCTCGGCCAAGCCCGCGTCTGAACCACAACCCGCCCGAAATCTCTTATCCGACAAGGAAATTCCTCGCATGCAGAAGATCGCATTCCCCCTCGCGCTGCTGGCAACGGGCTTGCTCGCAGCCTGCTCGACCGGGCCGACCGGTGGCGCCGACAGCCAAACCGCGGGCACCCTGGCGGCCGGCGCCACAACGACCACCGACAGCGGCGCCTTCCCGGTGACTGTGAAGACCGCGCTCGGTTCCGCCACCATCACCAAGGCGCCGCAGCGAGTGGTGACCCTCGGCTGGAGCGACCAGGACGTCGCGGTCTCGCTCGGCGTCGCGCCGGTCGGTGCGCCGGAAGTCACCTGGGGTGGCAACGCCGGCAAGTCGACCGATTGGTACGACGCCGCGTTGGCGAAGATCGGCGGAAAGCAGCCCACCCGCTACAGCGACGCCGACGGCACCCCGTTCGACAAGGTCGCCGCGCTCAAACCCGACCTGATCCTCGCGACCAACTCCGGCATCACCAAGGACGACTACGCGAAGCTGTCGAAGATCGCACCTGTCGTCGCCTACCCCGACCAGCCCTGGGGCACCTCGTGGCAGCAGTCGCTCGACCTCGTCGGCAAGGCCCTGGGCAAGTCCACCGAGGCCGCGAAGCTGAAGACCGACACCCAGAACTCGATCAAGACCGCCGTCGCGAAGTACCCCGCGATCAAGGACAAGTCTGTCGCGTGGGCCTGGTTCACACCGACCGACCTGTCGAAGGTGAGCTTCTACACCAGCCTCGACAACCGGCCGCGGATGCTGAACGAGTTCGGGATGAAGACACCCGACTTCATCACCAAGCTGTCCGCCGGCAAGCCCAACCTGTTCAGCGTCGATGTCTCGGCCGAGAACGCCTCGACCGCCGACGCCGACGTGCTGGTCTTCTACGTCGACAACGCGGCGCAGACCAAGCAGATCACCGGCAACGCGCTGCTGTCGAAAATCCCTGCGCTGCAACGTGGTTCGTACGTCGCCAGCTCCGACAACGTCGCGGCCATGCCGATGTCCAGCCCCACCCCGCTGAGCATCCCGACCGCACTCGAGAAGTTCCTGCCGCAGCTTGCTGCGGCCGCCGCCAAGGCGCAGTGAGCACTCTCGTCTCCACCCGACCCGCGTCCGGCCGACCCACAACCGGACGCGGGTCGCGCCGGCGCGCCGGCGTCGGCTTCGCGATCGCGACGGCGACCTTGGGCGTCGCCTGCGCGCTCTCCCTCGCCATCGGCTCCAGCAGCAGCCTCGGCATGCTCGACGCTTTGCACGCGTTCTTCACCGGCACCGGTGACGCGGCCGCCGTCGTCGATGCACGCGCCACCCGCACCCTCGTCGCGGTAGTCGTCGGGGCGTCGGTCGCCGTGTCGGGTGCCGCGCTGCAGGGACTCACCCGCAACCCGCTGGCCGACCCGGGACTGCTCGGCGTCAACGCAGGCGCTTCACTGGCCGTCGTCATCGGCCTGACCGCCGGCTTCGCCGGCAACCAACTGTCGTTCGTGCTCCTTGCCCTGCTCGGCGGCGCTCTCGCGGCGTTCGCCGTCTATGCGATCGCCTCCGCGGCCTACGGTGGCGCTGGCCCGATCACGCTGGCACTGACCGGCGCCGCGGTCACCGCCGGCTGCTCGAGCATCACCGCCGCGCTGCTCATGCGCGACCAGGGGGCGCTCGAGGTCTACCGTTTCTGGCAGGTGGGCTCCGTCGGCGGACGCGAGTCGGCGAACCTGCTCCTCACCCTCCCCTTCCTCGCCGTCGGCGCACTGATCGTGATCGCCTCGGCGCGCACTCTCAACGCGCTCTCACTCGGCGACGACCTCGCCCGCGCCCTCGGCCGGCGGGTCGCGCTGGTGCGCATCACCGTCGCCGCCGGAGCCGTGCTGCTCGCCTGCACGGCCACCTCGATCGCCGGACCGATCGCCTTCGTCGGGCTCGTCGTGCCCCACGTCGCGCGCGGCTTCGCTGGGCCCGACCACACCCGCTTGCTGCCGCTGTGCGCCCTGGGCGGCGCCGTGATGCTGACCCTCGCCGACGTCATCGGACGCGTCGTGGCCCGCCCAGGCGAGCTTCCGGCCGGCATCCTCACCGCACTGGTGGGGGTGCCCGCGCTGATCGTGTTGCTGCGCCGCAAGGTGGTCACCCTGTGACTGCCGCAACCTGCGCCACCCCTGCCCTGAAGGCGGTAGCCGCCGCGCGCACCCGCGTCCGCCGCAGGTTGTCGGTCGCGCTCGTAACCGCGGCCTTCGCGCTGCTCGGACTGCTCGCCGCGCGCGTGCTGCTCGGCGACTACACCGTGACGATCCCCGACTTCTTTCGCATCGTGACCGGCACCGACATCCCGGTGGCCGGTTTCATGGTGATGGAGTCCAAACTCCCGGCCGCGCTCGCAGGAGCTCTTGCAGGGGTCGCCTTCGGCGCGGCCGGGTCGATCTTCCAGACGATGTTGCGCAACCCGCTGGCCAGCCCCGATGTGCTCGGCGTCTCGCTGGGAGCAAGCGCAGGGGCGCTGGGTTCGTCGGTGCTGCTGGGCTGGTCGGGCACACCGATGTCGCTCGCCGCGCTCGTCGGCAGCCTCGTCGTCGCGCTGCTGATCCACCTCGTCGGCGGCCGCGGCGCGACCGCCTCGCACCGGATGATCCTCATCGGGCTCGGCATCAGCGCGGCGCTGCAGTCGCTGATCCAGTGGCTGCTCATGCGCTCCAACATCCATCAGGCACAGGACGCGATGGTGTGGCTGACCGGGTCGCTCAACTCCCCCGGGTGGAGCGGAATCGCCCGGCTGGCAGTTGTATTGGCCATCGGCCTGCCGGTGGCCGCCGTACTCGCCCGGCCGCTGCGACTGATCGAACTCGGCGCCGAAGCGGCCACTGCACTCGGCGCTGCGGCTGACCGCACCCGACTCGCGCTCATGGCCGTCGCGGTCCTCATCACCGCCACCGCGGCCTCCGTCACCGGCCCCATCGCGTTCGTCAGCCTGCTCGCGGGGCCCACCGCGCGCCGCCTCAACGGCGGCCGCCCCTCGATCCCGTTGTCGGCACTCATCGGAGCCTGCATCGTCGTTGCCGCCGACTACCTCACGAAGTACGTCGTGCCCGGCAGCCTCCCGGTCGGTGTGCTCACCGGCATCGCCGGCGCGCCTTTCCTGCTGTTCCTGTTGATCCACCGCCCCACCTCGCGAGGAAGTAACGACGCATGACCCTCGAAGCACGTGGCCTCACCCTCACCTACGACAAGCACACCGTCGTCGACGCTCTCGACCTCGCGCTGCCCGCGGGCCAGATCACCGCGATCGTCGGCGCGAACGGCTGCGGCAAGTCGACGCTGCTGCGCGGGCTGTCGCGGGTGTTGCGTCCACACGCGGGTGCGGTGCTGCTCGACGGTGCCGACCTGAGGTCGATGCACCCCAAGCAGGTCGCGCGGCGCGTCGCGCTGCTCCCACAGCAACCTGTCGCGCCGAGCGGCATGACCGTCGTCGAACTCGTCGGGCTGGGCCGGCACCCGCACCAGAGCGCGTTTCGTCCCCGTACCCGTGACGACGATCGCATCGTCGCCGAGGCACTCGAAGCCACCGCAACCCTCGACCTCGCAGACCGCCTCGTCGAAGAACTCTCCGGTGGCCAACGACAGCGGGTGTGGATCGCGATGGTGCTCGCCCAACAGACCGACGTGCTGCTGCTCGACGAACCCACCAGCTTCCTCGACCTCGCCCACGCCGTCGACGTGCTCGACCTGGTCACCGACCTCAACCGCGAGCGCGGGACGACGGTGGCGATGGTGCTGCACGACCTCAACCTGGCTGCCCGGTACGCCGACGAACTCATCGCGGTCAAGGAAGGAACGGTCGTCGCTCAGGGCAGCCCGACGGAGGTGATCACCGCCGAGCGCGTGCGCGGGGTCTTCGGTCTGACCGCGAGTGTCGTGCCCGACCCGGTGACCGGGACGCCGCTGGTGGTGCCGATCGGCCGGCACCACAGCGTCCCCGCTGCCTGAACAGAACCAGGCCCCAGCCGTGTCGGGGCTGGGGCCTGGGTTCTGGTCCGGGTTTCGATCCGTCGCTCGCAGCCACGACGGCTCATCCACCGGTCGGTTACTGCTGGATGTCGGCCTCCGACACCGCGTCTTCCGGCTTCTCGTCGTCCTTGGCCCAGTCGAGGGTGCGCTGGACGGCCTTGTTCCACTTGGCGTACAGACGCTTGCGGTCGGCCTCGTCCATCTGCGGCTCCCAGCGCTTGTCCTCGGCCCACTGCTTGCGCAGTTCGTCCTCGTCCTTCCAGAAACCGACGGCCAGGCCGGCCGCGTAGGCCGCGCCCAACGCGGTGGTCTCGTTGATCACCGGACGGATGACGGGCACGCCGAGAATGTCGGCCTGGAACTGCATGAGGGTCTCGTTGACCACCATGCCGCCGTCGACCTTCAGCTCGGTGAGGTCGACGCCGGAGTCGGCGTTCATCGCGTCCATCACCTCGCGGCTCTGGAACGCGACGGCCTCGAGCGCGGCACGGGCGATGTGGCCCTTGTTCGCGAACCGGGTGAGGCCGACGATCGCGCCGCGGGCGTCGGAGCGCCAGTGCGGGGCGAACAGACCGGAGAAGGCGGGGACGATGTAGACGTCACCGTTGTCCTCGACCCCCTTGGCGAGGTCCTCGACCTCTGGCGCCGAGCTGATCAGGTTGAGGTTGTCGCGCAGCCACTGCACCAGCGACCCGGTGACGGCGACCGAACCCTCGAGGGCGTAGATCGGCTTGTTGTCCCCGATCTTGTAGCAGACGGTGGTGAGCAGGCCGTTCTTGCTCATGACCTTCTCCTCACCGGTGTTGAGGAGCATGAAGTTGCCGGTGCCGTAGGTGTTCTTCGCCGTGCCGGGCTCGTAACAGACCTGACCGAAGGTGGCGGCCTGCTGGTCGCCGAGGATGCCCGCGATCGGCACACCCGGGAAGGAGCCCTTCTCCCGGCCCTTGCCGTAGACCTCCGACGACGACCGGATCTCCGGAAGCATCGACATCGGAATGCCCATGTCCTTGGCGATGGATTCGTCCCACTGCAGGGTGTCCAAGTCCATCAACATGGTGCGCGAGGCGTTGGTGACGTCGGTGACGTGGACACCGCCGTCCGAGCCGCCGGTCATGTTCCACAACACCCAGGTGTCCATGTTGCCGAACAGCAGGTCGCCCTTGTCGGCCTTCTCGCGAGCGCCCTCGACGTTGTCGAGGATCCACTTGACCTTCGGACCGGAGAAGTAGGTGGCCAGCGGCAGGCCGACCTTGTCCTTGTACTTGTCGGCACCCTCGGAGCCGCCGAGTTCCTCGACGATCTTGTCGGTGCGGGTGTCCTGCCAGACGATCGCGTTGTAGACGGCCTCGCCGGTGTTCTTGTCCCAGACGACCGCGGTCTCACGCTGGTTGGTGATGCCGACCGCGGCGACGTCGCCGCGCGAGATGTCTCCCTTGGCCATGGCCTCGGCGCTCACCTTGCGGGTGTTCTCCCAGACCTCGGCCGGGTTGTGCTCGACCCAGCCGGCCTTGGGGAAGATCTGCTCGTGTTCCATCTGTGCGACCGAGACGACCTTGCCGTCGTGGTCGAAGATCATGCACCGCGTGCTGGTGGTGCCCTGGTCGATCGAAGCGATGTACTTGCTCACTGCGGTGGCTCCTTAGCCGAAAGTTTCGTGCGGGGAAGAGAGGAGTGTCCCGCCGCTGGTGCGACGGGCCCACGTCCGATCACATGTAGACGATCGCGAGCAGACCTGCAGCGACGGCGCCGAGGAGCGGGCCGACGACCGGGATCCACGCGTAACCCCAGTTGCTGTCGTCCTTGTGCGGGATCGGCAGCACGGCGTGCGCGATACGCGGACCGAGGTCACGCGCCGGGTTGATGGCGTACCCCGTGGGGCCACCCAGCGAGGCACCGATTCCGACCACGAGCAGCGCCACGGCCAACGGGCCGAGACCTGCGGGTGACTTGCCGAACATCATGATGATGAAGACCAGAACGAAGGTCCCCAGGGCCTCGGTCACGAGGTTCCAACCGGTGGAACGGATCTGCGGGCCGGTGGAGAAGACGCCGAGCGAGCCGGCCTCACCGCGCTCGTCGAACTGCTTCTTGTAGGCCATCCAGCACAACACAGCACCGATGAAGGCACCGATCAGTTCGGCGGCCAGGTAGACCATGGTGGACGCGGCGGTGATCTCCACGCCCTTGGCGTAGGTCACGGGTTCGTCACCGAGGCTCTGAGTGAGCAGACCGATGGTGACGGCCGGGTTGAGGTGCGCGCCCGACTTCCAGGCGGCGTAGACACCCGCGAAGACCGCGAGACCCCACCCGAAGTTGACCATCAGGAAACCGCCGTCCGTACCGTTGTTCTTCGGCAGAGCGACGTTCGCGACGACACCACAACCCAACAACAGCAGGATCGCGGTTCCGATCACTTCACTGACAAATACTGCTCCGAGGCTCACCGTTGAACCCCTCCTCCCAGTATGCGAAGAGCGCGGACCGCGATCTTCGGCGTAGATGTGACTATGTTCTACCAAAGGTCAACCCATGTCCGTAGGGCTTAAGCGCAATTGACCGGCGCGTTTTCGGTCCTCTACATCCGTAGTGGCCAGTGGGTGGCGACGTTGACCACTCGTTTACAGTTGAACCAGAACACTCGTCGAGGCAGCCAGGAGATTCCCATGGTCATGCAGCCATTCAACGCCAAGCTCGGACCGGCCGAACACGAGCAGGCCTGGGCCGAGCTCGGCGAACGCGAGTTCGACGTCCTGGTCATCGGCGCCGGCGTCACCGGCGCCGGCATTGCGCTCGATGCAGCGACCCGCGGACTGCGCACCGGACTGGTCGAGGCGCGCGACTTCGCCAGCGGCACCTCTTCGCGCAGCAGCAAGCTCTTCCACGGCGGGCTGCGCTACCTCGAACAACTCAACTTCAGCCTGGTGGCCGAGGCGCTGAAGGAACGCGAGTTGATGCTGACCCGCATCGCTCCCCACCTCGTCCACCCCGTCCCGTTCCTGTACCCCCTGTCGCACCGCGGCTGGGAGCGTCCGTACGTTGCGGCCGGGTTGACCATGTACGACCAGATGGGCGGTGCCCGCTCGGTGCCGCGCCAGAAGCACCTCACGCGCGGCGGTGCCCTGAAGCTCTTCCCCGGCCTGAAGTCCGACGCGATGGTCGGCGCAGTGCGCTATTTCGACGCCCAGGCCGACGACGCCCGACACACGATGATGGTCGCCCGCACCGCCGCACACTACGGGGCGGTCGTGCGAAACAGCACCGAGGTCGTCGAGATCGTCAAGGAAGCCGACCGGGTCGTCGGTGCGGTCGTGCGCGATGTCGACACCGGCACCACCCAGACGGTGCGCGCCAAGGTCGTCATCAACGCCACCGGCGTCTGGACCGACGACGTGCAGAAGATGAGCGGCGGACGCGGACGCTTCCGAGTGCGCGCCAGCAAGGGCGTGCACATCCTCGTTCCGCGCGACCGCATCGCAGGCGAGGTCGGCCTTATCCTTCGCACCGAGAAGTCGGTGCTGTTCGTGATCCCGTGGGGCCAGCAGTGGATCATCGGCACCACCGACACCGACTGGGCGCTCGACGTCGCCCACCCGGCGGCCACCAAAACCGATATCGAGTACATCCTCGAGCACGTCAACGAGGTGCTGGCCACCCCACTGACCAAGGACGACATCCTCGGTGTCTATGCCGGGCTGCGCCCGCTGCTCGCCGGCGAAAGCGAGTCGACCAGCCAGTTGTCTCGTGAGCACGCGGTCGCCCGTCCGGAGCCCGGTTTGATCTCGATCGCCGGTGGTAAGTACACGACCTACCGGGTCATGGCCAAAGACGCCGTCGACGCCACTGCCGAAGACCTCGGCCAGATCAAGGACTCCGTCACCGAGAACGTCCCGCTCATCGGGGCCGACGGCTACCAGGCGATGCTCAACCTCAAGGGCGAGCTCGCCGCCGAGACCGGGCTGCCCGAGTGGCGGGTGGAGCACCTGCTGGGCCGGTACGGATCGAAACTGCACGAGGTGCTGGCACTCGGCGAGGAGGACCCGTCGCTGCTCGAGCCGGTGACCAACGCCGAGGCCTACCTGCGCGCCGAGATCAAGTACGCCGCGACCCACGAAGGCGCGCTGCACCTCGCCGACGTGCTCACCCGGCGCACCCGCATGTCGATCGAGACCAAGCACCGCGGCACCGAAGCCGCCCAGGAAGCAGCCGACCTCATCGCACCGGTGCTCGGCTGGGACGACGCGAAGAAGGCACACGAGGTCAACGCCTACCTGGAGCGGGTGAAGGCCGAACGCGAAAGCCAGGAACTCACCACCGACGAGGAGTCCGACGCACGCCGCAACGAGGCGCCGGAGACCCGTCCGGGCATGCGCCAAGTGCTCGCGACTCGATAACCGCTGCCAGCATCGAACAGTGATGGGCGAGCAGCGCGGTTGCTCGCCCATCACTGACTTGTCATAGAAATCGCACAGGAATGCAATAGCTGTCGGCTAGCTGTGAAATGCACACTGGTCTCATGGCAAACGCTCCTGCCCTCACCCGCGTCGACGGCTCGCCGGTGCGCGTCCTCGTGGTCGACGACGAGTCGAACCTCACCGAACTGCTCGGCATGGCGCTGCGCTACGAGGGCTGGCAGATCCGCACCGCGGCGACCGGCACGAGCGCGGTGAAGACGGCGAAGGAGTTCGAGCCGGACGCCGTCGTGCTCGACATGATGTTGCCCGACTTCGACGGACTCGAGGTGCTGCGCCGGATGCGCGACAGCGACCCGTCCCTGCCGGTGCTGTTCCTCACCGCGAAGGACGCCGTCGAGGATCGGGTGGCCGGACTCACCGCCGGTGGCGACGACTACGTGACCAAGCCCTTCTCGCTGGAAGAGGTTGTCGCTCGGGTTCGCGCCCTGATCCGACGCTCCACCCAGATGGTGCAGGAATCGTCCTCGGTACTTCGGGTGGGTGACCTCACGCTGGACGAGGACAGTCACGAGGTGATCAGGGACGGCGCCGAGATCTCTTTGACCGCAACCGAGTTCGAGCTATTGCGGTTCATGATGCGCAACCCGAAGCGGGTGCTGAGCAAGGCGCAGATCCTCGACCGGGTGTGGCACTACGACTTCGGTGGGCAGGCGAACGTGGTCGAGCTCTACATCTCCTACCTGCGCAAGAAGATCGATGCCGGGCGCGAGCCGATGATCCACACGATGCGCGGCGCGGGCTACGTGCTGAAACCGGCTAAGTGATCCACGGGTGACCCTTGTCTCCCCCGGCCGCTGGACGCTGCGCACCAAACTGGTCGCAGGCGTCCTGTTGCTGTTCTTCCTGGTCACGGCCACCGTCGGCGCGTTGACGGTCTGGCAACTGCAGCGGACGCTGCTCGGCCAGGTGGACGAACAGTTGACGAGTTCCCATGCTGCTCTGAGCAATTCGGGCGACCGAGCCGGACCCGGACCACAAGGGCCGCAGGGAAGTGTCGCCGGCGGCTCGATGCTGCGCCTCGACGTGCTCGCAGACACCTCGACCCCGACGGTCTCGCGTGACCCGGACACCGACAAGTACACCCCGGACGCCTGGATCAACGCGCCCGGCAAGCGAACCCGCCTGTCTCCCGCCCAGATCGACCAACTGCTCGCGGTCGGCCTCGACTCGAACCCTCGGACGGTGCACGTCGACGACGCGGGCGACTACCGGCTGATTGCCGTCCGGCATCCGCAGCGGGTGATGAAGGTCGACACCGGCGAACGCTCGACCGAGCAGGTGGTCACGATCATGGGGTTGCCGCTGGAGCCGGTGCGGGAGAACATCGCGAAGACGGCGTTCTCGGTCGGGCTGCTCAGCGGGCTCGGCGTGCTCATCGTCGGCCTCGGGAGCGCATTCCTCATCCGGCGCAACCTCGAACCACTGCGCCGTGTCGCGGGCACTGCGACGAAGGTGTCCCAGTTGCAGCTGTCCCGCGGTGAGGTCGACATCGTCGAGCGTGTCGACCCGCGCGACACCGACCCACGCACCGAGGTGGGTCAGGTCGGCCACGCGCTGAACAACCTGCTCGACCACATGGGCGCTGCCCTGAGCACCCGCCAGGCGAGCGAGACCCGCGTCCGCCGTTTCGTCGCGGACGCCTCGCACGAACTGCGGACCCCGCTCGCGTCCATCCGCGGTTACGCCGAACTGTCTCGTCGCGAACCCGAGCCGGTGCCCGATTCGGTCACCCACGCCCTCGGACGCATCGAGTCCGAGGCGACCCGGATGACCGCGCTCGTCGAGGACCTGCTGCTGCTGGCCCGACTCGATTCCGGACGCCCGCTCGACCGCGAACCGGTCGATCTGTCGATGCTGCTCATCGAGACCGTGAGCGATGCGCAGGTCGCCGGACGTGACCACCGGTGGAACCTGGATCTGCCGCAGGACGCGGTCGAGATGATCGGCGACGAGGCACGGCTGCGTCAGGTGATGATCAACCTGCTGGCGAATGCGCGACGCCATACGCCGGCCGGCACGACCGTGACGGCGGGTGTCCGCGAGTTCGAGGACCACGTGGAACTGATGGTGCGCGACGACGGGCCCGGTATCGATCCGGACCTCGTGCCGCACATCTTCGAACGCTTCACCCGTGGCGATCGCGCGCGTACCCGCACCGAAGGGTCGACGGGTCTCGGTTTGTCGATCGTCGACGCGGTGGTGGGCTCACACGGCGGTGCCGTGTCGGTGACGTCGCGGCCCGGCGACACGATCTTCCTGATCCGGCTGCCTCGATGAGCCCCCGCAGAACGAGACAAGGGCTCCCCGGTCGGGGAGCCCTTGTCGATCGGCGGAGGCGGCGGGATTTGAACCCGCGTGCGGCTTTAAGACCGCTCCCGCTTAGCAGGCGGGCGCCATAGACCTGACTAGGCGACGCCTCCTCCGCTTGCCGTGCGATGTCTCACGTTGCTCATCGAGCAACGACGAGGCACCATGGACGGCAGCCCGGTCAGGCTACCCCGCTACGGCGAGTACCTGCAAAATGGGTTCGAGGGGGGAACCAACCGCAGTACCGTGCACGTCGTCCCTTACAGGGGATTGTCGTGCAACAGAACATCCGGAGAACGACCACAGCCTGAGCGGCCGCGCCCACGAGGACGGCCGTACGACCAGCGTGAGAAGGAATCGATGTCGACCGAGGACCGCAATGTGTCCACCGAGGACGACGCTTCCACGCCCACACGCGACGGCCGGGAGTTGAGCCGGCACGAAGTACGGCAGGTGCGCTCCGAGCAGTTGAAGCGAGCACTGGCCCTCACCGGTCTGTCGACCATCTGGCCCGGGATCGGGCTGCTGCGCACCCGGCGCAAGTGGCTCGGAGTCGTCCTGGCTCTGGGCGCTGCGGTGACGGCCATCGTCCTGGGGTTCGTGCTGTTCAGCGGCGGTGTGCTGGCCGGCGCGGCCAAGTTCGCCACCAAACGGGGTCTGATCTCGCTGCTCGTCCTGATCGCCATCGGTGCCCTGGTCTGGATCAGCGGCATTTTGTTGACGGCGAAGGAGACGTCCGGACGCCGGTGGACCTCGAAGATGCGCTGGGCGCTTCGCGGTTTCACCACGCTGATGGTGCTGATCGTCGCCGTGCCGGCCGTGCAGGCAGTGCGTTACGTGACGGTCACCCGCAGCGCGTTCGACAAGATCTTCACCGACCGGTACGAGGGACGCGGCGGCCCTGCACGCGGTCCCGGGACGGGTTCCGATCCGTGGAAGTCGGTTCCTCGGGTCAACATGCTGCTGTTGGGCTCGGACGCCGGCACCGACCGGTACAAGCAGCGCACCGACTCGATGATGGTCGTCAGCATCGACACCAAGACCGGTGACACCACGTTGATCTCGATCCCACGCAACCTGCAGAAGGTGCCGTTTCCCAAGAACAACCCGATGCACGCCCTGTTCCCCAAGGGTTACGACTGCCCTGAGCGCGGTGGCGCCGGCGCCGAATGCATGATGAACGGCGTCTGGGTCGAGGCCGACAACAACAAGGACAAGTTCCCCGCCGACGAGGCCAACCCCGGTCTCGACACCACGCGCGAGGTCATCGGCGAGATCGTCGGTCTGCACATCGACTACACCGCGGTCATCGACATGTCGGGCTTCCAGCAACTCGTGGACGCGATGGGCGGCGTCTACATCACCGTCCCCGGTCCGCCCCCGGGCATCCCGATCGGCGGGAAGGTCGTCAACGGCTACGTCGTCCCCGGCAGCATCACCGGTTACATCGCGCCGGGCTATCAGAAGCTGGACGGTCGCAACGCTCTCTGGTACGCCCGCAGCCGCGTCGCCGGCACCGATGACGACCGCATGCGTCGTCAACGCTGCATGGTGAACGCTCTTGTCTCCCAGACCGATCCGTTCAAAATGGTCACGAAGTTCACCGGCATCATGGAAGCTGCCGGGCAGAACATCCGTCTGGACGTCCCCCAGGACGAGCTCCCTGCGTTCGCCGAACTGGTGGATCGCATGAAGAGCGGCAACTCGCGCACGGTCAACGTCACCGACTCGGTCAAGCACTACAACCCCGACTTCGCGAAGATCCGCTCCATGGTCAAGACCGCGATCAACACCCCGCACGACCCCAAGGCCCCGAAGGCGGGCGCGACCGCTTCGACGTCGAGCCCGACCTCGTCGTCCAGCCCCACGACGTCCTCCCCCACCACCGAGCCGTCGAGCAAGTCGACCAGTGTGAAGCCGGTCACGGACACTGCGGAGCACTGCTGACGGGCAGCTGCCGGGCACCTGAAACGCCGAGAGGGATCGATGAGCGCACGCACAGTCCTGGCAACGACGACCGCAGGGTTGATGATCGCCGCCGGAGCCGGGGGCTACATGCTCTGGAACGAACGTTCCGAGCAGCAGGAGTTGGACGAGGCCGCTCGTAACGCAGCGACGAGCTTCGCGAGCGCGTGGTCGGACCGCAAGCTCGACCGGGCGAGTTACGTCGGCACCGAACCCGCCGCCGCTGCCGAGGACTTCCGCACGACCACGGCGCAGTTGGGCAACGGCAACGTCCGGACCTCGATCTCCGGGTTCGAGCGCAACGGCAAACGCGCCACGGCTGTTGTCAACGTCGCTTGGACCGTCTCGGGCGGCCGGACGTTCAGCTGGGTGAACCCGATCGAGCTGGAGAAGTCCGGCGACAGCTGGGGTGTCGTGGCGAACAACCGCTCGCTCTGGCACCCCAAGTTGCAGGCGAACGACGCATTCGTGGTCGATCTGGACAGCGGCCTGCGCGGGGAGATCCGCGGCCGGGACAACGCCGCGATCATGACCAACCAGTCGGTGTATGACATCTCGCTCGACCCGACCAAGGCCACCCTCGACTCGGCCCGGCGGCTGGAGAACACCACCGGCGTCGGCGGTCTGCGCGCCAAGGTGACAGCGGCGAAGGCTTCCGGGTCGAAGTCCACGATCGATGTCATCACCTACCGCAAGGACGACTACGAGGAGCGATCGTCGGGCATCCGCGACCTTGCCGGGGCGATCGTTCGTGAGCGAAAGCAACCGCTCGCAGCCAACCGTACGTTCGGGCAGCCCCTGCTCGGCGCAGTCGGCCCGGTCACTGCCGAGATGCTCAAGAAGGACCCGAGCACTTACCGGTCAGGCATGTTCGCCGGCACCTCGGGGCTGCAACGACAGTACGACGGGGTGCTCCTGCCGAAGGCCGGGCTGAAGATCTCGGCGAGGTCCCAGCCTGATGCGGTGCTCTTCGGCGCCGGCGCACAGGACGGCAAGAACCTGGGCACCACCCTCGACCCGAAGGTGCAGACCGCTGCGGAGAAGGCGCTCGACTCGCTGCCGGAGGGGTCCGTGGGTGCGGTCGTGGCGATCGACGTCCCGACGGGAGGCATCCTCGCGGCCGCCAACGCACCGACGTACGGGCTGGAGCGGGCCGTCACCGGTCGCTACTCACCCGGATCGACCTTCAAGATCGTCTCTGCGTACGAGCTGCTGAAGAAGGGGCTGAATCCCGACACCAAGGTGGCCTGCCCGCAGGAGACGAAGATCGACGGCCGCGCCTTCCGCAACTTCGAGGGTGAGACGCTCGGCGATCCCAGTTTCCGCGACGACTTCGCGCACTCCTGCAACACCGCCTTCGTCAACTCGACGAAACCGTTCGGTGCGAGCGATCTGCAGCAGGCGGCTTCGCTGTTCGGGTTCGGAACCGACCTGAGCAAGTCGGTCGGCGTCAACGGGGCCTACAGCGGCAGCGTCCCCGCGTCCGCCGGGCCAACCGACACGGCGGCGATGACGATCGGGCAGGGACGCATCCTTGCTTCACCGATGATGATCGCGAGCGTTGCCGCGTCCATCGCGCGCGGCAGCTACGTGCCGCCGGTTCTGGTCACATCCCCCGCCCAGGGCGGCGACCGGACGCCGAAGCCGTTGGATGCCGGGATCGTCAACTCGATCAGGCAGATGATGCGGCTGACAGTCACCGACGGCACCGCCACGCTCGTCGAGGGCGTGCCCGGCGGTGAGGTCCACGCGAAGACCGGCACGGCGGAGTTCTTTGAAGGTGGGAAAGCCGGTGCCCACGCCTGGTTGGCCGGCTGGCAGGGCAATGTGGCGTTTGCCGTCCTGGTCGCCGATGTTCCGGCCGGTAAGGGTGGCGGCACGGTCGCGGCGCCGGTCGCACGCGACTTCCTGTCCCTGCTCGCGCGCAGCTGACGCCGGCCGAAGACACGAAACCGCCCCGGCAGATGCCGGGGCGGTTTCGCTGGTGAAAGTCTCAGATGTTGCTTGCCATCACCATACTGAGGTGAACTCAGACCGCGACGACGTTGCTCGCCTGCGGGCCCTTGTCGCCCTGGGTGATGTCGAACTCGACGCGCTGCGCTTCCTCAAGGCTGCGGTAGCCCTGGGTCTGGATAGCGGAGTAGTGGACGAAAACGTCCGGGCCGCCACCATCCTGCGCAATGAAGCCGAAGCCCTTTTCCGCGTTGAACCACTTGACGGTTCCTTGTGCCATGCGGGGTAACTCTCAATCTGTGTACGGTTTCATTCCCACCAAGTCGGCAGGAACTGTGTTGCCGAAACCGCCCCCGAACATGCAAATGCCCACCTGTCGGCGGGCACTTCGTCTTACGAGGAACTGCAACTGCAACGAGACTGACGTTAGCACGGGCTGGCCGATAGGGCACGGTCGAAGAAAACCGAAAATGTTCAAGAAATGGTCAAGGACGCCGAAATTCACCCCGCAGGCGACCGCGGGCGAGGCGAAAATGAACGTCCGGCGAACCCTGCATGACCCTGCATGACTGTGGGGTCGCCGGACGTCCGGTTCGCGCGACAGGACCTACCGGGTTCAGGAATACAGCGGCCGCTCCGGGTCGGCGGGGTCTGCGTGAGTCTCCTGGGTCGGCTCTGCGGAACTGCGCTCCTCCCGCTCGAACAAGATCGTGCCGTCATTGGTCGAGATGGTCAGCGGTGCTGCACCCTCACCCACCAATTGCTCTGCGGTGCGGTCGATCTCGACCGGAGAGATCTCGACGCCGATGCGCTGGAAGCTGCGTTCGAGCTCTTCGCGCAGGATCTCCTTGTCGGCGTCAGGATGGTTCTCCGAAGCGTCGACAAGGACCTGGACGTACGCCTGCAGCTGCCCCTTGGACAACGAGTCGACGAAACCCTTGTTGAGGACGACGGTGCGCCCGATCGGTGCGTCATTCATGTTCGATCACCTTCCGCTGTGGTTTTGTCCGATCGTCGCAGACACGGCGTCGTGATCGGCCCTTGCCGGTCACTGTGGTTCGGCGCACACTGCCGCATCTGACCCGTCCCAGGACGGCCAATCGGAACCGGGGCTGTGCCACGATCGACAGGAGTCCGGGTTCGCGCAGCGCTCGGACACAGTCGCCCGAGGAATGAGGGATCCCTATGGCTCACGACAACTCACCGCACGAGGCCCGCCGCATCTCCGACGAGGAACTTCAGCGCCTCACTCGCGCAACCGTTCTCGACAGCGAGGGCGAACGCATCGGCGGGGTCGATCAGATCTACGTCCACGACACCACCGGTCGCCCCTCCTGGGCCTGCGTGCGTACCGGCCTGTTCCGCACGCGTGAGTCGTTGGTGCCGCTCGACGGCGTCGACCTCGGTGGCGATGAGATCCGCGTGCCGTTCACCCGGGACGTGGTGAAGAACTCACCCCGCGTCGACTCGGACGACCACCTGTCCAGCAGCGAGGAAGGCGAACTCCACCAGTACTACCGCCGGCACGGCTGGCAAGGTTCAGCCGGCTCCCGGCAGGACGAGGCCGGCGAGGGTGTGAGCGCCGAGAACACGGACGCCGATCGACGCGCCGGTCAAGCAGCCGCCGCCGGGGCAGCAAGCGGCGCGGCCGTCGGGTCGAGCGACGAGCGGGAAGCCCGGACACCGGCGACTGTCGGTGATCCGGACGCCGTCTCCCGCGGTGACGGTGTGTACGCGGGGACCACGACGTCGTCCGACGACTACCCGGTGACGGTCGAGTCCGCCGAAGAGATCGAGGCGCACGACGCACCGGACGAGGCACTCGTCGACGAGAAGCCTCAGAACGAGGCGGCGGTCGCCGGCGGTGCTGCGGGCGCGGTGCCCGACTCCCCCGGTGATGCGTACACCGGCGCAGGACGCGAGCACGCCGAGGCGACGCCGCGCTCGATCGGAATCGATGACGACAACCCTGACGGCGATCTGCCGGGCGTGCACCGCTCGACGCCGGATGTGGAGCAGGAGCAGGAGCTCCCGGCGACGGACATCCCGGCGGCGGCGGTCGAGCCCGGCCCCCACGACGGACCGTTCCCCGGCGGGGCTCGTGCCGACGGCACCGGCGGGCGACGGGTCAGCGACTACGACGAGGTTCGTGACGGCGGGTACGGCATCGGCTCCGCCGCTGCGATCGATGACGGCGCGCAGCCGCTCGGCCACCCGATTCGCGCCTGGCAGGACACGATGTCCTTCCGTGGCGGATCGGAAGCCGAGTGGGAACGCGACGCCGACGTCTGGTTCGTGGACGAGACCGCCGCGCAGAACGCCGGCTTCCACCCGGCCGACTGAGCTCGGTCAGAAGTCGACCGCCTTCGTCGGCTGGCTCGCGGTCCGCAAGGCTGCGTCCAGGGCAGCGACCGCTCCCTCGCTGGTTTCCCTGACGAAGCCGGCAGCGTGCCGTGCGCCGAGCGTCTGACCCCCGAGCCAGACAGCACCGAGGTCGACGATGTCGAGACTGAGGTCGGCCTCGCCCGCCGCCGGCTCGAGGGCACCCGTACCGTCGGCGTCGACCACCCAGTGCCAGACACGGTCGTTCTCTTCGATGAGCTTGTCCTGCACAGCGATTCGGACGTCGCACGGCGCGGCGAACCCACGTTCGGCGATAGCGGCGGACAGGTCGACGATGCGCAGCCACAACGAGTCGGTCACGCCGCTGCCGAGGCCACGCGGCGACGGGCTCCACAGCAGCAACGGGTCGTCCAGCGGCATCCAGTTGATGGCCGAACCCATCAGGTCGAAGTCGACGAGTCGGCGCATCAGCGCCAGGCGCGCACCGGTGTCGGTCGAACCGAACATGAACACGTCGATCTCACCGCCGGGCAACCCGTCGTCCCATTTGTGGGTGCGGCGCAGCAAGGCGTAACCGACGTCCTTGCCGTCCCGCGTCGCCCACAGCAGACGGTTACGCTCCCTGTCCCTGCGCTGTTCGGGTATGTCGGTGAGCAGCCGTCGCAGGTCATCGATGTGACGGACCACTGCTCCGCAAGCACCCTCGACGGCGCAGCGGCGCATCAGTGCGTGTAATCGCTGCGCGTCGTCGGGGGAAGCAGTCCGGAAGGTCGTGCGGGTTGCGTCCGCCAGATCGGAAACCTCTGAGGGAGCGGCGAACTGGGCGCCCCGGCCGAACTTCGCCTTGAGTGACTGCGCAGCCAGGCCGTAGCCGAAGCGTCCGTAGATGCCGGGCTCGGACGCCTTGAGCGCGGCGAGTGAACGGCCTTCGTCGCGCGTCCAACGCAGGTGGTGGCGCATCATCGCGCTCAGGACGCCCCGGCGACGGTGGTCGGGGTGGACGCCGACCCAGGTGAGGCCCTCGGCCGGCACCAGGCGACTCCCGGTCATCCCGCTCGGCACCGCCAGCTCGATGTCCCACGACGCGCTGATCCCGGCGAGTTCACCGTCCTGCTCGGCTGCGAAGCCGGCCCGTGTCGGGGTGTTCTGCAGGCGATCCTGCCGATCGCCGGCTTCGTCGTCGGCCCAGACGAGTTCGTCCGCAGCCAGGAACCAGTCGGCGTCGCCCGGTTCGATCCGGCGGATGGTGGTGTCGCTCATGCAGTCACGCTCGCAGACGCACGTGCGCGCAGCAACCGGTTAACGAGCCGCGAGGTACCAGGCCGGCAGTTCACCCGGACGCAGGTCGGTGGTGTCGTCCGGACGGGTGAGGGTCAGTACCGCACGGACGATCTCAGGACGTTCCTGCAGGTCGTCGGCGATGCCGGCGAGGGTTCGCGCGAGATGCGGCTCCGGGCGGTCGCCGATCAGGTCGACGGCGGCCACCAAGTACAGCTGGTCTGCCCCGATCCACTCCATGCGCAGGTAGCTGACCCGTTCGACCTCGGGGTGATCGAGCAGTCCGGCGAGGGCCGCGTTCCGGACCAGCGGCGTGACGTTCTCGCCGGTGAGGAAGTCCATGTTGCGAGCGATCAGAAAGACCGCGACGACGCCGAGCAGGATGCCGACGACGATCGAGCCGATCGCGTCCCAGATCGGGTCGCCTGTCACCTGATGCAGACCGATGCCGCAGGCGGCGATGATCAGGCCGATCAACGCCGAAGCGTCCTCGGCGAACACCGCGCGCAGCATGGGGTTGGACGTGATGTGGATGTACCGCAGCGGCGCGAGCCGCCGTTGGGCCGCGTTCTTGCGGGTCTGCCGCAGGGCCTGCAGGAACGAGGTTCCTTCCAGCACGAACGCGATGGCCAGCACGACGTACGCCCACAGGTAGGACGGGGTCTCCTGCTCGGTCGCGCCGAGCGACTGGATGCCGTGCCAGATCGACACCGCGGCACCCACCGTGAACAACCCGAACGCGGCGAACATCGACCAGACGTAGCCGACGCGGCCGTAACCGAGCGGGTGATCGTCGTCCGGTTTCTTGGCAGCCTTGCGGGTGCCGATGAGCAGAAAGACCTCGTTGCCGGTGTCGGCCCACGAGTGCGCAGCCTCGGCTATCATCGAGGCCGACGCGGTGATGACTGCGACGACGGTCTTGGCGATCGCGATCAGCAGGTTCGCGGCGAACGCGACGATGACGGTGAGCAGCGACTCGTCCTTGGTCGCCGCCTTGGCGTCACTGCCCACGCGACAGCCACTCGTCGTAGAAGTCGGGCAGCTGCGAGGCGCGTCCTTGGTACTCCGCAGCACGCTTGCCCAGGAACGCTGCCACACCTTCCTTGCCGTCGCCGACACTCGTCCAGAACATCGCGAGCGAATCGACGCGATGTGCCTCGACCGGGTGCTCGTAAGCGCTGTTGCGCCGGATCATCTGGCGGGTGAGCGCAACGCCGACCGGCGACCGACCCTTCGTCCATCGGTCAGCCAATTCCTTTGCAGCACCGAGCAACTCATCGGTGTCGTGCACGCCGTTCGCAAGACGCCGAGCGACGGTCTGCTCGGCGTCCAGAATGTCGGCAGAAAGCATGAGGTCGATCGCGTCGGCCATGCCGACGATGCGCGGTAGGAACCAGGTGGATGCCGCCTCCGGCACGATCCCGATCCGGCCGAACACCAACCCGAACCGCGCCTTCTCCGACACCAGACGCGCGTCCATCGCCAACGTCATCGTCGCGCCGATCCCCACGGCCGGACCGTTGATGGCCGCGATCACCGGCTTACGGCAGTCGTGGATGGCAAGCGTCACCCGTCCGCCGGTGTCGCGCACCTGTGCAATCCGCGGATCGGCCAGGTCTTCCATGTCTGCCAGGCCCGGGCGCTTGGACTCATCGAGCCCGAAGACGTTGCCACCCACCGACAGATCCATACCGGCGCAGAAGGCCCGCCCGGCACCGGTCACGATCACCGCGCGGACGTCGTCGTTGTCGTTCACCTCCCGGAACGACCGCTCGAGCTCGTCGGCCATCGTCACCGTGAAGGCGTTCAGCTGTTCGGGACGGTCGAGGGTGATCGTCAGGACCCCGTCGTCCAGGGTGTGGGTCAGCGTTTCGTAACTCATGTCGAGCCCTTTCAATTGCCGGTGACGAGACCGGCGACCAGGTTGATCGTGGTCGCGAGGATGACTGTGCCGAACAGGTAGAACAGCAGGCTGTGCCGCAGGACGACCGACCGGATGTCCGTGCTGGAGACGTCGGTGTCGGACACCTGGTAGGTCATACCGAGGTTGTGACTGAAGTAGAAGAAGTCACGGTACGCGGGCGGTTAGCAGCGACCTCATGGCCCCATCATGCTGCTCACTGGCTCCGGCAGTGGTTCAGCGGACCGGTCGGTGGGTTGTTCCGGCACCCTTTCCCACACGTCGTGAGACGACCACCGCCCCGACGAAAGCTCCCAGCGTTCCGAGCACCTCGTCACCGAGCGTGTCCTGGATACCGAAGTGTGGCGCCGCAGAACAGCGAGACGCCAGATGCTGCACGGCGAGTCGAATGCCTCGCGCCCGACCCGGTGCGCCCGCCCAGACCTACGCTGGCGCAATGGCACCCATCGACCTGATCATCGTCCGGCACGGTCAGTCCGTCGGCAACGTCGCGGCCGAGTCCGCCGAGCGCGCCAAGTTGGAGCGCATCGACGTCCCGGTGCGCGACCCCGACATCGAGCTGTCCGAACTCGGCCACGAGCAGGCCGCAGCGGTCGGGGCATGGCTGTCACGACTGGACGAGTCCGAGCGTCCGGACATCGCGTGGACCAGTCCGTACCGTCGCGCCCGCCAGACCTTGCAGACCGCACTCGACGGCGCGGGGCTCGAGGTCGACATCCGGGTGGACGAGCGGCTGCGCGACCGCGACATGGGAATCACCGACATGTTGACCGCGGCCGGCATCCGCGAGAAGTACCCCGAGGAAGTGGAACGCCGTAACTGGATCGGCAAGTTCTACTACCGGCCCCCGGGTGGTGAGTCGTGGGCCGATGTCACGCAGCGGGTCCGCAGTGTCCTCACCGACATCCGCCACCTGGTCGGCGAGGGCACCGTGCTGATCACCGCCCACGACGTGGTGAACCTGCTCTTCTGTTACGTGGCCGAGGGCCTGGACGAGGAGTCCGTGCTCGACCGGGCGCGCACGAATCCGATGGGCAACGCCGCGATCTGCCGACTGCGCAGTGACGAGGAGTCGCCGACCGGATGGACGGTCGTCGATTACAACCTGAACGAGCATCTGCGCGAGGAGAACGTGCAGGTCACCGCCCAACCGGGCGCCTCGGATGAGGTGGGTGCCGGCAATGACCAATGACGCTGTCTCGCAAAAGATCCCGGACGACGCACGCGGCGGCTCGCGCGAACAGCCTCGGCTGATCACGCCAGAGTTGCTGCGTTCGTGGACCCTGCCGGAGCCGTCCGGCACCAAGTACAGCCGCGGCCAGGTGTTGGTCGTCGGCGGCGACCGCGCCACGCCCGGCGCGGCGATGCTCGCCGGACTGTCGTCGCTGCGGATGGGTGCCGGGCGCCTGAGCCTGGCGGTGGCTGCGTCCATCGCGGCGCAGGTGGCGGTGGCCGTCCCGGAGTCCGGTGCGACCTCGCTCGCCGACGACTCCGAGGGAGCGATCACCGGCGAGCAGGTCGAGCAGCACCTGACGAAGGATCTCGAACGTGCCGACTGCGTGCTCGTCGGCCCGGGCCTGGGAAACCCGGACGGTGCCGGCCGCTTGCTGAGCGAGATCGTCCGACTGCTTCCGGACGACGTGCCGATCGTGTTGGACGCGTTCGGCGCGACTGTGCTGCCGGACCTGTCGACAGCCGAGCGCGACCGGTTGTCGGGACGACTCGCACTCACCCCCAACCGAGGCGAGCTGGCCCACCTGCTCGACGAGGACGAGGTGGACGAGGATCGCGTGGCCGAGGGCATCATCGACGCCGCAGGTCTGTACGGCGCTGCGGTCGGCTGCGACACCTGGATCACCGACGGTGACGGGCTGTGGCAGGTCACCACCGGCGACACCGGCCTCGGCACCTCGGGCAGCGGCGACGTCGTGGCCGGCGCGGTTGCCGGTCTGCTCAGCCGCGGCGCCGGACTCGTGCAGTCGCTGGTGTGGGGGAAGTACGTGCACGCGGCGGCGGGCGACGCGCTCGCTGCCCAGTTCGGACGCGTGGGCTACCTGGCCTCGGAGATCCCGCCACAACTGCCGCTGGTGATGCGCACCCTGCGTGGGGACTGATCGGCGGAGGGCGTGGGATTCGAACCCACGAAGCCGGGGTTACCGACTTAGCGGTTTTCAAGACCGCCGCACTAGGCCACTATGCGAGCCCTCCATGCTCCGGGTGACCGGAGCCCGCCCATCCTAGGTCACCGCCGGTCCGGGATTCGCGTTCAATGCCGACAGGGCGCAGGCCCCAGCCGTCCTGCGCCGATCAGTAGGGTCGTCCGCAGGACGAGAGGAGACCCGATGGGAAAGATTTCCTTCCTCGCCGGGTTCGCCGCCGGTTATGTGGCCGGTGCGCGGGCAGGCGAGCAGCGATACGAACAGATCAAGCTTCAGGCCGGTAAGGCCTGGCAGCACCCGGCCGTCCAGCAGAAGAAGGACGAGGCCACCCAGACGCTCAAGGAGCGTGGCCCCGAGGTTGCTGCGGCAGCTGGCCAGGCGGCCATCAAGGGCGCGGGCACAGCCGCGAAAAGTGCTGTGGCGGCTGGATATTCGGCTGCGAGGCATGGCAAGCCCGGTGAAACTGTGGAGGGTGAACTCGCTGCAGGCGACGACGCCGGCGTGGCACCGTCCGCCGACACCGACAGCGGCTCGACCAAGCAGACGTCCACGACGCTGTCGGACGACGCCAAGCTGCCCAAGACCGACCCCGGCTTCGACGCCAACTGAGGGCCCGGCCTCAGCGCGTCGGGTTGACGTCACGACGCCTTCCCGTACGGTGAAGCCGACGGCACACCCGCACAAATCCGCGGTTTTTCGCGGTTACTGTGGTGAACTGCCAACGCTACGGGGGTAACCACGCAGCGAAACAAGTCAGACGGAGACATCGAGTCCCGTCCTGATTAACACAGACAAGGAATATCGATGAACAAGACTGACCTCGCCAGCACGATTGCTCAGCGCACCGGCGTCAGCGTCAAGGACGCCAACGCGGTCATCGGCGGTCTCAATGACGTCATCCTCGAGGCTGTTGGCCGCGGTGAGAAGATCCAGCTGCCGGGTCTGCTGACCATCGAGGTCGTGGACCGCGCCGCTCGCACCGGCCGCAACCCGCAGACCGGCGAAGCGATCGAGATCGCCGCGTCGAAGGCCGCCAAGGTCACCGCGGGCTCCAAGCTCAAGGCTGCCGCGAAGGGCTGAGTCCCCCGCACCACGTCGAAGGCCCGCTCCCATGATGGGGGCGGGCCTTCGTTCATGCGTGTGCGACTGTTGACCTCTGCTCAGATGTAGAGCGCCGGATCCGCGAAGGGGTCGAGCGCAGCGGCCGGCTGGTTGGGCCGGACGACGGCGGGGACCCCGACCGCGGTGGACTGCGCCGGCACGTCCTTCACCACGACGGCATTCGCGCCGACCGCAGAACCGGCGCCGACGGTCACCGGACCCAGGATGCGAGCGCCGGCTCCGACGGTGACACCGTCCGCCAGCGTCGGGTGGCGCTTCACCTTCGCGAAGGTGCGGCCCCCGAGGTTGACGCCGTTGTACATCATCACGTCGTTGCCGATCTCGGCCGTTTCGCCGATGACGACCCCCATCCCGTGGTCGATGAAGAACCGCTTGCCGATCTGCGCGCCGGGGTGGATCTCGACACCCGTCACCGCGCGGGATGCCTGGGAGAGCATGCGCGCCGGCAGCTTCCAGCGTCCGCCGCGCTTCCACATCGAGTGTGAGACGCGGTGTGTCCAGATCGCGTGCAGGCCGGGAGAGGCGAGCGCCATCTCCACTCGCGAGTCGACCGCCGGGTCGCGGGCGATGGCCGCGTCCAGGTCAGCGCGAACCTCGTCGATCGCTCGACGCAGCGGCGAACCGCTGCTACGGCGGACTCCGCTGCCGCCCGTCAGAACCACCATCGGTTCACTCCTTGCATCTGACACGGGAAGGACAACAGCCGCAGCGCACGGACGATTCCGTACCGCGCGCCACGGCCGGCGGATCAGTCGAGAATGCCCTCGAAGAGGATCGTGGACAGGTAGCGCTCACCGAAGCTGGGGATGATCACGACGATCGTCTTGCCCTTGTTCTCCGGCCGCGCAGCGACCTGGGCCGCAGCAGCGAGCGCTGCGCCCGAGGAGAGGCCGACCAGCAGGCCTTCCTGGGTGGCGGCCTTGCGGGCCCACTCGACGGAGGTGGCCGCGTTGATGTCGATGACCTCGTCGTAGATCTCGGTGTCGAGGATCTCGGGGACGAAGTTGGCGCCGATGCCCTGGATCTTGTGCGGGCCGGGCTGGCCGCCGTTCAGGATCGGGGACTCCTCCGGCTCGACCGCGACGATCTGCACGTCCGGCTTGCGCTCCTTGAGCACCTGACCCACACCGGTGACGGTGCCACCGGTGCCGATGCCTGCGACGACGATATCGACCTTGCCGTCGGTGTCGCGCCAGATCTCCTCTGCGGTGGTCTCGCGGTGCACCTTCGGGTTCGCTTCGTTCGCGAACTGACGAGCCAGCACGGCGCCCGCACGCCCGGCGACGATCTCGTTCGCCTTGTTCACAGCGCCCTTCATGCCCTCCGAACCAGGAGTGAGGACGAGTTCTGCGCCGAACGCCTTGAGCAGGCCCTTGCGCTCGGCGGACATCGTCTCGGGCATCGCCAGCACGACCTTGTAGCCCTTGGCCGCGCCGACCATCGCCAGTGCGATCCCGGTGTTGCCCGACGTCGCCTCGACGATCGTCCCGCCCGGCTTCAGTTCGCCGGACTCCTCGGCGGCCTTGATGATGGCGGCACCGATGCGGTCCTTCACGGACGCGCCGGGGTTGTTGAACTCGAGCTTGGCCGCGACGGTCACGCCGGGCTCGTCGATGATCCGGTTGATCTTGACCAGCGGAGTGTTGCCGATCGCCTCGGTCACATCGTTCAGGATGGGCACAGTGATTCGCCTTCTGTCGTGAGCCGAAAGGCTCGGGTCAGTCGTCCAGTCATAACGTCCTCCCCGTTATGACTATTCCAATGCCAGGTTATATAACCGGGGAGCACGGACGCCACCCCGTCACAGTCCCTGAGACGCGTCGACTCGGATGGAAGATCGACCCTGCCCCGGTAGGTCGGATCTTCCACTTCGTTGATCCGCCCGGCAGCGCCTGTGCATACCGAGACTGCGATATGCGCGCGACTTGACGTCCAGCCTGACAAACTGCGATGGAAGATGGACCCTGTCCGGACGGGGTCGATCTTCCATCGAGAACCGACGCCGAGTACTTGCGAGTAACCGATCGTTAGGATGCGTGCATGTCCCCGCTGCAGATCGTCTCCATCGTCCTGACCCTCGGGATCACCCTGGTCGGGGTCGCGATGGTCGCCCGCGCCGTCCCGCAGATCATGTCCGGCTTCAAGCTCGGGCGCCCCGAGAACCGCGGTGACGCCAAGGGCAGGCGCACGGCGACGATGCTGCGGGAGATCTTCGGGCACACCCGGATGTCGCGTCTGCCGATCGTCGCGATCGCGCACTGGGTCACGATGATCTCGTTCATCATGCTGTCGCTGGCGGTGCTCCAGTCCTACTTCCAGGTCTGGGACCCCACCTTCATGCTGCCGCTGCTCGGGTCGTTCTTCCTGTGGGGCTGGGCGAACGAATTCCTCGGCTGGGCCGGACTGCTCGGCATCCTGTGGTTGATCTGGAACCGCCGAAAGAACCACCCGGGACGCTCCGCCGGACACGACGGCCGCAAGTCCCGCTTCTTCGGCTCGACCTTCTGGCAGGCCTACTTCGTCGAGCTGGTCATCGCGATCGAGATCATCTGCGTGGTCACGCTGCGCGGCCTGGAGTACGCCCTGGACAAGACCGGCTCGGGCGAGCACGCCGACGTCCTGCACTTCCCGCTGACGTTCTGGTTCGGCGAGTGGTTCACGAACATGGGCCGCGAGGGAATCAAGCAGTTCATCGTGGTGATCTCGGTGATCAAGATCGTCACTGCGATGGTCTGGCTGATCACGATCTGCCGCAACCTGACGATGGGTGTCGCCTGGCACCGCTTCCTGGCGTTCTTCAACATCTTCTTCAAGCGCCACCCCGACGGCCGCACCTCGCTCGGCGCACTGGAGCCGATGAAGGTCGACGGCAAGCCGGTCACGCTGGAGTCGTTGGAGGAGATGGACGAGGACACCACCTTCGGTGTCGGCAAGGTCGAGGACTTCACCTGGAAGGGCCTGCTCGACTTCTCCACCTGCACTGAGTGCGGACGTTGCCAGAGCCAGTGCCCCGCCTGGAACACCGAGAAGCCGCTGTCGCCCAAGCTGCTGATGATGACGTTGCGCGACAACGCCGCTCACCGTGCACCGTTCATGAAGGCCGGCGTCTCCGGTGGCGACAACAGGGAGAACGGGGAGAACGCCCCCGACGTCCTGGGCGCGACGCTGATCGGCGACACCGGGTACGACATCGACAGCCCGCTTATGGCGTACAACCCGCACGGTCCGGACGCGGTCATCGACCAGGACGTGCTGTGGAGCTGCACCACCTGCGGCGCCTGCGTCGAACAGTGCCCGGTCGACATCGAGCACGTCGACCACATCGTCGACATGCGCCGCTACCAGACCCTCATCGAGTCGGCCTTCCCGAGCGAGCTCGGTGGCCTGTTCAAGAACATGGAGAGCAAGGGCAACCCGTGGGGCATGTCCGCGCGGGCCCGCCTCGACTGGGCCAAGGACCTCCCCTTCGAGGTCAAGGTCTTCGGCCAGGACGTCGAGTCGCTGTCCGAGGTCGATTACCTGTTCTGGGTCGGTTGCGCCGGTGCATACGAGGACCGCGCGAAGAAGACCACCCGCGCGGTGGCCGAACTGCTCGACCTGGCCGGGGTCGACTTCGCCGTCCTCGGTGACGGCGAAACCTGTACCGGCGACTCCGCCCGCCGTGCCGGCAACGAGATGCTCTTCCAGGCTCTGGCCCAGCAGAACGTCGAGACCCTCAACGGGGCCGGCGCCAGCAAGATCATCGTCACCTGCGCACACTGTTTCAACACGATCAAGAACGAGTACCCGCAGGTGGGTGGCGAGTACGAGGTGCTGCACCACACCCAGTTGCTCAACCGCCTCGTGCGCGAGAAGAAGCTGACCCCGGTGACCCGTCCCGGCGAGACGCCGTCGTCCGTGGGCGCTGCGTCCACCGGTAAGTCCGTCACCTACCACGACCCGTGCTACCTGGGCCGTCACAACAACGTGTACGCCCCGCCGCGTGAACTGATCGGTTCGCTGCCCGGCGTCGAGTACCGCGAGATGGAGCGCAGCGGCGAGAAGTCGTTCTGCTGCGGCGCCGGCGGTGCGCGCATGTGGATGGAGGAGAAACTGGGTTCGCGGATCAACCTCAACCGCACCCAGGAGGCCGTCGCGACCGGCGCCGACCGCATCGCCATCGGCTGCCCGTTCTGCCGCGTGATGCTCACCGACGGTCTGACCGCCGAGCAGTCCGAGGGCAACGCCCGCGAGGACGTCGAGGTCGTCGACGTGGCGAACATGCTGCTGGCCGCGGTGAAGTCCGGCGACTGACGGACAGTTGAAGGATCGAGGGTCACTCCGTTCGGGGTGGCCCTCGGTCCTTTCTGCTGTCCACAGCCCGGTCGGTGCCGCTGCTGTGTTCACAGGCTTGCGCGGACGCGTGGTGCCGGCGGTGGTGCCTTACCTACCGTCCGGCCCATGAGTGATGCGGACGAGATCAGGGCGGTAGCGCGTCAGGCGTCCACCGTCGCAGGCGAGATTCGACGCGCGGCCTGGCGCATCGGCACCGCAGACGCGGTCGAGTGGCGCAGCACCGGGGCCGTCCAGTACCGAAAACGGTTGCACGAGAAGGCCGGTCGATTGAACAACCTTGCCCGGGAGGTGGACGGCATGGCTGGCGCACTGCACCGGTACGCGACGGCGGTCGAGGTCGGCCAGGCGGCGCTGACCGATGCAGCGATGGACGCCGTCGGTGCGTTCCACGATGCGGCCAAGGGCGTCGGTCGGGCGATCGCAGAGACGAGTCGGCCGCTCACGAGCGGGTTCGGGCTGCGCCGATGAGCCGGCAGCCCGGGGCACCGGAGCGCACCGGCGGAGCACATTCGACGGTCGCCGACCTGACCGACATGCGCGTCACCGCGGGTGTGCTCGAAACAGAGGGGAATGCCGTTCGCCGGGCGGGGGGCGACCTCGTCTCGGCACTGCTCGACCTGCCGGCGGCCGCTGTGCCGTTCGCTCCACTGCAAGCGGCCGGCATCGCTGCCGATGAACTACGCCTCGTGCATCACCCGAACGGCATTCTGGCCACCGGTGTCGACCTCGAACTGACCGCTCGAGCGCTTCGCGGAGCGGCTGTTGCGTACGCCGTCCGCGATGCGTCCGTGGCGGCGAGTCTGCGCTCGTTCAAAGTGATCATGGCGGCACCGCGGGTCGCTCTGACGCTGTACGGCACGGTGCAGGTCAGCCTCGCCGCGTCCGTTCCTCTCCCCCGGAAATGGGACTGGGCACGCGACGCAGCGATGCCGCCGTGCGCGCGCAACATCAACCCCCTGGCCGGCGTGGTGGGTTGCACGACAGCGGCGTTAATCGCGAATCCCGAACTGACCGACGCCACGCTGCTCACCGCACAGCAACTCCTGTTCGTCGTCGATCCGATGACTGCTCCGACCCTGGAGGCGCAGGCGGCCGCCGTCGTCCGATACGCGAGGGCGGGACGGCTGCTGAAGGACGACCGCCCGTTGACCGTGACACCGGTCGCGCCGCATGAACGAACGCATTTGGCGCCGCCGCGGGATGCCGCACAGGTGATCAGCAGCATCGACCGGTTGGAGACCACCTCCGCCAGTGCCGGCAACACGGCCTCGCGCATCCGGGTCCGACAGGTCACGACCGCCGACGGTGTCAGCGCGTGGATCGTCGAGGTGCCGGGTACCCAGGACTGGTCGGCCGATCGACCGCGCAACCCCAGCGACGCCGCGGCGAACCTGCTTGCGGTCGCCGGCATGCCGAGTTCGCTGTACCCGGCGATCGAGAAGGCACTGCGGACGTCGATGGCGAAGAAGGGGGTGACGCCGGGCAGCCAGCCGGTGCTCATCGCCGGGCACAGCCAGGGCGGGATCGTTGCGACGCGGCTGGCTCAGGACCGTCGGTTCCGACAGACCTTCCGGGTCACCCATGTGGTCACTGCCGGTTCACCGGTGTCGCGGATCGCGCTGCCGGCGAGCGTGAAGTCGCTGGACTTCGCGCATCGCGCCGATCCGGTGCCGCGCCTGGACACCCAGGGTCCGCCCGACCGGATGAACCGGTACGGACTCACCGGCGACCCGGCTCGGCGAGTGGGCGACGAGACGGACCCGATCGCGGTTCACGGGGCCACGCGTTACGCCGATTCGGCGGCCCACTGGGCACCGGCGAACAGCACCGACCCGAATGTGCGCGACTTCTACGACAGTCCGTTCTTCCACGGCACCACCGGCACCGTCGACGACTACCACTTGCAACGACCGGGGCCGCCCGACGTGGTTGCCACGCCCAGCTACACACCGGCGAACCGATGAACCCGATCAGGTTGTGACGCCTTCGAACTGGGATGCGTACAGGTCGCTGTAGACCCCGCCCAGTGCCAACAGTCGCTCGTGGTCCCCCGTCTCGACGATGCGTCCTCGGTCCATCACCAGGATCACGTCGGCGTCCCGGATCGTCGACAGACGGTGGGCGATCACGAAGCTGGTGCGGTTCGCGCGCAGGGAGGCCATGGCGTGCTGCACGAGCACCTCGGTGCGGGTGTCGACCGATGACGTCGCCTCGTCCAGGATCAGCAGTGCCGGATCGGCGACGAACGCCCGGGCGATCGTGATCAGCTGTCGCTCTCCGGTGGAGACATTGGTGCCGTCCTCGTCGACCACGGTGTCGTAGCCGTCGGGCAGGGAGTGCACGAACCGGTCGACGAAGGTGGCTTGCGCCGCTTCAAGCACGTCCGCCTCGGTCGCGTTCGGGTTGCCGTAGGCGATGTTCTCGCCGATGGTGCCGTGGAACAGCCAGGTGTCCTGCAGCACCATCCCGATCCGTGAGCGCAGGTCGGTACGCGGGACGTCGCGGATATCCCTGCCGTCCAGCGTGATTCGTCCGGAGTCGATGTCGTAGAAACGCATCAGCAGGTTGACCAACGTGGTCTTTCCGGCGCCGGTGGGTCCGACGATCGCAACCGTCTGACCAGGCTCCACCTCGAGGTCGAGGTGCTCGATGAGAGGCTCCTCGCCGTAGGAGAACGAAACGTCCTCGAAGGTCACCTTTCCCCGCGCCGGCGACAGTCGGCCGGCGGCGTCGGCGGGCTCCTCGGGGGCGTCCAGCACCTCGAACACCCGCTCCGCGGAAGCAACACCCGACTGCAACAGGTTGACCATCGACGCGAGTTGGGTGATCGGTTGGGTGAACTGCCGGGAGTACTGGATGAACGCAGTGACCTGACCGAGCGACATCCCGCCGTTCGCCACCTGCACCCCACCGAGCACACAGACGATGACGTACTGCAGGTTGCCGACGAACATCATGATCGGCATGACCAGTCCGCTGACGAACTGCGCCCGCCAGCTGACGTTCGTGAGTTCGTCGTTCTTAGCCCTGAACGCCGCCTGCACCTGCGGGCCGCGCCCGAAGACCTTCACCAGATCGTGTGCGGAGAACGTCTCCTCGATCTGGGCGTTGAGCTCGCCGGTGTGCTGCCACTGCTGCACGAACAGCCCCTGCGACTTCTTCATCACCTTCGCGGTCACAACCATCACGACCGGCACCGCGAGCACGGCGACGATCGTCAGCCACCACGAGATCGACACCATCATCACGACGACGCCGATCACGGTGAGGCCGTTGAACAACAGCTGACTGATCGACTGCTGCATCGACTGTCCGACGTTGTCGATGTCGTTGGTGACCCGCGACAACATCTCACCCCGTGGCTGGCCGTCCAGGTATGCCAGCGGCAGACGGTTGACCTTGGCCTCGACGTCGTCGCGCAGCCGCTGGACGGTGCGCTGGACGACCTTCGCCAGCAGGAACCCCTGCACCAGTTGGGCCGCCGCGGCGACCACGTACAGACCGACGACGATCGCGAGGATGCGTCCGACCTCGTCGAAGTCGACCGAGCGGCGACCGATCACACCGTCGTAGATCTCATCGACGGCCGCACCGAGCACACGCGGCGCGATCACCGACAGCACCACCGCGACGACGGTGAGTGCGAGCACCAGGATGAGCGTGAGGCGATGCGGACGCAGCCGGCCCAGCAGCCGCTTGGACGAACCCTTGAAGTTCATCGTCTTCTCGGCCATACCGATGCCCATCGACGGGCCGTGGCCGCGGCGCATGGGCGACTTGGTGGTCCGGGTGCTCATGCCGCGTCCTCGATCCGCTGCGAGGCGCAGATCTCCTGGTACTCGGTACAGTCACGCAACAACTCCTCGTGACGTCCGTGCCCGACCACTCGGCCGTCCTCCAGCACGATGATCTGATCCGCCTCCCGGATGGTCGAAACCCGTTGGGCGACAAGGAAGACCGTGCTGTTTCGCACGTACGGCGCGAGCGCGGTTCGAAGGGCGCGGTCGGTGCGCAGGTCGAGCGCGGAGAAGCTGTCGTCGAACAGGTAGATGTTGGCCCGGCTGACCAGGGCGCGCGCGATGCACAGCCGCTGCCGTTGGCCGCCGGAGAAGTTGGTGCCGCCCTGGCTGACCGGTGCGTCGAGCCCGCCGTCGAGTTCCTGCACGAAGTCGGCCGCCTGCGCGATGCGCAGCGCTTCCCACAGTTGCTCGTCGGACGCGTCCGGGTCGCCGTACCGAAGGTTGGACGCGACGGTGCCGGTGAACAGGTACGCCTTCTGCGGGACGATGCCGATGCGTCCCCACAGCAGTTGCGGGTCGAGCTCCCGCACGTCGATGTCGTCCACCAGCACCTCACCCGAGGTCGCGTCGAACAACCGGGCGATCAGTGACAGCAGCGTCGTCTTGCCCGATCCGGTCGCGCCGATGATCGCGATCGTCTGGCCGGGAGTGCCGCGCACCGAAACATCCTGCAGCACAGGGACATCCGCACCGGGGTAGGACATCGAGACGTCACGCAACTCGACCACACCACGGCCATCGTCCGGCGTCAGCGGGTTCGCCGGCGGCACCACCGACGGCTCCGTGTCGAGCACCTCCACGATGCGCTCGGCCGACACCGACGCACGCGGGATCATCATGAACATGAAGGTGGCCATCATGACCGCCATCAGAATCTGCATCAGGTAGGTCATGTAGGCCGTCAGGGCACCGATCTGCAGGGACCCGTCGCCGACCTGATGACCACCGAACCACCACACCGCGGTGGTCGACAGGTTCATCACCAGGAACACAACGGGGAACAGCGCCGACATCAGCCGCCCGGTGCGGATCAGCAACCCGGTGAGGTCTTCGTTGGCCTCGGTGAAGCGTTGCTGCTCGAAGCGCTCACGGGTGAACGCACGGATCACCCGGACGCCGGACAGGTGCTCGCGCAGGATCCGGTTGACGCCGTCGAGCTTGACCTGCACCTGCCGGAAGCCGGGCACGAGTTGCCGGATGATCAACGAGATCGTGACGCCGAGGACGATCACCGCGACCACGATGAGCCAGGACAACGACACTGATTCCTGCAACGCCATCACCACGCCGCCGATCATCATGATCGGCGCGGCGATCATCAGCGTGGCGCCCATCAGCACCACCATCTGCACCTGCTGGACGTCGTTGGTGCCCCGAGTGATGAGGGTGGGCGCCCCGAAACGGTTCACCTCACGAGCCGAGAACTCACCGACCCGCGCGAACAACGAACCCCGGGTGTCGCGCCCGTAGAACATCGCCAGCTTCGCTGCGACATAGGCCGCCCCGATGGCGGCGAACACCTGTACCAACGACACCAGCAGCATCCAGCCGCCCGTACGCCAGATGTATCTGGTGTCGCCGACGGTGACCCCCTTGTCAATGACGTCGGCGTTGAGCGAAGGCAGGTAGAGCGAGGCCGCGACGCTCAGCAACTGCAGCAGGACGAGGGCGCCGGTCAGGCGCGGATACCGCTTCAGGTGAGCGATGACGAGACGGGAGAGCACCCACCTACTCTGTCAGGCCAACCCCTCGGCCTGCAGGAAGGTTTTCGCGACAGCCTTCGCGCTCTTCTTGTCGACGACGACCTGCTTCAGCATCTCGGCCAGCTTGTCGGTGGTGAGCTTGGCCGAGACCGCGTTGAGGGCCACCTGCATCTTGGGCGTGGCTGCGGACTTGGCCACCAGCGGCACGACCTGGTCGGCGCCGAACAGCTTCTTGTCGTCCTGGAGCACGACGAAATTGTTGACCTTGATGGACGGGTCGGTGGAGAAGATGTTGCCTGCCTGCGCCTGGTTGTTCTTCAGCGCCTCCACGACAGCGGCCGAGGCGAGCGGGCGGAACGACTTCGGGGTCAGGTTGTAGGTGCGCTTCAGCCCCAGCAGTCCCTGCTCACGGCCCTGGAACTCCGAGGGCGCGGCGATCGTGATCTCGTTCGCGTGCTTGGCCAGATCGGAGATGGTCTTCAGTTGCCATTTGTCGGCGGTGGCCTTGGTGACCACCATCTCGTTGGAGTCCTCGGCACGGGAGGGCTGCAACGCGAGTTGGTTGCACGGCAGCGAGGTCAGCAGAGCGGCGTACACCTCCTGCGGGTCCTTCTCCTTGGAGTTCTCGTCGACGAAGGTCAACAACGAGCCGGTGTACTCCGGCACCACCTGCACCGAACCGTCCCCGAGCGCCTTGAGGTAGGCCTCACGCGCACCGATCGGGTCAGTGGTAGAAGCGCGAATCCCCTTGGCCTGCAGGGCCCCCGCGTACACCTCGGCGATCAGCGAGGACTCGGGGAAGTCGGCCGAACCGACCTTGATCGGTGCCTCCTTGGGCTTCTCGACCTTGCAGTCACCACCGCCGGAACCGGAGTCGAGCGCGTCACCGGACAGGCCACACCCCGACAGCGAGAGGACGAGGGCGGCGCTCAGCGCGGCGCGTCGGCGGAACGTACGTGTGGTCATCGGGCACTCCCTGTGGCTTCGAGGGCCTTGCGTTGCGAACGGGCCGATCGTCGTCCGGAGCGGCCGGTGAGACCGGGCGAGACGACCGTGCGCTGGATCAGCGCGAAGAGCAGGTCGACGGCGAGGGCGAGCAGTGCGACCAGCAACGATCCGCCGACCATCACCTCGTACTTGCTCTGCGCCAGGCCGTCGATGAGGTAGCGGCCGAGGCCGCCGAGCGAGACCGCAGCAGCGATGGTCGCGGTGGCGATCACCTGCAAAGTGGCGCTGCGCAGACCGGAGAAGATCAACGGAAGCGCGTTCGGCAGCTCGACCCGGGTGAAGACCTGCCCGCCGGTCATACCCATGCCCTTGGCGGCGTCCCGGGCCGCAGGATCGACCTCACTGACGCCGGCGTACGCGCCGGCGACGATCGGGGGGATGGCGAGGATGACCAGGACGACGATCGACGGGGCGGTGTAGGCGAGGTCGCCGCTCAGGCGCGGGCCGGCGAACATGGCGGCCACGAACAGCAGACCCAGGGACGGGACCGCACGGGCGGCGTTCGCGGCCGTGACCAGCCACTTCCCCTTGCCGGTGTGGGCGATCCAAGTGCCGAGCGGAATGGCGATCGCAGCAGCGATCAACACGGTGATGAGGCTGTAGATGACGTGTTCCTGCAACCGCATCGGGATGCCGTTGGGCCCTGACCAGTTGACGCCGTCGGTCAACCACTGCCAGACCTTCTCCAGAATCATCGCGTCACCACCCGTTGCCAGGGGGTGAGCAGCCGGGCGATCAACTGGATCACTGCGTCGAAGACGAGCGCGAGCACCAGGCAGGCGACGATCCCGACGAAGATCTCGTCCCAGTACTGACGCTGGTAGCCGTTGGTGAGGTAGTACCCGAGTTGGGGTACGCCGATCAGCGAGGCCACGCTGACGATGCTGACATTGCTGACCGCCGCGACCCGCATGCCGGAGGAGATGACCGGCGTCGCCAGCGGCAGGTCGACCTTGAACAGTCGCTTGAGCCGCGTCATCCCCATGGCCGTCGCCGCCTGTGTCACCGTCGACGGGACGGCGTCGAGCGCGTCGGTGACGGTGCGGACGAGCAGTGCGACGGTGTAGATCGTCATCGCGGCGATGACATTCCACGCGGACAGGATCTTGGTGCCCAGAATGATCGGCATCACGATGAACAGTGCCAGGGACGGGATCGTGTACAGCAGACCGGACCCGGCCACCATCACATTGCGCCAGCGCGGACGGCTGTGCGCGAGCCAACCGAGCGGCAGTGCGATCAGGAGTCCGAGCACGAGCGGAATCCCGGCGAGCAGCGTGTGCTGCCACGCCCGATGCAGGATGTCGGACCAGTTGTCGAGGGCGTAGTTCACGTGCGGCCGTTCGCGTGTTCCGGCGCGACGTCGTCCGGGTCGACCTCGACACGATCGGTTTCCTCGATCGCGCGCAGCACCTCGTAGGCGCGGACGGTGCCGGCCAGGCGTCCGTCGTCGTCGACGATGATGCCGCGGCGAGACGGCGAGGACAGTGCGGCGTCCAGACTGGTGCGCAGCGGGCCGCCCGAGCGGGCGACGGTGCCACCACGGTGCAGCATCGAGGGTTCGATGGCGCTCTGAATACGCGCCGGCTCGATCCACCCCTGCGGTTTGCCGTCTTCGACCACGAGCAGCCAGCGGTCGTTCGTCGCGGCACGCGCCTGCTCGACGGTGGCACCGAGTTCGACGGTGGGTTCGCTCATCAGTGGGAACCGCGGGGAGTTCTGGAAGCTGAGTGACCGGTACCCGCGGTCGCGTCCCACGAAGTCCGCGACGAAATCGTCGATCGGGTGGGCGAGCAGGTACTCCGGCGAAGCCACCTGGGCGAGTTTGCCGCCCACGCGCATCACGGCGACGTTGTCGCCGAGCTTCATCGCCTCGTCGATGTCGTGGGTCACGAAGACGATCGTCTTGTCGAGTTCGTCCTGCAGCCGAAGGAACTCGTCCTGCAGCTGGTCGCGGACCATCGGGTCGACGGCACTGAACGGTTCGTCCATCAGCATCACCGGCGGATCGGCGGCCAGCGCCCGGGCCACGCCGACACGCTGCTGCTGCCCACCGGAAAGCTGCGACGGATACCGGTCGGCGAAATCGCCTGGCAGACCGACGAGTTCGAGCACCTCGCGGCTGCGATTGCGAATCTTCTGCTTGTCCCAGCCGAGTAGTTTCGGCACGGTGCCGACGTTCTCCAGCACCGTCTGGTGCGGGAACAGTCCGCCGTGCTGAATGACGTACCCGATGCCGCGGCGAAGTTCGGGAGCGGCGACGTCGGCGATGTTGCGGTCGTCGATCGTGATCGTGCCCGAGGTGGGTTCGATCATCCGATTGATCATGCGCAGCGTGGTCGTCTTGCCGCAGCCGGACGGGCCGACGAGGCAGGTGATCTTGCCCGTGGGGGCTTCCAGGTCAAGGTGGTCGACGGCGATGTTCTTGTCGCCGAACGACTTCACCACCTGCTCGAAGCGGATCATTCAGCCAATCTAAACGCTGTGGCCGCGTCGGGAACTGTTGCGCGCCTACGCATTCCTGGGCTGGTCGCCGCCGTCGCCTACCAGGTAGTGATGCAGGAAAGAAGCGACCTCGCGGTGCCAGCCGGCCGGCCGGAACATCAGCGTGTGCCAGTCGGGCACGCTGCGGTACATCGCGCTGCCGCCGCCGATGCGGATGCGGCGGATCAGGTCTGCGGACGCGTCCGGGTCGGTGACGTTGTCGAGGCGTCCGTGCACGACCATTACGGGAGTGCCGAGGAAACGCTTCTCGTCATACCCGTCGGCCAACCACGGTGCCAGGCCGATGACCGCCCGGACGTCCGGCTCGTCCACGAGTTCGAACGCGGTGCGGCCGCCCATCGAGTGACCGACGACCGCGACCGGAAGGTCGGGATAGAGCTGTCCGATACGCATGAGTGCCCATCGCGCATCGGCGACCGGGGACATCACCCGATCGTTCCAGCCTGCGACGGCATTGAGGAGCCGGACGACTGCCAGGTCTGGTCGACGGCGGGCGATCCCGGCCGCGGCCACCCGCACCGGCAGCGGTGATGGGTCGAACGTGCTGCGCGCCTCGACCCCCTCCACGTCGCCGCCGTGCAGCATCAGCACGACGCCCCGGGGCTCGGTCGCACGTCGGTCGGGAAGGATCAGCGTCGGCCGGGCGCGACCGACGCCCGGGCCGATCTCCCGTCGCTCCACCTAGACCTGCGTGCGGTGGAAGTTCTTGTACGACCGGCTCGCCGTCGGTCCACGCTGACCCTGGTAGTGCGAGCCGTATTTCTCACTGCCGTAAGGATTTTCGGCCGGGCTCGACAGCTGGAAGAAGCACAACTGACCGATCTTCATCCCGGGCCACAGCTTGATCGGCAGCGTCGCGACGTTGCTGAGTTCGAGAGTCACGTGGCCGCTGAACCCCGGGTCGACGAAGCCGGCGGTGGCGTGTGTGAGCAGACCGAGACGCCCCAGGCTCGACTTGCCCTCGACACGGGCGGCGACGTCGTCGGGCAGCGTGATCGTCTCGAAGGTGGAGCCGAGAACGAACTCACCGGGGTGCAACACGAAGGGCTCGTCCGGCTCGGACTCGACCAGCCGGGTCAGCTCGTCCTGCTCCTCGCTGGGGTCGATGTAGGGGTACTTGTGGTTGTCGAACAACCGGAAGAACTTGTCGAGCCGGATGTCGACGCTGGACGGCTGCACCATCCCTGCGTCCCACGGGTCGAGGACGACGCGGCCGGCGTCGATCTGGGCCAGGATGTCGCGATCGGAGAGGAGCACGCGCCCAACTTACCCATGACGCGGAATCAAGGGATCGCGACGACGGTCGACCAGGTGCGAGTCACACACGAGCGCCGCGATCGAGACCGAGCTACCTGAGCGACCGAGGCATTCGACAACTGCCTCAGGAAACGACAAATCCCGTTGCGCTGCAACGGGATCGATGTCGAGAGCGAGTGACGAGAATCGAACTCGCGTATTCAGCTTGGGAAGCTGATGTTCTACCATTGAACTACACTCGCGGGTCGTGCTCGAAGGATTCTAACCCCTTCCACCTGCGCCGCTGAGGCAGGATTCGGCCATGACCTCACCCGTGACCTCGATCGACCTCAACGCCGACCTCGGTGAGTCCTTCGGCCGGTGGACTCTCGGCGACGACAAGGCGATGCTCGGTGTGATCACCTCCGCGAACATCGCCTGCGGTTTCCATGCCGGCGACCCGGCCACCTTGCTGCGCACCTGTCAGCAGGCCGTCCACGCAGATGTTGTGATCGGCGCACAGGTGGGATACCGCGACCTCGCCGGATTCGGGCGCAGGTTCATCGACATCGCTCCGGCCGAACTGATGGCCGACGTGCTGTTCCAGATCGGCGCCCTGGACGGCCTGGCGCGGTCGGTCGGCGGACGGGTCGCCTATGTGAAGCCGCATGGAGCCCTCTACAACGCGGTCGTCCACGACGAAGCACAAGCACGGGCCGTCGTGGACGCGGTTGCGACGTACCGCAATTGCGAGCAGACGAGCCTGCCGATCATGGGGCTGCCGGGGTCGGTGGTGCTGCGCATCGCGGAGGGCGAAGGTCTGCGGGCGGTCACCGAGACGTTCGCCGACCGCGCGTACACCCCGCAGGGGACTCTCGTTCCCCGCTCCCAGCCGGGGGCTGTCCTGCATGATCCGGAAGAGATCGCGGAGCGTGTCGTCCGGATGGCCACCCGGGGGCGGGTTACCGCGAACGACGGCACGGAGATCGGCGCCACCGCCGAGTCGGTCTGCGTGCACGGCGACTCCCCCGGTGCGGTCGAGATCGCGACCCGGGTGCGCGCAGCCCTCACCGAGGCCGGTGTCGACCTGCGCCCGTTCGTCCGATGATCCGGCTCCTGCCGTGCGGCGACCGCGCGATCCTGGTCGATCTCGACGACGCCCGCGAGCGCCGCGACTTCGATGCAGCACTTCGCGCCGAGATCGCCGCCGGCCGGTTAGCCGACGAGATCATCGAGCATGTTCCGGCGGCACGGACGGTGTTGGTTCGCCTGCGTGACCCCCGACATCGCGGCTCGGTCGAGACTGCGCTGCACAGCCTCGAAGTCGGTGCCGCGTGCGTCGAAGACCAGTCATCGGGCGAAGTAGCCGTGCCGGTCCACTACGACGGTGCGGACCTACAAGCACTCGCCCATCAGCTCGGGGTCAGGCCCGCCGAACTCGTCGAGTGGCACACCGCAACTCCCTGGCTGGTCGACTTCACCGGATTCGCACCGGGATTCGGTTATCTCGTGCGCGAGCCAGTGGGCTCGCCGCTGGACGATGTCGAGATCCCGCGGCTCGACTCACCTCGTACGCGTATCCCCGCCGGCGCAGTGGCCCTCGCCGGACGGTGGAGTGCGGTCTACCCGAGCGCGTCCCCGGGCGGCTGGCAACTGATCGGGGGCACCGACCTGCCGATCTGGGACGTGGACCGCGATCCGCCCGGGCTGTTCCGGCCGGGCGTCCGAGTGCGCTTCGAGGTGATGCCGTGACGTTGATCGTCGAGTCCGTCGGTCCGCAGGCCACCGTCCAGGACCTCGGTCGTCCCGGATACGCCGACGTCGGCGTACCGACCGGCGGCGCCGCAGACCGAGGAGCACTCACTCTGGCCAACCGGCTGGTCGGCAATCCGGACGGAGCCTGTGGACTCGAACTCCTGATGGGCAACGCCGTCCTGCTCGCCGAGGAGCCGGTCGTCGTCGCCGTCACCGGTGCACCCGCTTGCGTCAGCTCTGACCACCGCGCGATGCCGTTCGGCGAAGCCTTCCTGCTGCAGGAGGGCGATCGCCTGCGAATCGGTACTCCGGTCGCGGGGTTACGCACCTATGTCGGCGTCCGAGGCGGCATCGACGAACCCCGAACACTCGGCAGTCGCAGCACCTCACCGACTGCGAACATCGGACCGGAACCACTCCGATCCGGCCGCCGATTGCCGTTCGCAGATGCGCCCGACTCAGTTGTGCCGCAACCCTTCCCGGGTCAGTACGCCTGGACGAATCCGGTGACCGTCCGCGTCCTGCTCGGTCCACGGGACGACTGGTTCACCGACGACGCAGTGCGCATTCTGCTGCAGCAGAACTGGACGACCAGCAGCGATCTCGATCGGGTGGGCGTCCGCCTGGAAGGACCGCCGCTCAAGCGCAGCCGCTCCGGTGAACTCGCCAGCGAGGGCATGGTGCGCGGCGCGATCCAGGTGCCTGCGAACGGTCAGCCCGTCGTCTTTCTCGCCGACCACCCGACCACCGGCGGCTACCCGGTCATCGCGGTCGTGACGGACGCCGACACCGACCGGCTCGCTCAACTGCGCCCCGGCGACACCGTCCGCTTCACCCTCTGAAAGTCCGCAGAACCGACGGGTCGACCCGCGCGTCCTGCGGACTTTCGGGTCAGGGGTGGGCGCGCAGGGTTGCCACGGCGTCCACGGCCAGGACGTAGCCGTGCGCGCCGAGTCCGGCGATGACACCGTCCGCCACCGCCGACACGTAGGAGTGGTGTCGGAAGGACTCTCGCTGGTGGATGTTCGACAGGTGCACCTCGACCACTGGGCAGGTGACGATCTCCAAGGCGTCCCTGATCGCGACCGAGGTGTGCGTGTATGCGGCAGGGTTGATGACGATGCCCGCCGCCGACGTCCGCGACTGCTGGATCCAGTCGACGAGTTCGCCCTCGTAGTTGCTCTGCCGGAAGTCGACGTCCAGGCCGTGTTCACCGGCACGCTCACGGACGGACGACTCGATGTCGGCGAGGGTCGTGGTGCCGTACTGCTGCGGGTCGCGCAGACCGAGCAGGTTGAGGTTGGGCCCGTTGAGCACCAGCAGGACGTCACTCATGGCACGAGACTAGACCGAGTGGACGGCGCCGTCACCGACGACGCCAGGGTCCTTGATCGGCGGGACGATGCCGTTGACCTGCAGGGAGATCCGGCGCTCCAGGGCGAGCGCCGACCAGGCCATCGCCGCACAGCCGACCAGCAACACGACGATGTACTGGACGTTCCAGTGGTGCCGCAGCAGGAACCCGGCCGCGACCGGCCCGGCGACTGCGCCTGCCTGAAAGGCGCCGGAAGAAATCGCATTGAACCGGCCGCGCAGGTGGTCGGGAGCGAGGTCGTTGGTGATCGCGGGGATGGTCGGCTGCAGCAGTGTCTCGCCGAACCCGAACCCGAAGACGAAGTCGGCGGTCTCCTGCGTCGGCTCGACCTGGGTGCGCACGTGCCGAAGTGGTCCGAGCAGCAGACCGATCGGGATCAGCATCGCGAGCGCGTCGAGCACGTAGGTGGTGGTGAACGTCGAGGGTCGATGGACGTCGATGAACGCCCCGGAGATCAGCCCACCGACCCTGATACCCAGGTTGACCAACGCGAAGCTGATCCCGAAATAGGTCTGTCGCGCCGGCCCGCCAACGATCGCTGCTTCGAAAGCGAATCGTTTATGCGCGCTTCGGAGATCTACGTTCGAGGGCCCGATCGATACGGCAGTAGATCGCCGCGATGAGAAGGCCGATCGCCAGGATCGCCGCGAGAGTGGCTGCCACCCGGGCGTATCCGAGAGTCGAGACATCGGTGAAGTCGTACGGGTAGGCGTCGATCACCCGTCCGCGCAACAGCGTCCACACGATCCAGATCAACGGGACGACCAACGCCCACGGCAGCAGCCGGAAGCTCAACCAACCGCGCGGGCCGTAGGTCGCCCAGACGCCGACGGCGAGAACACCGACCACGAGGTGCTGCAGCGGGCTGGTGATCACCGACCAGCCCTGCCAAGTGTCGTTCGCCGCGAGCATCGCCCAGTAGACGATGGTCGTGATCGTGATCATCAGCAGCGCGTCCAGCAGCAACACCCGGTGCAGCAACGAGTCGGCACCGGGCCGCAGCGCGAGCAGCGTGAAGGCAACCGCGACAACGACATTCGACCAGACGGTGAAGTAGCTGAAGGTGTCGCCGATCCGGCCGGGCGCTCCGGCGATTCCGGACGTGTGCGTGCCGAACAGGTTGCCTTCGACCACCGCGCGTGCGGCGAAACCGTCCGCGGCCGAGACGATCGCGACGAGCAGCACCGACAACCAGGAGACGATCGCCACCACCGCGTGAGCGCGACGAACAGACAGGGATGAGGCCATGAACGGCAATGCTAGGCCGGATGTCACCTGAAGTTCGGGATCAAACTGATCCTCACCGTGCTGGAGGAGAACCCCCGCGAGGCGCAGATCAGGCGCGAGCGCCGGTTGGCGCGCCGGAACGCGATCCTGGCGTCCCGGGTCTGAAGCGGATCGGCCACCCACCCCATTCGCGGGCGGGTGGCCGATCGGTGACCAGTGGGTGGCTCAGGCCCGGTAGGTGCCGTGGATGTAGCCGCGGCCGATCGCCTTGAAAGCCAGGTTGAACGAGCAGACCGCCGGGGACGCGTCCGCGTCGATGCCCAGCGACTCCTCGCCCACCGCGTGGACGGCGAAGTAGTAGCGGTGCGGGAAGACGTCGCCCTCGGGCGGTGCCGCCCCGGCGTACGCGACGGTGCCGCCGTCGTTCTTAAGCATGAATGCCGCGCCGGGCAGCGACGCGCCCTCCGCGCCGGCGCCCGTGTCGAGCGAGGTGACGTCGGCGGGCACATCGACGAGCACCCAGTGCCAGTAGCCGGAAGGGGTCGGGGCGTCCGGGTCGAAGCAGGTGACGACGTACGACTTGGTGCCCTCAGGGGCTCCGGACCAGGACAGCTGCGGCGAGGTGTCGCCCTGCGCCTGCACCTGGTCGGCCTTGAGCGGCTGACCGTCGGTCATGTCGTCGCTGCGGACCTCGAAGGAGGGCAGCGTGGGAAGGAATTCGTAGGGGTTCGGGGGCTGCTTGCGCTCGAGGGAACTCATGTCCCCCACTGTGCCGCACGCACCCGTCCCGACGCCGAGTGGCCGGGCTATGAATTGGTGGCCGGGCCATACCCCGGACGCTCGTTCACAGCCCGGCCACTCGGCGGGCCGGGCTCGCGGCAGTCGGCACAGCGGCCGAGCAGCGCAGCGTGTCCGGCGTCGAGCGCGAAGCCGAGTTCGCGGTCGGCGCGAGCGCTGAGCTCGGCGAGCCAATCGACCGGGACGTCGAACATCCGCTGACAGCCGACGCACTGCAGGTGCGAGTGGCTGTGGCCGGAGACCGCCAGGTGGTAGATCGTCGCCGAGTCGGGCACGTGGGTGTGCGCGATGACTCCGAGGTCGACGAGCGACTGCAGACAGCGATAGATCGTGGCGCGGTGGACGCCGGGATGCCGTTCCCCGACGCGTCCGGCGACGGCGTCCGCGTCCATGTGCGGCCGGTCGGCGAGCGCCTCCAGGACCGCGCGCCGGGCCGTTGTGATGCGTTCGCCCTGAGCTCGCACGGCCGCGACCGCGGCGTCGACCTGAGTAGCGGGTTGCGACTGCATGAGCCCATGGTGTCAGCCGCCGTGCGGGACACACCAGGAATTACCGGACCCCCCGGTTGTCATTCGTTACTGGCGGGTAGCACAATGACATTACTGCCCAGTAACTAGCGCGATGGCAAGCGCTGCGCTTGAACAGGAGCCACACGTTGACGCACTACAAGAGCAACGTCCGCGACATCGAGTTCAACCTCTTCGAGGTGCTCGGTCGCGATGAGGTGCTCGGCACCGGACCGTACGCCGACCTCGACGCCGACACCGCCCGCGAGATGATCAAGGAGGTCGCTCGCCTGGCCGAGACCGACCTGGCCTCGTCGTTCGTGGACGCCGACCGCAACCCGCCGGTCTACGACCCGGAGACCAAGTCGGTCACCATGCCCGAGTCGTTCGCCAAGAGCTACAAGACCTACCAGGACTCCGGTTTCTGGAGCGTCGACGTGAACGAGGAACTGGGCGGCACCGTCGCTCCGCCGAGCCTGAAGTGGGCGATGAACGAGATGGTGCTGGGATCGAACCCCGCCATCGCGATGTTCGCCGCCAGCTACGCCTTCGGCAAGCTGCTGTACCTGCTCGGTACCGACGAGCAGAAGAAGCTCGCCGCTCACATCGTCGAAAAGGGCTGGCACTGCACGATGGTGCTCACCGAGCCGGACGCCGGTTCGGACGTCGGTGCCGGGCGCGCCAAGGCCGTGCAGCAGGACGACGGCACCTGGCACATCACCGGCGTGAAGCGCTTCATCACCTCCGGCGAGTCCGACATGACCGACAACGTCATCCACTTCGTGCTCGCGCGCCCCGAGGGTCACGGCCCGGGCACCAAGGGACTGTCGCTGTTCATCGTCCCGAAGTACCAGGTCGACCTGGAGACCGGTGAGCTCGGCGAGCGCAACGGTGTCTACACGACCAACGTCGAGAAGAAAATGGGCCTGAAGGTGTCGACCACCTGCGAGCTCACCTTCGGCGACGGCGCACCCGCCGTCGGCACCCTGCTGGGCGACGAGCACGACGGCATCGCGCAGATGTTCCGTGTCATCGAGCACGCGCGAATGCTGGTGGGCACCAAGGCGATCGCCACCTTGTCGACCGGCTACCTCAACGCGCTCGATTACGCCAAGCAGCGTGTCCAGGGCGCCGACATGACCACGCCGCAGAAGGACGCCCCACGCGTCACCATCACCCACCACCCCGACGTCCGCCGCTCGCTGATGCTTCAGAAGGCGTACGCGGAGGGTCTGCGGGCGCTGGTGCTGTTCACCGCGACCCAGCAGGACATCGTCGACCAGGAGTTCCTGGCCACCGGCAGCGAGATCCCGGCGGACGGTACCCCGGCGCAGATGGCCGCGCGTCTCAACGACCTGCTGCTGCCGATCGTCAAGGGTGTCGGTTCGGAGCGTGCGTGGGTGCTGCTGGGCACCGAATCGCTGCAGACGTTCGGCGGCTCGGGCTTCCTGCAGGAGTACCCGATCGAGCAGTACATCCGCGACGCGAAGATCGACACGCTGTACGAGGGCACGACGGCCATCCAGGGTCAGGACTTCCTGTTCCGCAAGATCCTCAAGGACCAGTTCGTCGCTCTCGGCGCACTGGCCGAGCAGATGCTGCAGACCGCCAAGGGCGGCGCGGGCGACGACAAGCTGCGAGGTGAGCGTGACCACCTCGGCAAGGCGATCGAGGACGTCCAGGGCATGGTCGAGAACCTCGCCATGACCGCGATGGGTTCGATGAGTGAGGACGGCGACCCGAAGTCGATTTACAAGGTCGGCCTCAACACCACCCGCTTCCTGCTCGCTGCCGGTGACCTCGTCATCGGCTGGCTGCTGCTGCGCCAGGCCGAGGTCGCACAGGCCCGTCTGGACGCCGGGGACGCCGGCAAGGACGAGGCGTTCTACACGGGCAAGGTGGCGGCGGCGAAGTTCTTCGCGGCCAACGTGCTGCCACGTTTGAGCGCGGACAAGGCCATGCTGGAAGCAACCGACCTGTCGCTGATGGAACTGCCGGAAGAAGCGTTCTGAGCCCGATCGCGAGCTGAGTACCTCTGCACGTCAACGGTGGCTGACCCCTTCGATGGGTCGGCCACCGTTGTTCTCGGTATTTTCACTATCAACACGGTCGGCGTCGTGCACCCGTTTCGTGGCGGCGTGGGATAGGTTCATCTGACACCGCTGGTCGCGACGTCGGATAGCCCGTCGCGGCCAGCGCTGTTTTTGGGGCGACGGCTTCTGCTCATCGACGCGACCCCGACGCCGAGTGCGCAACTGTTGCGCGCTCGGCTCGAAACAAGTCGACGTTTCGCGCCGCGCACGTAACAGCTGTGAGTCCGGGCGAGTAGGTGTGAGTTCGGTCAGCGGACGGCGACCTCGGCTGCGTGTCGTGCGATGGCCCATTCCTCGTTCGTGGGCACCACCAGAACCGCGACTCGACCGGCGCCGTCATCGATCCTGCGGGCGCCACCATCATGTGAACTGTTCTTCTGCTCGTCCAGACGCACTCCGAGGAAGCCGAGTCGCTCCAGCACAGCAGCCCTGATCGTGGGCGAGTTCTCACCGACACCGGCGGTGAAGGTGATGGCGTCCAGGCCACCGAGCACCGCGGCGTAGGCACCCACGTACTTCACCAGACGGTGGACGTAGACGTCGAACGCCAGCGTCGCGGCCTCGTCCCCGTCGTCCTTCGCCTGCTTCAGGTCGCGGAAGTCGCGGTGACCGCCGAGGCCGTAGATACCGGACTTCTTGTTCAGCAGGTCGTCGAGCCCCTGTGCGTCAAGGTCTGCAACGCGACTGAGGTGCAACAGGATTCCCGGGTCGAGGTCACCACTTCGGGTACCCATCACAAGACCCTCCAGGGGGGTCAGACCCATCGAGGTCTCGACGGCACGGCCGGAATCGACCGCCGAGATGCTCGCACCATTACCCAGGTGCAACACGATCTGTTTCAGGTCGTCGCGACCCAGCAGCGAGGACACCTGCTGCGAGACGTATTCGTGCGAGGTGCCGTGGAAGCCGTACCGGCGAATCGCGTGCTCACGCGCGAGATCACGGTCGATGGCGTACGTCGCGGCGGCGGCGGGCAATTCGGAGAAGAAGGCCGTGTCGAACACTGCGACGTGCGGCAGGTCGGGAAAAGCCTTGCGGGCACTGCGGATTCCGGCCAGTCCCGCGGGGTTGTGCAGCGGAGCAAGTACTGCGACACGATCGATCTCGGACTCCACGCCGTCGTCGATGAGCGTCGGTTCGGTGAAGTTGCGTCCACCGTGGACGACGCGGTGACCGACCGCGATCACCGAGTCGGGGGTGAGCGGTGTGCCACCCCGTTCCATCGCGTCCTGCATGACCGTCACCGCAGCCGAATGGTCGGGCACCTCGACGTCCCGCTCGTCCTTGCGGTCACCGGATTCGTGCTTGAGATGTCCCTTGTCGGTACCGACCCGCTCGATGAGTCCCTTCGCCGACGCCTCGCCGGTCTCGGGGTCGACCAGTTGGTACTTCAGCGACGACGAGCCGGCGTTGACGACGAGAACGTTGCTCATGAGATCCCCTGCTGCAGTGACTGTGCCTGGATGGCGGTGATCGCCACCGTGTTGATGATGTCGTCGACCAGCGCGCCGCGGGACAGGTCGTTGACCGGCTTGTTCAGGCCCTGCAACACCGGACCGATCGCGATCGCACCGGCGCTGCGTTGGACAGCCTTGTAGGTGTTGTTGCCGGTATTGAGGTCGGGGAAGATCAGCACGCTGGCCTGACCGGCGACCGGGGAGTCGGGCATCTTCGACTTCGCGACGGAGGGCTCGACCGCCGCGTCGTACTGGATCGGGCCCTCGACCAGCAGCTCGGGTTCACGCTCGTGGACCAGCGCGGTCGCCTGCCGCACCTTGTCCACGTCGGCGCCGTGACCGGAGCTTCCGGTGCTGTACGACAGCATCGCCACGCGCGGCGCGATGTCGAACTGTTGTGCGGTGCGTGCGGAGGAGATCGCGATGTCGGCGAGCTGTTCGGCGGTCGGGTCGGGATTGACTGCGCAGTCGCCGTAGACCAGCACCTCGTCGGCAAGGCACATCAGGAACACACTGGAGACGACGTTCGTGCCCGGCACCGTCTTGATGATCTCGAAGGACGGCTTGATGGTGTGTGCCGTCGTGTGCGCGGCGCCGCTGACCATGCCGTCGGCCTTGCCGAGGTGCACCATCATGGTGCCGAAGTAAGACACGTCCGTCACCGTCTCGCGAGCCTGCTCGATCGAGATGTTCTTGTGCGCCCGCAGCCGCGCGTACTCGGTGGCGAACTCCTCGACCAGGCGAGGGTCGTTGGGGGACAACAGGTTCGCGCCGCTGAGATCGGCACCGATGGACGATGCGAGCGAGCGAATCTTCAGCTCGTCGCCGAGGATCGTCAGGTCGGCGATGCCACGCCGCAATACCGCGTCCGCCGCTTCGAGAACGCGGGGATCGTCTCCCTCCGGCAACACGATGTGCATGCGCTGCGCGCGTGCGCGATCCATCAGCCGGTGGCCGAACATCAAGGGGGTGACGGCTGCGCTGGTGCCCAGCTTCATGCAGTCCAGCAGCGTCTGCGCGTCGGCGTGATCGGCGAAGTTACGCAGGGCCGCCTCGACCTTCGCCTTCGCTTCGGGACGCATGCGCCCCGTCACCCGCGACAGCACCGCGGTCGTCTCGAAGGTGTCGAGTTCGGTGACGATGATCGGGAGTTCGAGGTGCGCACCCTCGATCAACTGGATGACGCTGGACGGGGGCGTGTATCCGCCGGTGAGAACGATCGACGACAGAGCCGGGAACGTGCCCGACTGGTGGGCCAGGACGAGGCCGGGAAGGATGTCGTAGCGGTCGCCGGGAGCGATGACGGTGACGTCGTCGACGAGCCTGGTGAGCACGTTCGGCATCGACATCGCGGCCACGAGGAAGCCCTGGGCCTCGCGGTGCAGCCACTCCGAGTTGCCCTGGACGAGGTCGCCGCGACACGCCTTCATGAGGTCGCCGACGGTCGGGGCGTCCAGCAGGGGGTTCTCCGGCAGGATGCCGGCGAGTGCCAAGCCGTGCAGCCGCTTGGACGTCTCGAAGCGGGTGCGGATGTCGCCCGCACGTGCATCGTCGGCCCGGTTGACCACGACCGCAACGGGATTGGCGTGCCGCGTGCGCAGTTCCTCGACGGCGAGTTCGGCGGCAGTCACGACATCGACCGCCGACCGGGCGAACGCCGGCACCACCAGCACGACCGGTGTGCCCAGATTCGCGGCGATCATCGCGTTGAACGACGCCTCCGCTCCCGGGGACACGTCGTGGAAGTCGCTACCCAGCACGAGAACGACGTCATGCTCGGCGCCGAGAGCGTGAAAGCGTTCGACGATCCGGGTCAGCGCCTCCTCCTCATCGCCGTGCGTCTCCTCGTACCCGACGCCGATGGCCGACTCGTAGGACTGGTGGCCACCGGCCTGGGTGAGCATCAGTTCGACGATCGGGTCACGCTCGCCGAGGGTCGCGGTCACGGGTCGGAAGATCCCGACCGAGCCGGCCTCGCGGGCCAGCAATTGAAGGAGTCCGAGGGCGACGGTGGACTTGCCTGCCTGTCCCTCGGCGGAGGTCACGAAGACGCTTCGAGCCATGCCCCTGAGTCTATGTGCGTGCTGTCATCCCGTCCGACCTGGCGAGCGTTCGAAGTCACGATCAGACCCCGCGCAGGTGCAGGTCGAGCACCGCGTCCGCACCGGCCTCCAACCGCACCGGAATACCCCAGTCCTGTTGGTACAGGTGACAGGCGGCGTGCTCGGGCACCTCCCCGTCGGGCCCGGATGCGTCGCACGCCGCGGCGCGCACGCTGATGTGCAGCACACCGTCCCCGACGGAACTGTCGAGATCGAGCGCACGGGCGAGACCGGTTGCCCGACCACCGCCGGACCGGATCAGCGAATCCGGGGTCGAGGACACCATCAGCATCGTCGGATCGCCGTACCGGTCGTCCAGTTTCTGCCCGGCCGACGGCTCGAAATGCACGACGAGTTCGACTGCGCCTGGCGCGATCTGCGTCGCAGACCGACGCACTCGTCCGGCGCCGCCCTCGGCCGCAGCGGTTGCCGGCAGACGCATCCGATCGACGCGATGGGCCGACGACTCGACGACGATCAGACCGTCGTCCAGAGGCAGCACGTCGCTGGGTTCGCTCAGCCCGGTGAGCGCCGTGCTCAGCACCTGCGTCACAGGGTCGAACCGGCGGATCGCGCCGTTGTAGGTATCGGCGACCAGCACGGTGCCGTCCGCCGCCTCGGCGACGCCGAGCGGGTGTTGCATGCGCGCCTGCGAACGAACACCGTCCACGAACCCGAAGTCGAACAGACCCTCCCCGATGTGCGTCTCGAGACGGAAACCGTTGTCGTCGACCACGATCGAACGCAGCGCAGACGTCTCGGAGTCGGCGATCCAGACCCGGTCGCCGGATGCACTCACAGCCAGGCCGGACGGTTGCGCGAGCCACGCTTCGTCCGCCGCACCGTCACGCAGGCCTTCGGCGCTCGTCCCGGCCAGGACCGCGACCGTGTTGTTCTCAGGTTCGGTAGCGAGGTGCAACGCCCACAGCTGATGGGTACCGGCCATCGCGATCACCGCGCGGTCGAGCCACCAGACGATGTCCCACGGCGAGGACAGCGGCTGCTTGTGCGCAGCACCGCCTCCGGAACGCTCACGCAGCTGCTCACCCGTACCCGCCTCAGTGCGAATCCGCCCGTCGGACAACCGGATCGAGGCAATTCGGTGGTTCACCGTGTCCGCGACCAGCAGGTCGTAGCCGAGCCGTTCGGCCGCGTCCGATGGGAGCACACAGACGCCCTGCGGTTCTTCGAAGACCTCCGGCCCACCGAATCGTGCCCGTTCGGTCCGCAGGTCCGATTCCAGGAGCACGATCTGGTGGTGCGCGGTGTCGCTGACGACGAAGCCGCCGTCGCCCAGCGGGACGGCCTTCCCCGGGAACCTGAACTGCGTCGAGTCCGAGCTCGGCGGGACGTACGGTGAATCTCCTCGCCGCAGAGTGCCCCTCACGCTGTGCTCGCTGATCAGTTCACGGACCAGCGAGGCGATGCCCGGTCCATGACCCTCACCCGACATCTGTCCGACGATGTAGCCCTCCGGGTCGATGACGACCAGCGTCGGCCAGGCACGAGCCGTGTACGCATCCCACGTCACCAGGTCGGGATCATCGAGCACCGGGTGATGGACGGCGTACCGCTCGACGGCGGCCTCGACGGCTTCAGGTCGCCCTTCGTGTTCGAACTTGGGCGAGTGCACGCCGATGATCACCAGCGAGTCGGCGAACTCCTGCTCGAGCGGACGCAGTTCGTCCAGGACGTGCAGGCAGTTCACGCAACAGAAGGTCCAGAAGTCCAGAACGACGATCCGGCCGCGCAGACCGACGAGAGAGAGTTCCTCGCCGCCGGTGTTCAGCCACCGCCGGCCTCGAAGTTCAGGGGCACGCAACCGGTCGACCATGTCGCCAGTCTCGCACCGAGAGCACTCAGGACGTGGCCGGCCCGCAGGCGGTCGATCAGCATGGCGACGGGCTGGCCGCGCGACTGCTCACAGGCGACGGTCCCGCAGAACCGGGAAGGACTCGCGCTGCTGGGCGACGAGCGAGGGGTCGATCTCTGCTCGGAGCACCTCTTCACCCTCCCCCGCTTCGGCCAGCACAACGCCGTTGGGGTCGATGACTGCGGAGTGTCCGCCCATCTCGGTCTCGGCGTGGGTGCCCGCTGTGTTGCAGGCCAGCACGAAGGTTTGGTTCTCGATCGCCCTGGCGCGCAACAGGACTCGCCAATGCTCGACCCGCGCCATCGGCCACGCCGCCGGAATCAACGACAGTTCGACGTCGCGGTCGCCGTACTGCCGGTACAGCTCGGGGAAGCGCAGGTCGTAGCAGGTGCTGAGGCCGGCCCTGGTGCCGTCGATCTCCACGGTCACCAGGTCCTCTCCCGCCTCCATCAGCTTCGGCTCGCCGCCGGCGAACCCGAAGCGGTGGATCTTGCGGTAGGTCGCGAGGGCTCGCCCGTCGCGGCCGAAGATCAGCGACGTGTTCCACAGGTCTTTGCCCTCGGCACCGGTGGAGCCGTCCGCCGGACGCTCGACGATGGACCCCCCGTGCAGGTACGCGCCGATCGAGCGCGCTGCATCCGAGAGCCTTTGTGCGACAACGCCGTCCGTCGCCTGGGCTGCGCCTGACCACGCCCGGTAGTCGAAGCCGCCGGCCGACCAGAGTTCGGGCAGCATGACCAGATCGTGTCCGCGCTGCTGCTCGACGAGGTCGACCACGCGATCGATCCGCTCGGCGATCGGCTCATTGTCGTCGTACGCCAACTGGATCAGCGCGACCTTCATCAGCTGCCTCCTCGGCCCCGGCCCAGGCCGGCCAGGTAGTCGTTGTACGCGTTCAGGTCGCAGTCGCCGTCCCGCTCGGCCTTGCGCTCCTGACGCTCGGCGTCCCGACTGTCGGTGCGGTACCACTCGAACGCGATGAGCATCGTCAACAACAGCGTCGGCACCTCACCGACACCCCAGGCGACGGTACCCGCGCGCTGCTGGTCCAGCAGCGGGTCGGGCACGTAGGACAGTCCGACCCGGGTGAAGAAGTCGCCGGCGAGCAGGTCGGTGCCGGTCATCAAGGCCACGCCGAAGAAGGCGTGGAAGGCGACGGTGACCAACAGGACGAGCAACCGGATCGGCGCCGGCCACTTACGTGGCCCGGGGTCGATGCCCACCAGCGACCACGCGAACAGGTAACCGGACAGCACGAAGTGGATGATCATCGTCAGGTGCCCGGTGTGGGTGGTGAGCGCGAACTCGAACCAGCCGGTGTAATAGAAGAGAATCAGCGTGCCGAGAACGATCGTTGCGATGATGGCCGGGTTTGCGACGACGTTGAGCACCCGGGAGTGCACCGAGGCGAGCAGCAGTTCACGCGGGCCGAGGGTCTTGTCCTTGCGCTTGGGCAGCGCACGCAGTGCGAGCGTGACGCCGGCTCCGCGCACCAGGAAGATCGGCACGACCATCGACAGCATCATGTGTTCGGCCATGTGTGCCGAGAACATCACGCGTCCGTAGATGCCGGGCCCGCCGCTGATCATGAACACGAACAGCGCCCAGCCGAAACACCAGGAGATCGTGCGGTCGATCGGCCACTTGTCGCCGCGCTGCTGCAGGCGGCGCACCCAGCGCAGGTAGACGAGGACGGCGACGACGGCGACCGAGGTGAACAGCCACTGCGTGCGCCACGATCCGAAGATCTCCGCGGCGCTGATCTGCGGCGGTGCCGGGTAGCCGGTCAGCGCGACGACGGGGTCGGCGGACTCCTGCTCGACCACCGGCGGTGCAGTACGGGCGAGCGCTGTCGCCAACCCGATCGCGACGGCCATGATGACCACCTCGACCGACGCCAGCCGGACGGCGAGCGAGCGGGCCGGTTTGTCCTGCGGGTCCTTCTTCAGCCGCTCGACGACCGCTGAGCGCTGGCGGGCACCGATGACGCCGAGTGCGACCAGCGCACCCACCTTGAGCAGGAGCAGGACGCCATACGCACTGCCGAGATCGGACAGCGAGCGCAGCCGCAGGAGTGCAGCCAGGACCCCCGACCCGGCGACGCCGACGTAGCACCACAGTGCGATGGTCGAGAACCGTTGCAGAACGACGCTTGCTGATTTGCCGAGGGTGTTCCACATCGCCGCGATCGCGGTGATCCCGCCGACCCAGATCGTCACCGACAGCAGGTGGACGGCGAGCGAGTCGACGCCGGTCTCGTGGTCGGCGCTACCGGCGGCGTGGCCGGAGAGCGCGAGCGGCCACAGCGCGAGGAGAGCACCGAAGAAGGCCCATGCGAGTCCGTTGCGGCGGGGATTGAGGAAGCACCAGGCGCTGATCGACAGGGCACCGACGGCGGTGATTGCCGGGGCGCGCAGCACCTCGAGATCCCAGGTGAACTTCCAGGCGCCCGTCCAGAATCCCTCGGAGCCGACCGGGACACCTGCAGCGTCGCCGTACGCCAGCACGGCACGGGCGACGCCGGCCAGACCCCAGGCCAGTGCACTCCAGGCCGCGACCCGCCCGGCGATGACCCGCCGGCGTGAACTCGTGGTCTCCGGCACAAGGAGGCCGCCGAGCAACAGGGCACCGATGGTGAGCGCGGCGGCAAGGTCGTGAACGGTGCGGGTGAGCGGCAGCCCCCATCGCACCAACGGGCCGGGGTCGAGGAGTTCGAGCGGGTTCGCAGCCCCACCGGCGAGGACGGCGACGGTGCAGACGGTCAGCGCGACCGCAGCAGCGAACGGGGTAAGGACGCGGTTGGTCATCGGGCGACGAACACGGTGCTGGCGCCACGACAGGAGCGTTCGCCCTCGAACGCCGGGAGAGCTTCGGCGAGGTCGGGTCGGAAGGTGGCCAGGTACGTCTGCGCGGCGACATGGTCGGCGAACACCGCACGAGTGTCGAAGTCCTCCTGGTCGATGTGCGCGAAGTGTCGGCTCAAGGCATCCCGCCCGTTCTCGGTGCTGAAGCCGGTGACGAGCGGCTCTCCCCCGGCCTGCGTCAGCAGATCTGCCAGGTGCTCATCGCCGTTCGTGACCGCGACGAAGGTGCCGCCTGGTCGAAGCACCCGGCGCACCTGCCTGAGCGCGGCGTCCAGATCGGGCACGTGGTAGAGCATCCAACCGGCGTACACCACATCGAAGGACGCGTCGTCGAACGGCAGGTCCGCGGCCTCGGCGACCTGGGTCAGGACGCCGTGTCGAGCGGTGGCGAGCGCCATCGTTCGAGAACGGTCGGTCGCGACGACATGAGTGTTCGGAAGTGCGTCGCGCACGGACGCGGCGAATTCGCCCGTACCGCAACCGACCTCGAGGAAGTCGGCGGGTTCAGCCGCCACGACGGCGGCGAGCGCCGCCCTTGTCGGGTTGCGCCCGTCCGGGGTGTCGCGCCACACCGACGCCCTGGTCGCGAGTCGGTCGGTCGTGTCGTACTGGATCGCCAGCGACGCCGCGTCGTTCGAGATCATGCCCACCCGTTCAGGGTACGTCGCAGGTTCACACCCCTAACCTGGGGAACATGCATCCGGCTGCCCCCACCGAACTGACCGAGCTCATCGCGGCCTACTCCGCCACCGGGCAGGCGATCCTCGACCTCGGTTTCACCTGCCATGAGGACGATTTCACCAAGCCGACGCAGTGCCCCGGCTGGACGGTGAAGGACCAGTTCTCGCACGTTGTCGGGCTGGAGGACATCTTCAACGGCGGCCCGACACCCGAGGTCGAGGTGCCTGATTACAAGTGGCTGCGCAGCGACTTCGGACGCTTCATGGAAGCCCACGTCGAGGCGCGTCGCGGAACACCCGGACCCGAGGTGGTCGCACAGTGGCAGGAACTGTTCCCACAGCGGGTCGCTGCCCTGCACCAGTTGCTCGCCGACCCCGAAACGATCGTCGAGACCGCGGTCGGGCCGCGTCGTCCGGTCGACCTGGTGTCGCTGCGCATCGTCGACATGTGGTGCCACGAGCAGGACATTCGCCAGGCGCTCAACCGGCCGGGGAATCTCGACACCCCAGCGGCCGCTCTGTTCACTGGCCGGCTGATGGCAGCGCTGCCGATCCGGGCTGCGAAGGCCGGATTACCGATCGGCACGACCGTGATCGTGGAGACGACCGGCCCGGTGAACGCGCGCTCGGGCGTCCGGGTGATCGAGGACGAGAACGGCAAGCCGTACGGTGAGGAACTGTTCTCCGGCGATTCACATGTCGAGAGCACCGATGTGACGTCGATCCGGATGACCACCGAGGAGTTCACCCGACGCGGCGCGGGCCGGATCGCCACCGAGGATCTGCGCTACCACGTCGAGGGCGACGAGGACGTCGCACGCCAGGTGCTTGATGCGATGGCCGTCACTCCTTGAGATTCAGCGCTCCGACAGGTTGAGCAAGAGGGTGAACAGACCGGCGTAGATCGCCGCCCAGATCACGCACCCGACGAGCAGAGCCGGAACGTACCTGCGCGCCGGCATCCGAGTGAGACCGGCGGAGAAGTTCGCGGCGGTCTGGACGCCGATGGTCAAGAACGACAACGGAACCGCGAACACGCCGAAACGCGACGACAACTCCTGGCGCGCGCCATCCGTGGGCCACTGAGTTTGCCCCGCCACCGCGTGGCGTGTCCTGCTCGCATGGCGGCGCGACCCAGCAGGTAGGTGCCGCCGGCACGCAGGAACACCACGACGAACAGCACAACGAACGCGAGTACGCCCGGCAGGTCACGAATTCGGTCCACGCGGTCAGCTTGTTCGGGCGAGCAGACCTTGAAGTCGATCGGACAGCGCCGTGTTCAGCTCGAACGCGCGCACCGCGGCGGTGAGCGATGCGTGCGGGTCGGCCGTCGCGGTCATGTCCTGCCCTTCGATCGAGTAAGGCAACCTAAGTCAAGGCTTCATGTCGGGGCAACCCGGCCCCCGTATCGGCACGTGTCGAGCCTCACCCCGTCACTTGTTTGCATCGATCTACTATGTGTAAAGTTGCTTGCTGCAAACAACCTGTGAGGAAGTCCATGTCCGTGAGCACGAAGGTCGCCGGCGAACTCGCCACCGATCTGGTGCACGTCGTCAAAAAGCTGTCGGCGTTGCGCAACCACCTCCCCCGGCTGCACCCGGCCATCGACGTCTCGTCCTACCCGGTGCTCATCGCGCTCAAGCAGGGCGATCAGCGCGTCTCGGCGATCGCCGCCTGCGTGCACTCGGACATCTCGACGGTGAGCCGGCAGATCAGTCACCTGGTGGCCGCCGGTGTCGCCGAGAAGGTCGCCGACCCGCAGGACGGCCGCGCCCAGGTGGTGCGACTGACCGACGAAGGCGAGCAGATCATCGACGAACTCGCCGCCCGCCGAGCCGAGTGGTTCCGCTCGATGCTCACCGGCTGGACCAGCGACGAGGTGCGCGACTTCACCGCGTATCTCGGACGGTTCGACCAAGCCCTCACCCACGAACTCGAACGCAACACCCACTGCGGAAAGCAGGACGCATGACCACCGCCGCCGCGAAGCCGACGGCAACGTCCGACGGCGACTACACACACAGTCAGATCCTGCGGATCCTCACCGGCCTGCTCATGGGCATGTTCCTCGCCGCCCTCGACCAGACCATCGTCTCCACCGCCATCCGCACCATCGGTGACGAACTGCACGGCCTGTCGATGCAGGCCTGGGTCACCACCGCCTACCTCATCACCTCGACGATCGCGACCCCGATCTACGGCAAGCTCGGCGACCTGTACGGCCGCAAGAAGCTGTTCCTGTTCGCAATCAGCGTCTTCATCGTCGGCTCATTCGCGTGTGCGTTCGCCGACTCGATGACCCAGCTCGCCGTGTTCCGTGCCATCCAGGGCGTCGGCGCCGGTGGCCTGTTCACCTTGGCCCTGGCGATCATCGGCGACATCGTGGCGCCGCGTGAGCGCGCAAAGTACACCGGCTACTTCATGGCAGTCTTCGCCACTAGCTCGGTGCTCGGCCCGGTCATCGGCGGACTGTTCGCACAGACCAGCTCGATCGCCGGCATCACCGGATGGCGCTGGGTCTTCCTGGTCAACGTGCCGATCGGCATCGCCGCACTCTTGGTCGTCTCGCGCACCCTGCACCTGCACCACGTGCGCCGCGAGGCCCGCGTCGACTGGTGGGGCGCCGCCGCGCTCGTCGTCGCGCTCGTCCCGCTGCTCACCGTCGCCGAACAGGGCCGCGAGTGGGGCTGGGGCTCAGGCAAGGCGCTCGCCGCCTTCGCGATCGGTGCCGTCGGCGTCATCGCGTTCTGCTTCATCGAGCGGTCGATGGGCGACGACGCGCTGATCCCGCTACGGATCTTCCGAATCAGGGCCGTCAGCGTCACGGTCGTGGCATCCGTCATCGTCGGTCTGGCGATGTTCGGCGCGATGATGGTGCTGCCCCTGTACATGCAGATCGTGCACGGAGCGTCCCCGATGATGTCGGGTCTGATGATGCTGCCGATGGTCGTCGGCATGATGAGCATGGCGATGACGTCCGGCATCATCACCTCCCGCACCGGGATCATCCGACCGTTCCCGATCATCGGTACCGCGATCGCGACGTTGGCGATGGTGCTGCTGTGGACGATCGACGCCGGCACCAACCTCGCTGTCGTCATGGCGTTCATGTTCCTGCTCGGCATCGGTATCGGTAACTGCATGCAGCCGCTGACGCTGATCGTGCAGAACGCCGTGCCACCGCAGGAGATCGGTGTGGCGACCTCGGCCGCGACGTTCTTCCGTCAGCTCGGTGGAACCCTCGGTGTCGCGATCTTCCTGTCGATCCTGTTCAGCACCGTCGGCGAGAAAATCTCCTCGGCTTTCAAGGCCGAGCTGCCCGCCATTCAACAAGCCGCGAAGGCCGACCCGTCCCTGCTGCAGAACCCGTACAACGCCGGCGTCCTCAAGGGCGACACCTCGATCATGGCCAGGGTTCAGGACGACTCATCGATCATCAGCAAGATGTCGGACGTCGTCGCCCACCCGTTCAAGGTCGGCTTCTCCGACTCGATCTCGCAGATCTTCATCGCGGCAGCCGCCGTCATGTTCGTCGGCTTCCTGGTCACCCTGCTCATGCCGAAGGTCGAGCTGCGCTCGCAGTCGGCGGGCGCGGCGATGCGCCAGCAGGCTGCCGAAGGCGGCGCGTCCTCGGCCGACGAGGCGGGCGACAACTTCGCCGGTCTCGAGCCGGGCACCGCGCCGGCGGGCACGGCTCCGGCCGTCAACGCTGCGGCCTGTGACATCGACGCCACCGACAGCACGATCGACGACGATGCCGACACGGCGGCCAAGCACGCCGCGTCCGGCGACGTCGAGGTCGAAGCGCCGAGTCACACCACGCCGAAGCACCTGGCCGACTGAGCCACGCTTCGCACCACAACCGGGCCTCCCCCCCCACTGCGGGGAGGGGCCCGGTTCGTCGTGCCCGCTCCTACGATCGAGGGGTGTTGCACCCCCACTATCCGATCCGCACCGAGCGCCTGGCGCTGCGTCCGATCACGTCGGCCGACACCGACGCGATGCTGGAGTACAAGTCCGATCCGGACGTCGTGCGGTACGTGCCGTACGACGTCCTCGACCGGGATGGTGTCGAGCGGCGTATCGGATCGGCCTGGGGCCGAAGCGTTTTCGACGCACCGGGCGACGATGTGAGCCTCGGCGTCGAGGAGACCGCCACCGGCCTGGTCGGCGACGTCGTGCTCTTATGGCACAGCGAGAAGGACCGATCGGGCGAGGTCGGCTACATCTTCCACCCCGGTGTCCGCGGACGCGGGTACGCCGGTGAGGCCGTCGCGGCCCTGCTCGACCTCGGGTTCGGTGGGCTCGGGCTGCACCGCATCGTCGCGCGCATCAACGAGTTGAACGAGGCGTCGGTGCGCGTCGTCGAGCGGCTCGGTTTCCGCCGTGAGGTCCGCACGGTGGAAAGCATCTGGTTCAAGGGTGGCTGGGCGACGATGCTGGAGTACGCGCTGCTCGAGCAGGAGTGGGCGCCGAGGTCACAGATCCCGCCGGTCAGGTAGCGCCCGGTGGTTGAGCCGGATTCTTCGCGAGCACAGCGGCCTCAGGATCCGCGCCAAAGCCGAAACCCTCCCAGGTCGATGTCGGCGATCCCACCTAAAGTCGACCCGTGGTCATCACCTGGGGCATCTCGCTCGTCGCGTGCTGCGTGCTGCTGCTGGCGATCCCCGTGCTCCTGGAATGGCGGGCCGGCACCGGGCTCGCCCCTTCGATCGCGATCGCCGGGCTGCGCTCAATCGTCCAGTTGGTCGTGGTTGCGCTGCTCATCGTGTTCGCGATCTCGCACCTGTGGGCAACGCTGTTGGTCGTCGTGGCGATGTTCACGATGGCGGTGCTGACCAGTGTCGGGCGCGTCGGCGTCAGTCGACGCCAGGCGCCGATGGCCGCGCTCGCGATGGGCGCCGGGCTGCTGCCGGTGCTTGCGGTGACGGTGTTCTCCGGCACCATCCCGTTCAAGGGGGTCGCGCTCATCCCGATCGCCGGCGTCGTGATGAACAACATCATGTCGGTGCACACCCTCGGCGGCCGCAACTCCTTCCGCGCGCTCGAGGAGCAGCACGAGATCGTCGAGGGCTACCTCGCGCTCGGCCTGCCCGCGCAGACCGCGGCCGCGCAGGTGCTCCACCCGCGGATCAAGGAGTCGCTGATCCCTGGCATCGACAGCGTGAAGACCGCCGGCATCGTCACCCTGCCCGGAGCCTTCCTGGGCGTGATGCTCGGCGGCGGGTCACCGATGGACGCCACGATGGCGCAGGTGGTCGTGCTGCTCGGCGTGTTGTGCGCGCAGAGCTGCACGGCGCTCGCGCAGTACGAACTCATCATCCGCGGCCGGCTCCTGCGCGACGATCTGCGTTCGTTGTTCCGACCGTCCCCCGCGGTGGCGGCGACTCATGCGCCGGGGTAGGAGTCGATGTTCCAGATGTTGCCCTCGTGATCGGCGACGGCCACCGACCGACCGCCGTACGGCGGCTCGTGCACTTCGTCGAGTTGTCGCGCACCCGCGGCCAAGGCGCGGGCCAGCGTCGCGTCGACCTGATCGTCGGACTCGACGACGAGGTTGACGCAGGCGGTGCCCGGCCTGGGTCCGATGCCGTCCGGGCGGTCGGTGCCGAACATGATGCCGCCGTTGTCGCGCCAGGCGAACTGGGCGTGATGGACGACCTTCGGGTCGGCGTCGTCGTGCACTACGAGGCGCTCGGTGAAGCCGAGCGCGGTCAGGAACTCGATCGCAGCGCCGGCGTCGGCGTAGCGGAGGCAGGAATACAGTTGTGGTCTGGTCATGTTCGTGATTCTTTCCCGGAACGCATCGGCTCGGATTGAACCTTTGGGAACTCAGCCAGGGTCGCCGTGGGCGTGCGGCCGGCGAGGCGGCGCCATTCCCGGTTGAGGTGCGCCTGGTCGGCGTAGCCGGCGGCGTACGCCGCGTCGACAAGCGCGGTGCCGCCTTCGGCCAAGCGGTGCGCCCGCTCGAATCGCGCCAGTCGTGCGACCTGTTTGGGAGTCAGTCCGAACTCGCTGCGGAACTGGTTGAGCAGGTGTCGTCGCGACCACCCGACACGGTCGGCCACCCGCTCGATCGGCATCCGTCCCCCGGACGCGATGATCAGTCGCCACCCCTCGCGCACCTCGGGGCACGCAGGTTCGCAGTCCGCCGCAGCGAGCCGGGCGAACAGGTGGCGTTCGAGCACCGTGAACCGTTCGGGCCAGGTGAGTGGACCGAGCCGCTCGTGCAACGACGCCGGGAACGCCGGAAGGTCGTCGTCCGCATGGACCAGACCGCCCGCAAGTTCCGCCGCCGGCATGCCGTGCAGCGCACGCGCGCCGAACGGAGTGAGCGCCAGCTGGATGCCGCACTGCCGGCCGTGCGTGCGGATCAGGGCCGGACGCTGGTGCAGTCCGGCCGCCAACACCCAGAAACGATCGGAGGCGGCATCACCCACCCAACCGCAATCCAGCGCTTCGTCGAACTGGATGATCACGGTGAGGGTCGTCGAGGGCAGCCCGTGGTGCACGGCGTCGCGGTCGAGCCGGTAGTCGAATCCCTCGACGGACTCGACGAACTGCGACAACTCCGGCGGCACACGCCACGGGTACGACGGCATGTCGACGACGGTAGTCCGACCGGTCAGCTACGGGTCTTTCCCTCACGCAGCATTTCGACCACCCATCCGTGCGAGCCGCAAGGGCCGGGTCACCTCGCCGATCGTCACTCGAATGGGCGCGCGCTTGCCGGCGCCGAGCTGTTCCACCTGCTCATCGGTGAGCACGATGGCTCCGGCCGGCCCCGCGGGTTCGAGGACGGTGCGCAGTCGCAGTTCGTTCATGTGGTCAAGCTTGCCCGAACCGGCGGACGTCGGCCGTCGATCGGGCGGACGGTCGCTTGTGGTCCGCGCGGCACGTCGCGTCGGGCGCGAGTTCGCGAACCCGCGCCCGACGCGAGAGACCACTCAGCCGCGCACCGGCTGAGGCAACTCGGTCACCCACTTCTCCTGCGGGCCGTTGGTGTCGAGGTACACCTCGCGACACGGGCCGTACGGCTCGAGACCGAGCGACGCGACGTGGGTGCCGAGTTCGGCCCACGCGTCACCGATGCCACTCATCGGGCCGACGTACGTCACGGTCACCGCCCGCTCGACAGCGTCGAGTTCACCGGTCTCGAACCCGTCGATCTCGGTGTCGAACCCAGCACCGAAATCGAGCCGCTCACCGTCCGCCCGATACCAGGCGTACGCGGGGTGTGCCGGCTGCCCCCCGGCTTCGATCTGTGCGGCAACCAACTCCTCGAACATCAGACCGATGACCGGCCCGATCTGGCTCCGATCGGCGACCGTCGCCGTCCGTTGGCTCAGCTCCAGTGCGGGCAATGACTTCTCGATGAACTCCATGACGGTGTTTCCTTCCATCAGACGCAGATGTCGCTCGACGTCGGCGAGGCGCCGGTGATCGGCATCGATCTGTTCGCGCAAAGCTGCCCGACGTCGGTCGAGGAGCTCGCGGAAGGTCTCGGTGTCGATCTGCCCCGCCAACATCGGTCCGATCTGCTCGAGCGTGAACCCGAGGTCCTTCAAGCCGATGAGGGCGTGGACGCGTTGCAGTTGCCTGGGCTCGTAGAAGCGGTAACCCGTGTGTGGGTCGACGCGAGCCGCGGACACCAGACCGAGGCGGTCGTAGTGCCTCAGCATCCGGACCGACACCCCGGCGAGCCGTGCGAAATCTCCGATACTCAACATGACGCCACCCACTCGACCGTCTGACACCGTGTCAGAGTCAACACCACGGCGCCTCTCGCCGACGGGAATCAGCCGGTGAGCGCCAAGAAGTCGACGACCACGTCCGTCATCGCCTCACGCGCCGGCGTCAGGCTTGCTTGGGACAGACGGCCAGGATCACGTCGCCCGCCGCGCGTTCTCGGGCTGACCGGCTTCCTGCATGTGCCCGAGCATCACGCCGGTCGAGTAGGCGAGCCGCTAGGCGAGTGAGTGCCGCGATCGAGACCACGTGACGCCAGCAAGAACCAAACCGAACGGCACCGTCGATCAGCGCTTCAACTCAGGCCCCGCGGCCAACCGGATCGGTCCCTTGGCCGCATCGAGGTCGACCGGCTCACCGCGCTGCTGGATCACGACGACCTTCTCGGACGCGAGCGTGCCGGCGACCTCGCGGGCCACCGGCATCAACTCACGCCAGTCGTCACCACCGGCGACCCGGGCCGCATCGCTGGGGCAGATCGTCTTTCCGTCACGATGCCGAAGCCGGACGCGCATCGACGCCGCCAAGCGCTCGCGGACGCCTTCGTCGCTCGCCTGCTCCCACCACGGTTCGCCGCGCTCACCGAGGGCCACCTTGGCGTCCTGGACGAACGGGCGCACCTCGTCCCCGCGCGTCCTGACCAGTCGACGAGCCCGCATCAGTTCGGCGACCAGTTCGGCCTTCAGCTTCTGCGGGATCGACGGATCGGTCGCCCGCCACCGCCGTCCGTCGACGATGATGTAGCGGCCGTCGTCCGACGTCTCAGCCCCAGACAAGTGCCTTGCCCGGGTCCTCCAGCAGAGCCGCGACATCCGCCAGGAAGCGCGAGCCGAGGTCGCCGTCGACCAGGCGGTGGTCGAAGGCCAACGACAACTGGGTAACCTGACGCGGCACGATCGTGTCCTTGCCGGACGCGTCGGTGACCACCCACGGCATCTTGCGCACCGCGCCGAAGCACAGGATCGCGGCCTCACCCGGATTGATGATCGGGGTGCCGTTGTCGACGCCGAAGACACCGACGTTGGTGATCGTGATCGAGCCACCGGACATGTCGGCCGGCGGTGTCTTGCCCTCGCGGGCGGTCTCGACCAGTGAGCCCATCGCTTCGGCGAGCTCGCGCAGGTTCATGCGGTCGGCGTCCTTGATGTTCGGCACGATCAAGCCACGCGGCGTGGACGCCGCGATCCCCAGGTTGACGTAGTGCTTGACCACGATCTCCTGGGCCGTTTCGTCCCAGCTCGCGTTGATCTCCGGGTTGCGCTTCACGGCTACGCACAGCGCCTTGGCGAGCACGAGCAACGGGGTGACCTTGACGCCCTTGAACTCACGGTCGGCTTTGAGGCGGTCGACGAGTTCCATCGTCCGGGTCATGTCGACGGTGATGAACTCGGTGACGTGCGGGGCGGTGAACGCCGACCCGGCCATCGCTTGGGCGGTCATCTTGCGGACGCCCTTGATCGGCGTACGGGTCTCCCGCTCAGCGCCGCCTCGGGTTTCGGCACTGGTCGCCGCTCCTACGTCGCTGCGTCCAGTCTCAACCAGCGAGGTGAGGTGTGCTTCCACCTCGGCGCGGGTGATGACGCCGTCCGGACGGGACGGGGTGATCGCGGACAGGTCGACCCCGTTGTCCTTGGCGAACTTGCGCACCGGCGGCTTGGCCAGCACCTTCCCGCGATTGTCCGCAGATCCGGCGACCTGGCCCGCGAGTTCTGCGGACTTCGGCTGGGGAGCGTCCGCAGATCCGGCGACCTGGCCCGCGAGTTCTGCGGACTTTCGGGAGGGTGGCGCCGGGGGCGCTGTGCGGCGGGCACGCCGCTGGGTCGAACCGGCGACCGCGCCGTAACCGACGAGGTTGGCCACGCGCTCCTCCTCGTCCTCCGTCGCGGCCGGCGAGTCGGGCGCAGCGCCCTGGACGGCGGTGTCGGCCGCCGGGGTGGACGACGGCGTCTCCGACTCTGCGCCCTCCACCTCGATCGACACGATCGGGCTGCCGACATCGACCGTCGCACCCTCCTCGACGAGCAGCTCGACGACGCTGCCGGCCCACGGAATCGGCAACTCCACCAACGATTTTGCGGTCTCGATCTCGACGACGACGTCATTGACCTTGACGGTGTCGCCCGGCTTGATCTTCCAGGTGACGACGTCCGCCTCGACGAGTCCTTCACCAGGGTCGGGCAGGTTGAACAGCTTCACACCCATGTCAGTGATCCCCTCAGTACGCCAGCGAGCGGTCGACGGCATCGAGGATGCGGTCGAGGTCGGGCAGGAAGTGTTCCTCGAAGCGGCTGGGCGGGTACGGCAGGTTGTATCCGCCGACCCGGAGCACAGGTGCCTCCAAGTGGTAGAAGCACTCCTGCTGGATCAGCGCGGCGAGTTCCGAGCCGAGTCCGAGGAAGGTGCTTGCCTCGTGCACCACGACGACGCGTCCGGTCTTCTTCGCCGAGGTGAAGATCGTCGCGCGGTCGAGCGGCGAGAGCGACCGAAGATCGATGACCTCGATCGAACGTCCCTCTGCCGCAGCGGCTTCCGCGGCCTGGCGGCAGGTCTTGACCATCGGTCCGTACGCGATGAGCGTCAGGTCGCTACCCTCCCGCGCCACTCGCGCGTCGTACAGACCGAGCGGTGCATCGGAGGACTCCTCCAGGTCGACCTCTGCACGCTCGTGGTAGCGGCGCTTGGGTTCGTAGAACAGCACCGGGTCGTCGGTCTGGATCGCCTGCTGGATCATCCAATAGGCGTCCGCCGGGTCGGAGCAGCTGACCACGCGCAGACCCGCGGTGTGAGCGAAATAGGCCTCGTTGGACTCCGAGTGGTGCTCGACAGCTCCGATGCCGCCGCCGAACGGAACCCGGATGACCATCGGCAGCTTCAGGTAGCCCAGCGACCGGTAGTGCATCTTGGAGACCTGGCTGATGATCTGGTCGAACGCCGGGTAGATGAACCCGTCGAACTGGATCTCCACCACCGGGCGGTAGCCGCGCATGGCCAGGCCGATCGCGGTGCCGACGATGCCGGACTCCGCGAGCGGGGTGTCGATCACGCGGTCCTCACCGAAGTCCTTCTGCAGACCCTCGGTGATCCGGAAGACGCCGCCGAGCTTGCCGACGTCCTCACCCATCAGGACGACCTTGGGGTCGTCCTCCATCGCCTTGCGCAGACCGGCGTTGATGCCCTTGGCGAGCGTCATCTTCTGCGTTGCCATGTCAGTTCGCCCCTCCCTCGACGAAGGAGGCTTGGTAGGCGACGAACTCCTCGCGCTCGGCGTCGACCACGGGGTGCGGTTCGGCGTAGACCTTGTCGAACATCGTCACCGGCTCCGGGTCGGGCATCTGCTGGCACTCGCGTCGGATGCGAGCGGCGAGTTCGTCGGCCTCGGCCTCGACCTGCTCGAAGAACGCCGGGTCGGCGTGGCCCTCGGTCTCCATGAACCCGCGCATGCGCTTGATCGGGTCCTTCTCACGCCAGATGTCGACCTCGGACGCGATGCGGTACTTGGTCGGGTCGTCGGACGTGGTGTGCGCACCCATGCGATAGGTGAACGCCTCGATCAGCGTCGGGCCCTGACCCGCGCGGGCGGCATCCATCGCGGCCTTCGACACCGCGTACACCGCGAGCACGTCGTTGCCGTCGACCCGCACGCCGGGGAAGCCGAAGCCGCGGGCGCGCTGGTAGGGCGGGATGCGGAACTGCTTGTAGTTGGGCTCGGAGATCGCCCACTGGTTGTTCTGCACGAAGAAGACCAGCGGCGCGTTCGCCACGCTGGCGAAGACCATCGCCTCGTTGTAGTCGCCCTGCGCGGTGCCGCCGTCGCCGGTGAAAGCCATCACAGCGGCGTCGGTGTCGGGGTCGCCGGTGCCGACGACGCCGTCGCGCTGCATGCCCATCGCATAACCGGTGGCGTGCAGCATCTGGTTGCCGATGACGATCGTGTAGAGGTGGAAGTTGTTCTCGTTGGAGTTCCATCCGCCGTGGTTGACACCGCGGAACATGCCGAGCAGGTTGACCGGGTCGACACCGCGACACCACGCGACTCCGTGTTCGCGGTAGCCGGGGAAGGCGTAGTCCTGCGGGCGCAGCGCGCGACCCGCGCCGACCTGTGCGGCTTCCTGGCCGAGCAGCGAGGGCCACAGGCCCAGCTCGCCCTGCCGCTGCAAGGCGTGACCCTCGGCGTCCATCCGGCGCACCAGCACGAGGTCGCGGTACATCGACCGGGCGTCCTCGGGGGTCATCTCCTCGACGATGCGCGCGTACGGCGCGTTGGCCTCGGTGGTCTCCAGCCGGTTGCCGTCACCGTCGACGAACTGGACCATCTCGGGCCCGCCGTCGGTGATGTCGTGCTCCACACTGGGCTGCACCGAAGTCTCGTGGTGCATCGTGTGCCGCAGGTCGGAGGGCATACCGCCCTGGCGCACCTCGGGTGGGTCGGACATGCCACTCCTCGTGGGTCTCACTGCCGGCGTACGGGGGTAACCGCTCGGCCGACTTCGGACGTTGTCGGCTATGACTCAGGTCACATCACAGCCACCGTCGAGGCTACTGCCCGGGGCCTGTGCGGCGCGAATCAGCCCCTCGTCCGCGGCCTCTCGAGCCGCGCAGGTCGGCGAGCAGCGGAGGCGCGCACAGCAGCAACGTCAGCAGGGCACCCGGCACCAGCGCGCGATACCCGACGGCGAGGAAGCCGCCGGCGCCGAGCACCCCGCCCAGGAAGAAGCTCAGGACGGTGGTCGCGTGCATCCGCAACCGGCCGAGGTCGGCGCGCACCGGGTCGGGGTCGCCGGGGCGTCGCCGGTAGATCGCCTTGCCGAGTTCGATGCCGATGTCGGTGACCATTCCGGTGACGTGGGTGGTACGGATCTGCGCACCCGAGATCTTGGTGATGACCGCGTTCTGCAGGCCCATCGTGAAGCACAGCACCGCGACGTTCACGGCCACCGGCGCCTCGAGCGACTCGGCGCTCACCCCGAACGCCAGCACCAGCAGCGCCTCGAACGCCAGCACGATCGCATACCGCCCGGCCATCTCGCGCCGCCGCGCCCAGTTGAACAGCAGCGCGCAACTGCCCGCGCCGGCGATGAAGCAGGCGAGCGCCGTCGCCCCGATGCCGAGCGCGCGCAGGCCGTGCAGCACGAGGTCGTCGGCGAGGTGCGCGATCACCCCGGTCATGTGCGAGGTGTACTGCGCGACCGCGACGAAGCCGACCGAGTTGAGCACCCCGGCCAGCAGCGCGAGGAAGTAGGCGAGGTGCCGGTTGGCCCGAGGTGTGCGGTCGGGGCCGACGGCGTCCCACCAGTAGCGCCCGGCTCGGGCGCGCACCGGGCGGACGACGGAACTCACCCGCACATGTTCCCAGGGCGACCACGGCAGACGCACGAGGTATCGAGATCCGCGCGGGTCATGACGCGAGCGGACCTGGAACAACCCGCGCAGCTGTGGTACCTCAGCGGTTGCGGAAGTCCCGGCACACCTCGATCAGCCGGTCGTTGGCCTCGACCTCACCGATCGAGCAGCGCACGCCGTCGCCGTCGAACGGCCGCACCACCAGACCCTCCTGGTCAGCGGCGGCCGCGAATGCGAGCGCGTCGTCGCCGAGCGGCAGCCAGACGAAGTTGGCCTGGCTCTCCGGGATCTCCCACCCCTGCTCGGCGAGCGCGTCGGCGACCCGCGAGCGTTCGGTCATCAGCGCGTCGACCCGCTCCTGCAGTTCGTCGTAGGCCTCCAGGCTGGCCACCGCCGCGAGCTGCGCGAGGTCGGAGACCCCGAAGGGCAGGGCCGCCTTGCGCAGCGCCTCGGCCACAGGCTCGTGTGCGATGCAGTAGCCGACGCGCAGTCCGGCGAGGCCGTACGCCTTGGAGAAGGTGCGCAGCACGCACACGTTCGGGTGGTCGCGGTGGATCGCGAGCGCGTCGATCTGGTGATCGGGCTCGACGAACTCCAGGTATGCCTCGTCAATGACGACCAGGACGTCCGAGGGCACCTTGGCCAGGAAGCCACGCAGTTCGTCCTCGGTGACACTCGGACCCGTCGGGTTGTTCGGGGTGCAGACGATCACCAGGCGGGTGCGGTCGGTGATCGCGTCCGCCATCGCGTCCAGGTCGTGGCGTGCCTGCGAATCCAGCGGGACCTGAACCGATTTCGCGCCCGCGAGCGCTGCGACGATCGGGTAGGCCTCGAACGAGCGCCACGCGTAGACCATCTCGTCGCCCGGGTTGCAGGTGATCTGCACCAACGAGCCGAGGACGCCGACACTGCCGGTGCCGGTCGCGATCTCGTCCGGCGTGACTCCCCAGCGGGCGGCGAGCGCTTCGGTGAGTTCACGCACGCTCATGTCGGGGTAGCGGTTCATCCGGCCGGCCGCGTCCTGCACGGTCTCCAGCACCGACGGCAGCGGCGGGTACGGGTTCTCGTTGGAGGAGATCTTGTAGGTCACCAGGTCCTCCCGCGGCGGCGCCGGCTTGCCGGCCTTGTAGGCGGGAACGGCGGCGAGGGTGTCGCGCAGACGGACGTCGGGCTGAGTGTCGCTCATGCGAGCAAATCTACGACCCGGTGTGACCGGCGTCTCAACCAGTCGGTTTCTGCAGCGCCGCCTGCGACGATGGAGGCATGAAGAACTTCCTGATCCGCCTCGTCGTCAACGCCATCGCGCTCTGGCTGGCTGCCGCGGCACTGTCCGGCATCCATCTCGCCGACGGTTCGTCGCAGACCTCCGACAAGATCAAGACCGTTCTACTCGTCGCGCTCGTCTTCGGTGTGGTCAACGCACTGCTGAAGCCGATCGCCACGTTCTTCTCTTTCCCGTTGCTGCTCGTGACGCTCGGGCTGTTCATGATCATCGTCAACGCGGCGATGTTGCAGCTGACCTCGTGGCTGGCCGGAAAGTTCGATCTCGCCTTCCACGTCGACCACTTCTTCTGGGACGCCGTGATCGGTGCGCTGATCATCTCCGTCCTCGGGTTCGTCGCGAACGTGATCCTGCCCGACAAGCACGAGATCAACCGCTGACCCTGACTCGAGTGTCAGAAGGGATGCGTCGCAGTCGACACATCCCTTCTGACACTGGCGGGTTCGTCAGACGCGCGGGCGTCCGTCCTCGAGGTAGACCGGCACGTCGGCGGCGAGGGCTTGTTCGATGACCCGGACGGTGTACTCGGCGACGTGTTCGCCCAGATCGGCCGGGTCGACCCAATGCACGGCCTTGATCTCGCGCGGCTGCAGCGAGTGCGGCGGACGGTCCAACTCGACGTCGAAAACGAAGAGGGTCGCGTCGTCCCAGCCGCGCCACGGCGGCAGCCAACTGACGGCGGCCAGCCCGCGGACGGTGGCCTCGACATCGAGTTCTTCACGCAGTTCGCGCACGACGGCGGTCGCCGGTGACTCGTGCGGGTCGACGACTCCGCCGGGGAGGTCCCAGAACCGTTTGTAGACCAACTCGCACAACAGGATTCGTCCCTCGTCGTCGCGAACGATTGCCTGAGCGATGCAGCGTTTGGTCGGCAGGCTGGAGTTGAGGACGGCAGTGAACGTCGACCGGTCGGCCAGCGGCGGGTCGGTGGCCACCCGGGCGAACTGCACCAAGTCGGCCTGCTCGACGCCGCCCCCGCGAACGACACCTTCCTTGCGCAGTCCGGCCCGCGCCGCGATCCGCAGATCGTGCTTGGCATCGGCGGGTAGTCGGCCCTGCACCCGGTGGACGCCGAGCTCACCGAACGCGTACTCGATCATCGCGTCCAGGCCGCGGACGGCCAGCCGCTCGTCGACGTCCTCCAGAAAGTTCCAGGTGAGCCCGCCGTCCGGGTGGACAGCCGCTCGGCCGATCACCGACCCAGCCGAGACGATCTCGTACTCGGAGCCGTCGGGTCGGATCGTCACGTCATCGCTCACGATCCGACGCTAACCCAATCCGCCGCGCGGAATCAGACGTGGCGGCGAGCGGTGATCACCCGGAAGCGCCCGGCCACGAACGCGCTGTCGGCGTACGCGGCGTTGGCGGCCGGGTTGGCACCGGTGCCGTGGTAGTCGCTGAATGCGGCGGTCTGGTTGACGAAGACCTGACCGAGCAGGTTCTCCGAGAGCGCCACACCGGCGTCCATTGCGGCGTCCCGCGCCTTGTCGAGCACGGCCTCGTCGGTCGAGTACACGGAAGCGGTCATCGCGCCGTGCTTGCGGACGCTGTCGCGGAAGGTCGACAGCGACTGGTCGGTGCCGTCGGTGCCGATGAGGAAGGTCACCGGACCGAACTGCTCGGTGGTGTACGCGCCCTGCGCCTCCACACCCACACCGATCAAGCCCGGAGTCCGGACCACGGCGTCCGGGTACTTCGGGTGCGTGACCTGGCGGGTGTCGGCGACGACGCAGCCGCCGGCGTCCGAGGCGATCTTGTCGAGCGATCCGGCTCGGGCGCGGACGTCGTCGTTGACCGTTGCGCCGAGAATCTCGACCGCCTTCTCGTCCTCACCGGTGAGCTTGCCGATCGCGCCGCCGAGCTTGGCACCGAACTCCTCGAACGACAGGTGGCCCTCGTCGGTGTCGATGCCGTCTTTGGGCAGGTAGATGTTCTGCGGGGTGGTGCACATCTGCCCGGAGTAGAGGCTGAGCGAGAACGCGAGGTTGCCCAGCATCGCCCGGACGTTGTCGGTGGAGTCGACCACGACCGTGTTGACGCCGGCCTTCTCGGTATAAACCTGCTGCCCACGGGCCGCGCCCTCACGTTCGAGCCAGGCACCGAAAGTCGGGCCGCCGGTGTAGTCGATGATCTTGACCTCATCGCGCTCGGCGAGCGTCTTGGCCAGGCCTTCGCCATCAGCTTCGGGGGCGAGCTGAACGAGTTTGGGGTCGAAACCGTTGTCGCTCAACGTTTGCTGCAGCGTCTCGACGGTGATGGCGAGCGGCAGGATCGCGCGGGGGTGCGGCTTGATGACGACCGCGTTGCCGGTGGCGAGCGAGGCGAAGATACCCGGGTAGGCGTTCCAGGTCGGGAAGGTGTTGCAGCCGACGACGAGGGCGACCCCGCGCGGCACGATGCGGTAGTCCTTCTGCATCCGCAGCGGTTCGCCCTTGCCCGGCTTCTCCCAGGTGACGCTCTCGGGGACGCGTGACTGCTCGGCGTACGCCGCGGCGACGGCCTCGAGGCCGCGGTCCTGGGCCTGCGGTCCGCCCGCCTGGAAGGCCATCACGAACGGCTGGCCGGACGTGTGGTGCACCGCGTTGCCGATCTCGAACGACTGCTTGTTCAACGCGTCCAGTGCCTCGATCAGCACCAGCGCACGCCTGCGCGGGCCGGCATCGCGCCAGGCCGGGATCGCGTCGGTCGCTGCCGCCATGGCCGCGTCGACGTCGAGGTGTGGGTAGGCGACACCGAGCGTCGGGCCGTAGGGCGAGACCTCGTCGCCGACGGTGGTGTCGTCGAAGGCGCCCTGAAGGCCCTCGAACGGCTTGCCGAGGCGGCCTTCGTAGGCGGAAAGTCCTTCTGCGGCAGCGGTTTCGCCGTACACACGCGGCGAGGGCGATTCGGGGTAACGCGAGAAGTAGGTGCGCCCGGCCAGCGCCGCGAGCGCGTCGTCGAGCACCGAATCGAACTCGGAGCCGGTGGGGGTCTCGGCGGATGCGGTGGTCTGGTCTGCAGCAGTCACCGTCTCATCGTAACGGCCGACGTGTTACAGATCACATGCAGTTATGCAACCATGCGTCACATGGCCACGGATGAAGTCGGAGCTGACCTCGAACACGTCCACCGCATGTGGCGCGAGGACCGCGCCTCCTCCCGCCTGGGCATTCGGTTGATCGATGTCGGGGTCACCGACGGACTCGGTCACGCCGAAACCACGATGACGATCGGCGCCGATCAGGTGAACGGGCACGACATCGCGCACGGCGGCTACCTGTTCACGCTGGCCGACTCGACGTTCGCACTTGCGTGCAACGCGTCCGGGCAACTCACCGTGGCCTCCGGAGCAGACGTGACCTTCGTGACCAGCGCTCACCTCGGTGACGAATTGCGTTGTGTGGCAACCGAACGCGCACGGTTCGGACGTAGCGGACTCACCGACGTCACGATCACCCGTGAATCAGACGGCCCTCTGATCGCGGAGTTCCGCGGACGATCGCGCAGCCTGCCGGCAAGCACTACCGAGGAGAAGTCATGAGCCTGCCCGCCATCGATGACAGCCCGCGAAGATTGCGCCCCGGACTGCGTGATGTGTGGACTCACCCACCACCGCTGGTTGAGCCGTACGGATGAGGAACGAATCCGTACGCGCCGAAACCAACGCGAGATCCGCTGGAACGCAACCACATTCAACCCGGCTCCGCGTATCGCGTCACCATGGTCTCGATCGCGGCACTCGCCCAGGGGCTCGCACCCACTCGACCAGCGTGCCGCTCAGCGCAGGATGGGGCGCAGGCGCTTGAGGTCGTCCAGGAACTTGTCGACTGCGAGCGCCTCGTAACCCGCGCGACCGGCGCGGGGCGGGTAGAAGCGCACCGAGTCGATGTCGGGCATCTCTTCCCCCTTGGTCATCGCGATGAGCACCCGGTCGAGGAAGGAGTCGACCTCGTCCTCGGCGTAGCCGCGCTTGCCACGGGCCGGCCGGAAGTTCGATTCACGCACCCAGTCGAGTTGCTGCGGAGTCCAGTACGGACGCTGCGGCACGGCAGCCGCCATCGCTTCGGCAGGGGCGCGCTTCGGGGCCGCCAACTCGGTCTGCCAATCAGCAATGTGGCCGAACAATGCCTCGACGGCGGCCGGTGCATAGCCCTGCTTGAGCGGCGAGCGACGCAGTCCGGACGTCGGCGCAGAGGGCACCTCGCGGCCGGCGCGCATCAGGGCGACGACGTGCTGCAGATAGCGGTCGACATCGTCGCAGTTGTAGCCGCCACGCTGTTTCGACAACGGGGCGCGTCGCACGGTGGCGACGTGCTCCCGGGTCCACGGCACGGAATTCACCGGTCCATAGTGTCAGGACGTCCGAGCCGACGGGGACGGTACCGGCACGCAACAGAACGCCGGTCAGAGGTCGTCCCCGAACCGATCGGGGACGACGGAAAGTAGGGTGCGCTCATGCATGTTCTCGTCGCCGGTGGGGCCGGCTTCATCGGTTCGCACACGGTCGTCCAGCTCAAGCAGGCCGGGCACGACGTGACCGTTGTCGACGATTTCGACAACAGCAAGGCGAGCGCCGTGGCACGAGTCGAGCAGCTTGTCGGCGGCCACATCCCGCTGCACGCGTTCGACCTGTGCGACCCCGACAAGACCGAGGCGCTGTTCGCGGCCGAGCGGTTCGACGCGGTGATCCACTTCGCCGGGCACAAGGCCGTCGGCGAGAGTGTCGAGAAGCCGCTGCAGTACTACCGCAACAACCTGGACAGCACGTTCAGTCTGCTGCGCGCAATGGCGACGCACGGCGTCCACCGCCTGGTGTTCTCGTCCTCGGCGACGGTGTACGGCGATGAGTCCCCGCAGCCGTCCCAGGAGGACTACCGACCACTGCAGTCGTCCAACCCGTACGGCTGGACGAAGGTGATGAACGAGCAGATCATCGGCGACGTCGCCCGTGCGACACCCGGCATGCGGGTCGCGCTGCTGCGCTATTTCAACCCGGTCGGCGCGCACCCGTCCGGCACGATCGGCGAGGACCCGCAGGGCATCCCGAACAACTTGATGCCGTTCATCTCCCAGGTCGCGGTCGGACGCCGGGAGAAGCTGACCGTGTTCGGTGACGACTACGACACCGCCGACGGCACCTGCGAGCGCGACTACATCCACGTGGAAGACCTCGCGGCCGGGCACCTCGCCGCACTGGAGCACATCGACGCGATGGCCGAACCGGTACGCGCGTTCAACCTGGGCACCGGCGTGCCGACGTCCGTGTTGGCCATGATCAACGCGTTCCGCACGGCCACCGGAGTCGAGATCCCGTACGAGATCGGACCTCGCCGCACCGGTGATCTGCCGGTGACGTACGCCGATCCGACCCGCGCATTGCACGAACTCGGCTGGCGCACAACGAAGTCCATCGAGGACATGTGTGCCGACACCTGGCGTTGGCAGTCGGCGAATCCTCAGGGCTTCCCCGGCTGACGGTCTGCACCAGGAACCATCTACCCGCTCGAGCCCGTCTAGGCTCCCGGCAGGACTCAATCGACCAGGAGCAGGGGACATGGCGCACAAGTGGGGGACGCGGGCGTTGACCGCGACGACGGTGGTCACGTTGGCGGCGACGCTGGCGGGTTGCAACGGCGACAGCGAAGGCTCGAAGAACACCGGTTCGTCGACCACGACCACGACATCGGCGAACGGCGGCGGCGGCGATACGAAGGCTGCCGGCGACGGCAAGCTCTCCCCCACCGGCGCCGACCTCAGCAAGTACACCGCCCAGCAGATGCAGTGGAGCAAGGACACCTGCACCGACGACGTGAAGGAACTCAAGTCCTTCAGTCTGCGTGACCTGGCCCCGGTCAACGACCGCAGCGAATGCGCCAAGATCAAGGTGCCGAAGGACTACGGCGACCCTGGCAAGGGCGAGATCGAGGTGATGGTCACCCGCACCAAGCCGGCCAAGGGCGAGAACCACCGCGTCCTGATGACCAATCCCGGCGGCCCCGGCGGACCGGCCGGTGCCTTCTCGGTGATCACCGCGGCACTGTCCCCGCTCGGCGAGAGCCACGTGGTCATCGGCATCGACCCGCGCGGCGTCGGCGGCGGGACGCGGCTGACCTGCAAGTCGTACTCCCCGCGCGGTGTCACCGACTACCGCAACCTGTCCGACTCCGACATCTCGGCCCTGCAGACCGCCGCGAAGAAGACCGTGGACGAGTGCGCGCGTGAGAACGGTGATCTGCTGCCGTACATCACCACGGCCAACACTGCGCGTGACCACGAACTCGTCCGCCAGTTGTTGAAGGTCGAGACCGTCGACTACTACGGCGTGAGCGCCGGCACCTGGCTCGGGGCGTACTACTCGACGCTGTTCCCCAAGCAGGTCGGACGCTTCGTGCTGGACAGCAACACCGAGTTCACCGGCACACTGCAGTCGAGCTGGGCCACCCAGCCGATGTCGTTCCAGCGCCGTTTCAAGGATCAGCTGCTGCCGTGGCTGGCCCGCCAGAACACCACCTACAACCTCGGCTCGACCCCGGACGACGTCAACGCCGCCTACGAGGACATCCGCAAGGCTGCGGGCGAGGGCAAGCTCGGCCAGTTCGAGCCGATGATCATCGACAACATCGTCGCCCAGACGCTGTACAGCGACCGTGGTTTCCAGAGCTCCGGTGCGCTACTGGCGCTGCTGAAGCAGGCGATGAACGGTGACGCGGAGGCGCTGCGCACCGCCGAGGGCGCTGCCGGCAGCGGCCGCACCAAGAAGGACATCGACGACTCCCGCAACCAGAACACCGTGTTCATGGCGATCCGCTGCAACGACACCTCGTGGAACAAGGACGAGAAGTCGTACGTCGACCGTGCCAAGCAGGACGGCCAGAAGTACCCGCTCGTCGGCTACTTCGACACGGCGAACGAGTGCGCGTACTGGCCCTACAAAGCACAGGACATGAAGGTCGACACCTCGAAGGCGCCGCAGATGCTGCTGGTGCAGACCGAGAACGACCCGGCGACCGCGTACGAAGGCGGGCTGAAGGCGCACAAGGCGTCCAAGAACACCCGCTTCCTCGCGGTCAACGACCAGGGCAACCACGGTGCCGTGCTGGGTAGCGGCAACCTGTGCGTCGAGCAGCAGACCTACGGCTTCCTGCAGAACGGCAAGCTGATCGACAAGGACTCGGTCTGCCCCGGCATCGCGCTGCCGAAGGACAAGGAAGTGCACAAGGTCGGCTTCGACCCCGAGGGCGAGAAGCTGGCGATGCCGGTCGACCCGACGCCGCAATGGAAGAAGGCGCTGCTCGCCGTCCTCGGAGCGGTCCTGGACGAGTTGCTGACGCCGAAGAACACCGCGCCGCGCGACTGACCGTCCCGGCGAGGGCACTCCTAATGCATCAGGGCACTCCGTGTCATGACGCGTCACTTCTGGGACACATGAATGTCGTCACTTCCGGGACACTGTGCCGGGCTTGTACCGGGGGACGGTCGTGAAGTGCTTGGTGGGTGGCGGCCAGGCGACGGTAGCGATGAGG